>NZ_JBEDNP010000090.1:0-1174 GCF_040105315.1 Pseudonocardia tropica
TGAACCGCCCCGGCGTGTCGGGAGACTTGATCTTCTGAGGAGATGGAGTCATGACACGTCGTTCCCAGCCGCCGTATCCGCCGGAGTTGCGTGAGCGGGCGGTGCGCATGGTCGCCGAGGTCGAGTCGGACTACGACTCGCCGTGGGCGGCGATGAACGCCGTCGCCACCAAGCTCGGGGTCGGCACCGGGGAGACGGTGCGCAAGTGGGTCCGTCAAGCCGAGATCGACGGTGGTGTCCGGCCGGGCACCACCACTGAGGAGTCCGAGGAGGTCAAGCGGCTGCGCCGGGAGGTCGCGGAGCTCAAGCGGGCCAACGAGATCCTCAAGGCTGCTTCGGCTTTCTTCGCGGCCGAGATCGACCGGCCACACAAGCGTTGGTGAGGTTCATCGACCAGCACGCCGCCCGCTCCACGGTGGGACGGCGGTGGGGTGTCGCGTCGATCTGCGCCCAGCTCGCCGAGCTGGGCGTGGCGATCGCCCCGTCGACCTACTACGCCGCCCGCGCCGCGGCGTTGAGGGCCCCGAGCAGACAGCAGGTGCGTGACGAGGAACTGACCGCTCAGATCAGCAGGGTGTATGCCGAGAACTATGGCGTCTACGGCGCTCGGAAGGTCTGGATCCAGCTGGGCCGCGAGGGCATCGACGTCGCCCGATGCACGGTCGAGCGGCTGATGCGCGCGGCGGGGCTGGCCGGGGTCCGCCGCGGACGCCGGGTCCGCACCACGATCGACGGTGGTGGGCCGCGGGCCGGTGACCTGGTCGAGCGCCGGTTCGACCGGCCGGCCCCGGACCAGCTCTGGGTTACTGACTTCACCTACGTGCCGACGTGGTCGGGGATGGTCTACGTCGCCTTCGTCATCGATGCCTGTTCGCGGCGGATCCTGGGCTGGCGCGCGGCCACGTCGATGCGTACCGAGCTGGTGCTCGATGCCCTCGAACACGCGGTATGGACTCGCGCCCGACAGGGCCATAAGGACCTGTCCGAGCTGGTCGCACACTCGGATGCGGGGTCGCAATATCGGTCCATCGCCTACACCGAACGACTCGCCGCGGCCGGCGCGGCGCCCTCGGTCGGGTCGGTGGGCGACGCGTATGACAACGCGTTGGCGGAGTCGACGATCGGGCTGTTCAAGACCGAGCTGATCAAGCCGAGAGGTCCGTGGCGCACGGTC
>NZ_JBEDNP010000091.1:0-1164 GCF_040105315.1 Pseudonocardia tropica
GCGTTCGACGATGTTCGGTGTAGGAACCTTCATCATCAACTTCTCGGGGCCCGCCTCACCGCAGCGACACGACCCCACCCGCGCGGTCGATCACGCCCTCACCTGCACTCCATTTCCGGAAGAGCCAATTTAGGGTCTCCATCCCAGTGCTTGAACACTCATCAAGATGCAACTAGTGCTAGGTGCGGAGGTCTTGTCGTGCAGTACGTCGGAATGAGCGTCTCGGGCGTAACGCTGGGGGCGGTTAGCTGCGGCTTCGTAGGTGGAGGCGGGCGACAGGTGGTCGAAGTGGTCGCAATCCTTGGGTTGCAGGACGGGCTGCGTGTCTCGACAACTGGTTCTTGTCAACGAGTGCCTCGTGCTGCCAAGATGCAAACCACATAGTACGTACTATGTGAAATGGACCTTGAGGGGTGACGTTCATGGCACGGTTGCTTGGGCTGCTAGGGCGCGGGGAGCGATCGGGTGTGCGGCGGAGATTTGTCGGACGAGTCGCGGCCATAGGGGTGCTTGGGTTGGGAGCGACACTCGGGATCGCGGCGCCCGCCCAGGCTGCGACACCGAGGACGAGCGTCACTGCCGTGGCCTACTCAGCTCCTACGCCTGCTTCCGCCATGGTCGGAGGGATCCCCAGGGGCGTACCGGTGACGATGCGTTGTTGGGTCGACAACGCGTGGTCCTCCTCGCCATACCGAACGAACCGCTGGTTCTTCGTTGAGGCGGCGGGTTGGAGTCCGTCCAGTGGTAGGCCCATCTGGGTCCGCGGCTACGTCAGTGCCAACACGGTCGTCAACCAGGCCGCCGTCCCGCACTGCTGAGCCGAGATCCAGTTCGCTCGGGCGCTTCTTTTGGGAGGCGCCCCAGTGTCATGTCTGGAGCTTCCTTCGGATCTGGCCGGCGACGACAGCAGCGGCATCGCGCAAGCGGGCCAGGCCGGTGGTGGTGGTCCTCGAGGGCTGGGTCTTGGGGGCGCACGACGGGAAAGATCGAGTGGGTAGCCCCGCCCGTCTAGCTCAACTACTGCGGAGATGCGTCAACTAGGGCGTGTCTCCTAACTCGGCCGCTCGGGACTGCGCGATGATCATCAGGTGTCGCGTCGCGCGGTCCTGACCGATGCCCAGTGGGCCAGGCTCGAGCCGTTGTTGCCCTCGTCGGACGGTATGC
>NZ_JBEDNP010000092.1:0-1162 GCF_040105315.1 Pseudonocardia tropica
GCGTTCGACGATGTTCGGTGTAGGAACCTTCATCATCAACTTCTCGGGGCCCGCCTCACCGCAGCGACACGACCCCACCCGCGCGGTCGATCACGCCCTCACCTGCACTCCATTTCCGGAAGAGCCCGTTTTGTCCTCAGTCTCCATGACGCTGGTATGCCGAGTGGTTCCGTCGGGTCCAGACATGTCCTCGACCACGCCACGGCGGTTCTCCGCCACGGGCTCATCGCTGACAACGGCAACACGGTCTTTCTGGTGCGCACGGGCCGCTGGGTGGAGCGTTCGGCTGTTATCGAGCATCACCTCGAGCTACTCGCATTCGAAGCCCGCGTGCCCCGTGCTGAGCTCGACGGTCGGGCAGCGTCCGAAAGCGGCGTTCCCGGCACGCCATGGTCGACTACCGGTGGTAGGACCGAGTACGTCGACCACGCCTCGCCCGCTCAGTCCTGCACCGGTGGAGACAAGACCCTACCCAAGCCTCGTGGCGCGTCGGTGCAGGACAGCGCAACCCGAGGGCCAGGATCTCAAGGTCACACAGCTCGGCAGCTGGACGACTGCACCAGCTTTATCGATGAACCCGATTCGCGGGCGTCATCGTGATCGAGACGCAGCGGCTCCCGGCCCTCTGTGGTGAGGCCCTTGGCCGATGGCGGCGGGCCACGGCACGTACCCCGCAACAGGTTTCACGAGTGCGGGTGTACAGGCGGTCCGACGGACGCATCGTGCGTCCCGTCCGGTTCCGCGGCAGCACGCACTTCCAGGTAGTGCGTGCCGCCGCCGATACGGCTAGCTCCAATCGGCCTCGGCAGTACCCGTGATTGAACGACCACACCGCGCTGTCGGCGGAATCAGCTCGCTCCAGCCGGCTCGTGGCGCCCCTGCATCCGCGTCGTCGCGTCGAGCAGCGCGGAGTCGGACGATGGGGATGCGCGCTGTGGCCCGGTGCCCCCAGCGATCGGCTGCAGTGGTCGGTGGCCGGCCGACGCATGGCCGCCCCAGGGCCTTCACTGGTGAGCACGACACGGTCGCAGCATCGGGCTCTTCCGGATTTAGAGTGCGAGCGCTCCGCAGTGCAGTAGCGACCGGATCCGATAATTGATCAGGTTGCGGAAGCCCATGGCGTTGCGGCGGAGGGCTTCGAGTCGGCCGTTGATGGCCTCGG
>NZ_JBEDNP010000093.1:0-1139 GCF_040105315.1 Pseudonocardia tropica
GCCCGGTGGCCCGATCAAGTGTGCGGGAGCGCCGCAGAAGATCGCCTACCTCGCCGCCGACCACTGGCGGGAGCAGGGCGTGCTGCGCGACATCGACGTGCACCTGGTGCTGCCGACGCCGGGCATGTTCGGCGTACCCGAGTTCGCGAAGGTGCTCGAGGGCGTCGCCGCCCGCTACGGCATCCAGGTCCACTTCCAGAGCGAGATGACCTCGGTGAACGCCGGCGCCAAGGAGATCACCGTCGTCGACCACGCGGCGGGCGACACGACCTCGACCCTGTCCTACGACGTGCTGCACGCCGTCCCGCCGCAGAGCGCGCCGGACTGGGTGAAGAAGAGCGCGCTGGCCGACCCGAACAATCCGGCGGGCTATGTCGAGATCGACAAGCACACCCTGCAGCACTCGCGGTACCCGAACGTGTTCGCCCTCGGCGACGCCGGGTCCTCACCGAACTCGAAGACCGGTGCGGCCATCCGCAAGCAGGCACCGGTGGTCGCCCGGAACCTGCGCGACGTCATGGCGGGGCGCACGCCGTCGGCGAGCTACGACGGCTACGCGTCCTGCCCGCTGACGACCTCGCGGCACCACATGCTGCTCGCCGAGTTCGACTACACGATGACGCCGGCGCCGTCGATCCCCGGGATCGACACCATCAAGGAGCGGAGGGACATGTGGCTGCTCAAGCGCTACGGCCTCCCCGCGATGTACTGGAACGCGATGCTCCGCGGTCTCGCCTGAGTCCCCGCACCGACGACGCCCCGGCCGGATCCCGGCCGGGGCGCCGTCGTCGGCGGGCGGATCAGGTGGTGGCCGGTGTCGCGACCGGCCGGGAGCCGTCGGCCCAGGCACCGAACCCGCCGAGCAGGTCGTCGACGGTGGCGAAGCCCCGGGCACGCAGCACCGACGCCGCAATCGAGGAGCGGTAGCCGCCCGCGCAGTAGACGACGGTCGGGGTGGCCGGGTCGAGCTCGCCGAGCCGCGAGACGAGGGCGGGCAGCGGGATCGGCACGGCTCCCGGGACGAGCCCGGACCCGGCGACCTCGCCCGGGCCGCGGACGTCGACGACCTGCGTCCCGTCCGGCAGGGCGGCCAGCTCGGTGGCGGTCACCCGGCCGGCCGAGCGCAGGCGCTCCGGCGG
>NZ_JBEDNP010000094.1:0-1134 GCF_040105315.1 Pseudonocardia tropica
TCGTCGCCGTCACCTCGCCCACGACGAGGCGGTGCAGCGTCACGCGCTGGAGGGGTGTCAGGTCCACGCCCTCGATCGTGGCGCAGCGAGTAGCCGCGCCGCCACCGGGCATCCCGCCGAGGTGCGGTGCACGGTCGAGCCCCGCGCCGAACCGCATAGCCGGGGGCGCCCACCGGGGCGCTCCCGGCGCACCGGGGCACCCCGCCGGTGGGCACACGGGGCTGCTGGGGTGGCGGTCATGGTCTGTCCGGCAAGGTCCTGCCGGCGGTGATCGCGCGCCGGGCATGCTCCTGGGCCGTCATTCGCCGGGACACCTGGTCCCACAGCTGGCCGAGGGTGCGCGGTTCCGCTCGGTCGTCGAACGCGCCCGGGTCCAGGACCCGGGCGAGGCGGCGGCGAGCTCGCCGGTCGTGTCAGCGTTCATCTCGGGTTCTTCTCGACTCCGCGGGGACGGCCGGACTGGGGGCTGGGTCTGGTGTACCGGATGGGTACGACAGTGACTCGGACGGCGTCGGTGGCGGTCCCGCCCGGCGCGGTGGTCATTGGCGGGGTCGGCAGTTCGGGCACATCGGCCCGTCGAGACGCCAACCTGCCGCGGTGAGCCACCGCTGCGCGGCTGCGGGCAGTACGTCGTCGGGTCCGTGGGGGTCGGCGGCGAGGTCTCCGACGAGCAGGGGGCCGTCGCCGCAGCGCGCGCATGTGAGGTCGGTGATCGGTCCGGCCGGCGGGCAGGTTCGGCAGTAGCGTGCGGTGGTCGGACCGTCGGGGTCGGGGACCAGCCACACCGCGCTCATCAGGATCTGCTGCAGCGGGTCGGCCGGGGGCTGGTGGCATTGGTCGCAGCACAGAGACGGCCCGGCCCCGGGGCCAGGCGTCATCGCGGGGGTGACCATCACCGGTCGTCCAGGTCGCGGTCGAGTCTCAGCCCGCGCCAGCTGGGGTGCCGGAAGCGTCCTTCCGGTGTCCTTAACCGGACTTCGCCGCAACGCGTCACGCCGGGCCAAAGAGGTCTGTGAAGTTGGCCGCCGTAGGCCGCAGTGCCGCCAGGCCACCCCAGGCGTTCTGACTGACCTTGGCCACGCGGCCCAATGGGGCGGGTTCTGGCACCGCTGTGAGGGCTGGACGTTCTTTACG
>NZ_JBEDNP010000095.1:0-1125 GCF_040105315.1 Pseudonocardia tropica
GCTGATGCAGGCTCTGGGTGCCAGCTCGGACGCCGACGCCGGTCAGATCCGCGACTCCGTGCTCGGGGTTCTGGACCGTGAGCAGCTGCAGAAGCTCGGGGCCGACCCCGCGGACCTGGCCAAGCTCGACCAGCTCGACGACCTCGGTTCCGGGGACTCCCCCGCCTCATCAGGCTCCGGGTCGAGCGACACCGGCACGGACAGCACCGGCTCCGACAGCACCGGCACGGCCGATTCCGACGGCACCGGTTCGGGATCCTCGGACACCGACTCGTCGACGACCTCGGGCTCGGGTGACACGCCGACGACGTCGTCGTCGGGCGGTGGTGAGTCGTCGTCGACGACCGAGCAGGCCAGTACCGGTGGCGCAGGTGATGCGTGGGAGGCCGGGGCGGAGAAGCTGGCCGAGCAGGTCCGCGACGCCGCCGACGCCGACCCGCTGGCCGAGCAACTCGCCGAGAAGCTCGACGCCGCAGGCATCGGCTCCAGCACCGACCGCGGCTCCGACTCCAGCACTGGCCCCGGCACCGACTCCGGCACTGGCACTGGGACGGAGGCCGGCTCGGGCTCGACGCAGCCCGATGAGCAGGCGACGGACGGCACGAGGCAGGGCGAGACCGGCAGCTCCGCGCAGCCCTCCACCGGGAACGGCGACGCCGACACCGGTGCAGCGGCCGGGTCGGGCACCGGCTCCGGCAGCGACGCGGCGGGCGGCGACGTACAGAGCCCGCAGGCCGGGGACCCGATCTCGCGGCCCGGCGCGGACCAGAGCGGGCAGGGCCAGACCGGCGCGGGGCAGGCCGACCAGCCCAGCGACCAGCAGGGCGACAGTGCGGGAGAGGCCGGGCAGACCGGCTCCGACGAGCGGGGAAGCTCCGACGGGCAGAGCGCCCCGGATGCGCAGGGCGGCTCGGCCGAGGACGGGGAGCAGCCCCGGGACCCGGAGGGATCCGAACCCGCACCGGCGGCCGGTGGCAGCGCGCAGGCCGCGACCTGGGACCGGCTCGCCCAGTGCGAGTCCGGCGGGGACTGGGCGATCGACACCGGCAACGGCTACTCCGGTGGGCTGCAGTTCGACCAGGCCACCTGGGCGGCCTACGGCGGCACCGGCTCGGCCCACGAGGC
>NZ_JBEDNP010000096.1:0-1119 GCF_040105315.1 Pseudonocardia tropica
GGCCTCGGCGTCGGCCAGGTAGAGCGCGACGTCCCGCTGCGGGTCGACGACGACGGCGCGGCCGGTGGCCCGGTCGCCGATCAGGTAGGACGCCTGGGACAGGCAGCCCAGGTAGTACTGCCGGAAGACGAGGTCGCCGCTGCGCTGCCACGCACCGGCCTCGACGGGGTCCGCCCCATGATGCCCTCCCGGGGGATCTGACGGTGATGAAATGACCGTACATTCAGGAGCGCCGTGCGTCGAGGGCGGTGGCTCTCACCACGCGAGCCGGGCTGTTGCGTGGCGGGTATCCACGTGGTGTCGTGGTTCTCGTGTGCCCCACAGCTCCGTCGGTCGATCGCGGCTTCGTCGTGTGCCTGATCGCCACCGACCAGCTGTCGGTCGACGACCGTCACTGTCGCCCGGGAGTCCGAGCGGCCCGGTAGTACCGGCGCCGCTCCTTCCGTCCCGACCCACCGGAATCCCGGAGCGACCGTGCGCACATCCGTCCGTCCCGACATGTCCCGCCCCGTGGCGGCCGCCTTCGACGGCGAGCCCGCTGCCGCTCGCTCGTCTCCGGCGGACGCGCCGCCGCCCGTGGACGCGTCGGGCGACGGTGGTTCCGGCGGTCACCCCGAGGGTGGTGCCCACCCTGGCCTGCTGGGCCGGATGGCGGTGGCGGTGCGGGCCGCGAACCGGGCCGGCGTGCCGTTCTGAAGCCCGTCCGGGCCGACGCCCGGTAGGGGCGCGGTCCGGCCCCGACCCCGGCCGTGTCCTGTTCCGGCCGGGTTCCCGTTCCGGTCGGCACCCGGCCGGTGGCTCCTCGTGCGCGGTCCCGACGGCGCCGTCGACGTGGCGTGCAGCACGGCGGGGGACTTGCCCGACGGGGTTAAATGACCGTACATTCAAGGGGTGTCCGACACCGAGACCGATGACTCCGGCCCCGCCGTGATCCGGCGCGAGCCCGGCCGCCTGCTCTGGGAGCAGCTGCTCGACGACCTGCGGCGCCGCCTCGACGTGGACGCGTTCACCGACGGATTCCCCGGTGAGCTGGCGCTCGTAGAGGAGTACGGGGTCAGCCGGCACACCGTGCGGCAGGCGGTCAAGGTACTGCGCGACGAGGGCCGTGTCGTCGGGACG
>NZ_JBEDNP010000097.1:0-1096 GCF_040105315.1 Pseudonocardia tropica
ACGTTCTCGTGGGGGCAGTTCGGCACCACCAGCAGCTCTACCCGCATCACATCAGTGTGCTCCTGGCCGGCCGCGGCGGCAGTAGCATCGGTGGTCGGAGGCGGTCGCATGGACCTGTACGAGGTCGGCGAGGAGTTGCGGCGAGCCCAGGCCGAGTTCCACCAGCTCGTCGGCACGGCTTCGCGCGGCGACCTAGAGCGCCTGACCAACGGCACACGGTGGACGAACCGGCAACTGCTGTTCCACATGGTCCTCGGCTACGGAGTCGTCCGCACGCTACTTTCCCTGGTGCGAACGCTCGACCGCCTCGGCTACAGCCGAGGCTTCGCCGCCGCCCTGAACGCCGCGCACCGCCCCTTCCATGCGATCAACTACCTCGGTCCCTGCCTCGCCGCTCGGCTGCTGTCCCCGCATGCCATGACCGCGCTGCTGGACACCGTCATCGGCTCCCTGCAGCGTCGCCTCACCACCGAGACCGAGCGGAGCCTGGCTTCGAGCATCTACGTGCCGACGGACTGGGATCCCTACTTCACGCCGACGATGAGCGTGCTCGACGTCTACCACTTCGGGACCCAGCACTTCGATCACCATCGACGCCAGCTCACCATCGCGGCACCGCACACCCAGTCATAAGGCCTACCGTGCAGTACCACCGCTGGCACTTCTGGCAGGGCAGAGCCCTTCTCGCCGACCGATAGTCCCTCAGCGGTCCGCTACATGAGGAGAGGCACTGTCATCCTCGCGCGCCAGCGCTGTTGTCGTTCTGTCGTTCCGCACCTGGGACGGTGCGACCTCCTCGAGGAGTGTGCGCACGCGCTGGGCGATGTCGTCGCGGATCAGGCGCATGCGGTCGAGGCCGTCGATGCCGCGTTCGGAGGGTTCGTCGGTGTCCCAGTTGCGTACTTCGGCTGCGGCGGGGTCGTCGACGGTGGCGTCGCGGCCGAGAGTGATGACGAGGTCGACCCGGCGCAGCAGGTCGGCGTCGATCGCCTTGGGCATCTCACCGGACATGTCGGCGCCGACCTCGGCGAGGCTGGCCGCGGAGAGCTGGTTGATCGAGGTGCCGGGCTGGGTGCCTGCGGAGTGCACCTCGACC
>NZ_JBEDNP010000098.1:0-1094 GCF_040105315.1 Pseudonocardia tropica
CACCCTCCGCCCGATGTAGACGACGGATCTCGGCCCAGTCCTCCACCGACAACACCCCCTCAGCGTCGTCCAGAAGGGGTCAATCCCAATCCGACGTCAGGGGGTCAGTCTCAGCCCGTCGTCGACATCCGTCACGCAATGGCTCGGGACAAGGTCATGCGCAACGTCGTCGAGCTGTGCTCGGTCCCAACCGGGCGCGAGGGACGGCGGTCCAAGTCACTGACCTTCACCCAGGCCGAGAAGCTGCTCAGGGCCGCAGAGGTCAGCTCAATGCGCGCCTATGTCGTGCTGTCGCTGCTCACCGGAGCACGCACGGAGGAGCTGCGCGCGCTGCGTTGGGAAGATGTCGACCTGGTCGGGTCACCTGGCGAGGATCCACCGGTGCCGCCGTCGATCTCCGTTCTGCGCTCCGTACGCATGGACGGCGACACCAAGACCCGCAGGTCCCGACGGCGTCTGGCGATGCCGTCCCGGGCAGTCCGCGCGCTCGCTGCACACGCCGAACGGCCTGAGGTCTCCACGGGGCGGGCTGATCTCGTGTTCGCCTCCCCGCAACGGCACGGAGTTGGACGCGCACAACGTTCGTCGATCGTTCCGACGCGTTGCGGCTGACGCAGGCCTCGATGCGGCCGAGTGGACACCACGCGAGCTGCGCCACAGCTTCGTCTCGCTGCTCTCCGACTCCGGAGTGCCCCTGGAGCACATCTCCCGGTTGGTCGGCCACAGCGGGACCGCAGTCACCGAAGCCGTGTACCGGCAACAGCTCCGGCCGGTACTCGAACACGGGGCGATCGCGATGGACGAGATCTTTCCGGCTTCGGACGGCGGCTGATCTACTCCGTGGTCGCCTGCTTGCGGCGCTTCAGCAGGAGAACCGGCCACTGCATGCCGTTCGAGCCCTTGCCGTAGATGATGGTGTCCGAGACCACCTCCCAGCCCTCCGCTCCTAGAGCGTTCAGGTTGTCGAGCCACTGAGCCTTTGCCAACCTGATGGACGAGCAGGTCAGCTGGCGTGCGGCGTGGCGTGACCTCGAAAGGGTGAAGCTCCTGGTAGACGGGCGATTGCCTAGATCAATCCGCCTGACCAGGAGCTT
>NZ_JBEDNP010000099.1:0-1090 GCF_040105315.1 Pseudonocardia tropica
GTTGTCGATCTGCTGACGAGGGGCCACCTCGTAGTTCTTCGCGGCCCGGGTCTGCCGCCATGCCGCCCGGTCCATTTCCTTGCGCTCGGCCGGGCTGGGCTCCCGCCCGTAGCGCTCGACGAAGGTCTCCGCCGCGCTCCGGACCGCCCCGGCGATCTGCTCTCGCCGGCTCGACGCCTTCGCGCAAAGCCGCTGGTCTACCCCCATGATCTCGGCCGCCTTGCCGTCGGGCCGCAGGGCGAACACCACACCGTTGCTCTCCGCCAACGCCGTCTGACTGACCTGCTGGTAGATCGCGTCAGCCCCCTCCTTGATCGGGCGGAAGGCGCGCCCGTTGAGCGAGCGGATCTCGCCGTCGGAGGTCGTGACCAGCCGGTTCAACACCGTGACGTGCGAGTGCATCTGCGGCTGCTGAGCCCTGCTCGTCGAGTGGTCCCAGCGCACCCAGCTGAGTCCCTCGCCGCGCTCGTGCACGCCCACGGAGAGCCCTGACGACGTGCGGCCGTGGTACCCGGACCGGACGTAGGCCGCCTCGCGCTCGACGTACTCCATCGCGGCGCGGATTCCGGCGTGGTGGGCATCGACAACAGCCTGCGCCTCGGCGTGCTGACCGGCCTCCATGAGTGCCGCCCAGTACACGCTCACCGACTTCACGGGGGAGAAGGTGAGGTCGTAGTAGGCGACGGCCTTACGGGTCTCCGCGCGGACCTCGTTGGTGATCTCGGCGCGCCGCTCCTCGGTCGCGTCGGGCTCCTTCGCAAGGGCCAGCGCGATGCGCTGCTCTCGCGTCTTGAACTTCCGAGGACGGTTCCCGAGCGCCGCCGGGGACCCGTCAGCAGCGACCGCAGTCGGGTGCTCCAGGCGACCGAAGACAGCTCGAACCTGCTCCTCGGTGGCAGCGGTCCCGGCGGTCATGCCGATCATCCCGAGGCCCTGGCCGCCCCAGACCCCGGCCGGCTCCCGCTCGGCGCCCGCCAGCATGTAGCCGACCCCGTCAGCCTCCTTCGCGGGGGCGTGCTCGTGCTCGGCGCAGCCCGAGCCGCGCAGCAGGTAGTCCACCGACCCGGCGGACACCGCAACGATCCTGAGC
>NZ_JBEDNP010000009.1:0-284791 GCF_040105315.1 Pseudonocardia tropica
GTCCTGAGCCAGGATCAAACTCTCCAACAAAACCCTGACTTGCAACAAACAACTGGCCACAACACCCGACGGGATCGAATGCTGCAACCAAACAAACAATTTGGCACAAAACGCCAAACCGAATAAAATAGCTCGACACACTGTTGAGTTCTCAAAAGACACCCGCACCGCAATCACCCAGACTCTCCGAAAAGAGCGGGATCCTGAAGACGGATCGCCTTGACCCACAAAGACAACCACACCGAGAAACTCGGTGAACCACCGGGGGTCACTGTCCGCGGGGCCTGTTGACCGGGCCTCTCAAGGCCCGTTCTGTCCGGCTCACTCGCTGACAGGAAGAAAGTTACGGCATGGCGTTCGGGCACGTCAAACCGGGGTCGGAAAACCGCACTGACCTGGGCAAACCCGTCTCCGAGCCGCACAACGCCACGGTCGAGCCCGACCCTGTCGAGCGACGAACGGTCGCCCTGACGAGCTCACTCCGGATACTGGTTGACCAGCGCCGATCGCGCAAGGGGAAGCTCGCGACGGGACGCGGACCCGGCGCTCCACCCGTCGTTCGTCACGCGCCCGCCTGCCCGCCAACTGATTTCAAGATTTTTTCCGACCGTCCGTCGTGGCATCCGGCCGCGACGAGCGGTCGGCAGGCGGGAGCTCGTCCTCGCCGGGGACCGGCGGGGACGGGTGATCACGATCGTCGTCCGCGGGTGGCCGTTCGTCGTGGTGCCTCGTGGGAGCCGTCCGTCGGCACGCGAGACTCGGCGCGTGCACCCCGACGGAGACGTTCTCCCACCCGTCCTGCACCGGCTGCGTGCCGGCGCGGAGCTCACCGCGGCGGCCTGGTGCCGTACCCCGGGTGCGACGAGCAGGGTCCGGGCGACCGTCGTCGCCGGGCGGCTGGTGGTGGAGGCGGGGGACAGCGAGCCCTTGTGGATCACGGCGTCGCCCGTGGCGCTCCCGCTGCGGACGCGGTCGGTGGACCGGGTCGCCGTGCCGATGCTGCTCCCCCACCTCCGAGACATCGACGGTCTGTTCGCGGAGCTGCGGCGGGTACTCGCCCCGCACGGCCTCATCTCGGTCCTGGTGCCGGCGCCCCGGTCGTTCGGCTGGCGTGGGGGCCCGCTGCGGAAGGCGGTGCGGGATGCGTGGCGGCACCGGTCGGCCGTCGAGCATCCGGACTGGCTCGCGGCCGCCGCGGACTTCGCCGTGCTCGCCGACGACCGTCTCGACTTCACCCTCGACGGGGTCGAGCCCTCGGATGGGGCGGACGAGCTGTGCGCGGCCGGCGTCTACCCGCCCGATCTGCCGGAGCGGGCCCGGGCGGACCTCGCGGCGCACCGTTCGGCGGTCCGCACGGTGCGGCTGCGCCGGGTGGTGGCCCGGCGCTGAGGGTCAGTCCGCGGTGGCGATCTCGGCGACGGCCCCGGCGATCCGCAGGTCCTGACCCGGGCCGTCGACGTCGTCGATCTCCACGACGTCGGCGACGATCGCGGTGATGTTGTCGGGCCCGCCGCCCTCGTTGGCGAGTGCGATGAGCCGGGTGACGACCTGGTCCGGCTCGGCGTCGGAGGCCAGCTCGCGGTGCAGTGCCTCGTCGTCGAGGACCGCGGTGACACCGTCCGAGCAGAGGAGGTAGCGGTCCCCGGCGAGGACGTCGACTCGGTCGAGATCCGGGTCCGGCGCGTGGTCGGTGCTCAACGCACGCATCAGGACGGACCGGCGCGGGTGGTGCGCCGCCTCCTCGAGGGTGATCTGCCCCTGGTCGACGAGCTGCTGAACCATCGTGTGGTCGTGGGTGAGACGGCTCAGCTCGCCACCCCGCAGCAGGTAGATGCGCGAGTCGCCGATGTGGGCGAGCGCGAGCTGGTCACCGGTGAGGAGCAGCGAGACGACGGTCGTGCCCATCCCCCGCATCTCCGGCTCGTCCGCGGCGCGGCGGGCCAGCCGGTCCGTGGCGTCGTTGAGCGCCTCGGTCAGCTCGGCGGCGAGATCGACGTCGGTGAGATCCTGCGGCAGGCGGGCCTCCAGCTCGGTGAACACCGACACCGTCGTCGCACTCGCGATCTCGCCGTGGGCGTGACCGCCCATCCCGTCGGCCACGATCAGCAGTCGGCCGGTCGTCGCTCCGGAGTCCTGGTTCGACGTCCGGCGACGGCCCACATCCGACCCGAGCGCGGATCGCAGTCCCAGCACCATGGGGACAGTATGGACGTCACGGTCCGTCAGCGTCGCAGGCGAGGCCCGTTCGGCGTGTGCTTCAACCGGTCGGATGGCACTCCGCCCAGCACACGGGCCGGATCGGGTGGTTCGTGACGACGGTGCCGCGGCCGTGATCGCTTGCCCTCCTCGCTACGGTGAGAGCGCACCGGACGATGTCCGGGGCAGCCGGCCCTCGTAGCTCAGCTGGATAGAGCAAGAGCCTTCTAATCTCTAGGTCGCAGGTTCGAGTCCTGCCGGGGGCACACTTTCCGCAGTTCAGCGCATCGCCGCTCCGACCGCTTCACGATCGGCCCGACCGGTACCTCCCGTTCCCGGCCCGCCGGACCGCGTCCGTCGTCCGCGCCTCGACCGGTGGAGCCGCGCCCGACGCACGACCGTGCCCCGCCGGATCACGACGGGGCACGGTCGGCGGCGGGTACGCGGGTCAGCGCAGGCGCACGCTCGCGTCCGGTTCGACGGCGCGGAAGGTGAAGCTCTCCTCCAGGTAGAGGTGCACCTCGCGGGCGTCGTGGTCGGAGTATCCGATCGCGAGGTCCTGGCCGACGTCGAGCAGGAAGTCCCCGCCGCGCTGGCTGACGACCACGGCACCGTCGAGGCCGTGGGCGCGCAGGATCTGCCCGCCGAGGATCCGGCTCAGGTGCTCGAACAGCGGGTAGCCGCCGTGCTCGGCGGTCTCCACGATGCGGGTGTAGCCCTCGGGCGCGATCGCCATCGCGTAGGGGCCCTCGATGCCGTTGCGACGCAGCTGGTCGACCGCGCGGGCGATGGCGCCGGGGTAGGTGTCGGGATTGTCGCCCAGGGCCACGGTGTCGTAGGGCGAGACGTCCGCGATGCCCTCGAAGCCGGCCTCGGGCCAGCCGTGGAAGATCGCCCGGTTCTCGATCGCGGCGGCCGCACGGGCGGCGCGGGCGAGGTCGTCGAACTCCGGGTCCTGCGCGCCGCGCTGCAGGTCGTCGATCTCGTCGCGGGACACCGTGAACGGGACCCGGAACTCGGCGAGGGGCTGCACCCGGCGCAGGCGCGCCGTGATGCCGTCGACGGCGAGGCCGGGCGGCGGCCCGTCGAGCCGCTGCGAGCGACCGAGGTCGACCGACGACGTCCCCCAGCCCGCGGTCCCGGTCCAGTCCGCGAGGCGGCGCCCGGCCAGGAGCGGGGTCAGGCGCTCGCGCGCCTCGTCGTCGACGGCCTTCCAGGCGGTCGTGGGGATGGGTGCCTTCTCCCGCAGGAGGTGGTCGTGCACGGCCACGTCTACTTCCCCTTCAGGCTGCCGATGCCGAGCCCGTCGCGGGTCGGGTCGGACGGGTCGATCTCGGCCTGGACCTCCTCGACGTAGGCCTCGGGGTCCTTGTCGGAGTTGTCGAGGCCCGCGGTGGTGGGGTGGGCGTCGAGGAACTCGGCGAACTGCCGGCCGAGCGACTCGCGCAGGCCGGTGGTGGCGTTCAGACGGAAGTTGGCGAGGCCCTCGTTCTCCTCCTCGCCCATGTGCTCGTCGTTGGCACGGCGGGCGGCCCACACCCCCTCCCACCACGGGCCGCTGCCGACCGGGCTGCGCTCGGCCTGCGCGACGCCGTCGCGGATCTCGTTGTGGTCCCCGATGGCGTCGAGTGTCTCGTCCTCCGGGTCCTCCCCGTGCGCGAGGAGCTGCGGGTAGAAGATCTTCTCCTCGGCGAGGGCGTGCACGTCGAGACGCGCGGCGAGCGGCTCCCACAGGCGGGTGAGCTCACGGGGGTCGGAGTCGCGGGCCTGGAGCTCGTCCAGCGCGGCGAACTGTCGGCGGAACCAGGCGTGGTCGTCGAGGATCAACGTGGTGATGTCCGGCACCCGCGCAGGCTACGACGGTCCGGGGCCGCCGTCTCGCCGAAGGCCCGGCGGTCGTCGGGGGTGCCGGAGGCGGGGGCGAGGTCGGCGGTGGCCGGTGCAGCCGGGCGACGGTGGACTCCTCCGTGACTGTGCACCTGTCCGGACCGGAGCCCGACGCCGGATCGGCGTCCGGCGCGCATCCGCGTCGGACCGGGTGGCGTCGCGGGACAGCGGTGGGACGACGGGCGCCCACCGCCGTGCCGGTGCGGCCCGCGACCGGGCGAGGTGTCGAGGGCGGGCGGTGCCGGTGCGCCGACGCCGCGCGACCGCCGTCGCGCCACCGGCCGACGACGCCGTGCGGGTCGTCGCACACCCCGGCCGCGGCCGGGCGGGTCGCCGCCGGGCCTGCGACGCTCGGACCGACCCGTCCGCCGTCCGAGGGAGCCCGCAGCGCCATGGCAGTCGAGACGCCGGCCGGGGTCTCCGCGGCGGCGGCCCTGCTGGACGCGGGTACGGCGCCCGGGTCGGCGCTGCTGCTGCGCGCGCTGCTGGAGGCCGCGCGGCTGCGCTATGTCGGACGTCCGACGACGCTGCGCTCCAGCGGGTCGGAGGTGCAGCTCGTGCCGACGGCCGTCGCGTCGTCGGGGCTCGGTGCCCGGGCGCTGGCGACCGGGCGGTTCGCCACGGTCACCCTGTCCGCGCGCGACGTCGTGCGGCCCGGTCTCGCGCTGCGCGGGCTCACCGTGACCGCCGCGGACGTGCGGCTGCGTCCCGGCCTCGCGCCGGAGCTGGTCTGCGGTCCGGTGGAGATCGAGGCCGAGCTCGACCCGGACTGGGTCGCCGGGCGGCTCCGCGAGCACGTCCCGCAGGTCGAGGTGGGTGTCGACGCCGACGGCGTCGCCCGGGCCCGGCTGCGCCGCCGCCCCGGGCTCGGTGCCGCCGACCTCGCGGTGTCGGTGGACGCGCACACCCTGTCCTGGAAGGTCACCGGTCTGACCGTCGCGGGGCGGTGGGTGGGGCCACCCCGCTCGGCGGACACCCGTCGCTCGGTGCGGGCGATGGTCGACCGCAGCCCGCTGGCGGCGATCCGCTCGGGACGGGTCGGGCTGCCCGGGCTGCCCGGTGCGCTGCGCCTGCACGGGCTCGACCTCGCCCCCGGCAGGATCCTGGTGCGCGGCGGGCTCGACGGGTGGCGCCGCACCGTCCCGCTCGCGCGGATCGACGACGTGCTGCGCGGCGCGCTGTCCCTGCTGGACCTGAGCCGCTGACCCGCGACGGCCGCCCCTGCCCGCCCGGCCGCCGCTCGTGTCCGGCCGCCGCTCGTGTCCGGCCGCCGCTCGTGTCCGGCCGCCGCTCGTGTCCGGCCGTCGATCAGTACACGAGCGTCGTCGTCCGGCGGCGGGACGGTGCTGAGGTACTGATCGACGGGCAGGATGGCTCTCAGCTCCGGCGGAGCCGCCGGGTGATCGCGCCCAGGCGCGAGGCCGGGCGGCGCGGCGGGAGCAGGCCGGCGACGGCGTCGTCGAGCAGGGACCCGACGGTCTCGGCCGCGCAGGTGCGGTTGGTACCGATCCCCCCGGACGGGCCCCGCTTGATCCAGCCGACGACGTAGTGGCCGGGACGGCCCGCGACACGGCCCGCGTCGTGCGGGACGACGCCGCGGTCGTCGTCGAACGGCAGGCCGGCGACCGGGCGGCCGCGGTGCCCGACGGCGCGCACGACCAGGTCGGCCGGGATGTCGGTCCCGTCGGCGGTGTGCACCCCGCGGACCCGGACGGTGCCGTCGATCCGTTCGGGCGCCGAGTGGAACCGGAACACCACCCGCGGGCGCTCCGCGGGCACCGACCAGTCGACCTTCTCCCGGCGGGCGCCGCGCAGCAGCGCGTGCGACGGCGACGCGGCGGGACCGTCGAGGGACTCGGCGATGCGGGGGTCGTGCTCGTCGACCACGACCTCGACCGTGCTGCGGCCCAGCAGCTCGCGCAGCTCCGGCGCGGTCGCGGCGACCGCCTCCGGGCCGCGGCGGGCGAGCAGGACGACCTCGGTGATCGCACCGGTGCGCAGCGCGGCCGACGCGGCGGGGTCGATCGGGGTGCCCTCGAGGTCCGCGGCCGGCGCGGTGAGGACCCGGGCGACGTCGATCGCGACGTTGCCGGTGCCGACCACGACGACCCGCTCCACCGCGGTGTCGACGGCGTCGCGCGGCACGTCGGGGTGGCCGTTGTACCAGCCCACGACGGTGTCGGCGGCGATGCTGCCGACTCGCCCCTCCCCCTGCAGGCCCAGGTCGCGCGGCGCGGGCGCCCCGACGGCCCAGATGACGGCGTCGTGGCGCTGCGCGAGCTCGTCGGCGGTGACGTCGCGGCCGACCTCGGTGCCCAGGCGCATCCGCACCCGCGGGTGGGTGTGGAAGCGGGCGAAGGACTCCCCGATCCCCTTCGTCGACGGGTGGTCGGGCGCGACCCCGAACCGCACCAGACCGCCCGCGACGTCGAGCCGGTCGTACAGCGTGACCGTCGACGAGGTGTGCAGCAGCAGGTCCTGGGCGGCGTACATCCCGGCGGGCCCGGTCCCGACGACGGCGACGTCGAGCGGGGCCATGTCCGCGGGCAGCGACCGCGTGAACGTCAGCGGGTACCACTCGTGGAACAGCGGGGAGTCGCCCTCCAGCTTCCCGGCGACCGGCTTGCCCTCGTAGTAGTCCGCGTTGACCTCGGCGTACCCGGCGAGCGACGCGCTCAGCTTCTCCACCGGGACGATCGCGTCGACCGGGCAGGCGTCGGCACACGCCCCGCAGTCGATGCACGCCCGCGGGTCGATGTAGAGCATGTCGGTCGTGGCGAAGTCCGCCTCGTCGGGCGTCGGGTGGATGCAGTTGACCGGGCACGCCGCGACGCAGGACGCGTCGGTGCAGCAGGTCTGGGTGATCGCGAAGGGCACGGCCGGCTCCGGGTCAGATCAGGTTCGCGCGACGGTAGAAGTACAGCGCGGGCCTGGTCAGCAGGCCGCAGGATCCCAGGAACTCCATGAGCCCGGCGCAGGAGGAGCGCAGCAGCGCCTTGTGGTGCTCGTTGCCGGCCGCCTCGCGCAGGGCGCGCCGGGTGTCGAGACCGACGTTGGCGTAGACCTGCTCGTTCCACATGCTGGTGACGATGAAGTACGCGGCCATCGCGACGGCCAGCGCCTGCCACCGGCGGCGGACCGGGCCGGCGCCGCGCAGGTTCTCCTTCGTCTCCTCGCGGGCGAACTTCATGTGCCGCGACTCCTCCACCACGTGGATGTTGGAGATGGTCCGCACGAACGGGGCGACCCGCTCGTCGCGCATCCAGTCGCGCTGCATGACGTCGAGGACCTCCTCGGCGACCAGGATGGAGGCGTAGGCGGCCTCGCCCCGCCAGGTGGCCGCACAGAAGCGGCCGAGCGCGACCGTGGAGCGCTTCGGGACGTACGCGGGCGCCCCGAGCTTCGCCGAGCCGCGGGCGAACATGATCGAGTGCCGGCACTCGTCGGCGATCTCGGTCAGGGCCCACTGGAACGACGGGTCGGTCGGGTCCTTGGCGTAGAAGTCCCGCAGGACCAGCTGCTGCAGGATCATCTCGAACCAGATGCCGGTGGAGGCGACCGAGGCGGCCTCGTGGCGGGTCAGCTCCGTGCGCTTCTCCTCGGACAGCTCCGCCCAGTAGGCGGTGCCGTAGAGGCTGCTCCACTCCGGGCTCATGCCGTGGTCGTCGGTGTTCAGCGGGGTCTCCCAGTCGACCTGGGTGGCCGGGTCGAACGAGAGCTCCGCGGACGAGCGCAGCAGACGCTCGGCGGTGTCGTGACGGTCGGCGGCGTGCCGGTCCGCTGCGTGCCGGACGTCCCCGGCCTCGAGCCCGTGCTCCGGAACGGTGGCGGTCATGTCGACTCCTCGCAGACAACGACGTCAGGTGCTGTAACCGCCGGTAACGTTACCACCGGTTACACGTGACGCAAGTCCCGGGACGCGACACGACACGATCACCGGCCGACGACACCGGCGCGGGTGAGCACCGTCCACCCGGGAGGGTTATCGTTGCGATGCGCAACTACCTGGGAGGTCGCGACGTGACACCGGAACGGGACGGACCTGCGGTCGTCGGCACCGTGCGGGGGCGGTCCGGCACCCCCGTGCCGGGCGCGACCGTCACCGTCACCGACCTCGACGGGCGTCAGCACGGGCGGGCCGTCAGCGGCGGCGACGGCACCTACGCCGTGGCCCTGACCACCGGCGGGACCTACCTGGTGGTGACCCGGACCGACGGTGCCGGGCCCGACGCCGGGCTGGTCGCCGTCGTCGCCGCCCCCGCCCGGCACGACGTGACCGTCGCCGGCGGCGGCACGGTGCGGGGCACGCTGACCGACGCCGCGGGCCGCCCGGTCGGGGGCGCCGCCGTCACCCTGATCGACACCGCGGGCGAGGTCGTCGCGCACACGCCGACCGACCCGGCGGGCCGGTTCCTGGCCGAGACCCCCGGCACCGGCCCGCACACCCTCACCGCGACCGCACCCGGGCACGGGCCGCTGGCCCGCACGGTCGACGCCGACCCGGCCGGGCCGCCGGTGGAGCTGCGGTTCCCCGCCCTGGCCGGGATCGCCGGCGTCGCCCGCAGCGGCGACGGCCGCCCGGTCCCCGGTGCGCGGATCGTGATCGGCGACAGTGACGGACGCACCGTCGCCGAGACCACCACCGGCCGGGACGGCAGCTACGAGCTGCACGGGCTCCCGCCCGGACGGCACGAGCTGACGGCGAGCGGCTGGGCGCCGGTCGTCGTCGCGGTGCAGGTGGCGCGCGGCGCGACCACACCGGTCGAGGTGCGCTTCGGCGCCCCGGACCCGACCGACGACCGGATCGGCGACCCGACGAGGACGGAGCAGGGACGTGGCTGAGCTCTACGGACGGCTGAGCACCCCCGACGGCTGGCCGGTGACCGGCGCGACGGTCACCGTCATGGACGCCACCGGCGTGCAGCGGGGCCGGGCGGCCAGCCGGGCCGACGGCGGGTTCGCGGTGACGGAGCTGGCGTCGGGGCCGCACACGGTCGTCGTCGCGGCGGCGGGGTACGAGCCGTCCGCGCGGGCGGTCTCCCTCGCCGGGGACGGCACCGACCTGGGCCGCGTCGAGCTCGCCCGGGCGGGCGGCGCGGTGCTGCCCACCCCGGGCCTGTGGCGGATCGACCCGCAGCACTCCAGCATCCGGGCCACCGCGCTGCACCTGGGGATGAGCCGCATCCACGGCAGGCTGCGCCGGTTCTCCGGCGACCTGCGGGTGGCGGACCCGTTCGAGGCCAGCTCGGTGAGCGTGTCGATCGACGCGGGCTCGGTCGACTCCGACGACCCCGACCGCGACACCCACCTGCGGACCGCGGACTTCCTCGACGTCGACGGCCACCCGGCGATCGGCTACGACGGCGACGGCCTGACCCGCGTCGACGCCACCCGCTGGACGGTGCACGGGATGCTGGCGCTCAAGGGCGTCAAGGCCCCCGTCGACCTGCACATGACCTACGGCGGCACCGGCCCCGACCTGTGGGGCGGCACCCGGGCGGCGTTCACCGCCACCACCGAGATCTCCCGCGACGAGTTCGCGATCGACTGGAACCAGTCGGTGCTGGCCGGGGTGCTGGCCGTCGGCCGGACGCTGCGGATCGACCTCGACGTACAGGCCGTCCTGCAGGAGGACTGACCCACCCCCGGCGCACGGCCGCCCCGCCCGGACACGTGGTCCGGGCGGGGCGGCCGGCTCGGCCCGGGCGGCCCTGTGCACAGCAGCCCGGGCCGGGTCTCAGGTCAGGCCGTCCAGCACGCCGAACGCGGGTGCGGTCAGGTCGACCGGCTTCAGCAGGTCCTCGGGCAGCGGCGCGGCCGGGACGTCCTTCAGCAGGTACACCGCGGTGTTCCCGTCCTGCCGGTCGCCCGCGGACGGGTCCAGGTCGGCCGAGTCGGAGGGGTGGGCCTCGCCGTCGTAGTGCCAGACGGAGCCGTCGTAGTGGGCGTCGCCGTGGCCGTGCCGGCTGCCGTGGTGGTCCTCGTCGGCGTGGGCGAGCCCGCCGGCCAGGGTGGCCAGTGCCCCGGCGCCGGCGACGGCGGCCAGCGCGCGGACGGTGGTACGTGCGGTCATCGTGTGAACCTCTCTGGTGGGGGAGCGTCCGGCCGGCTCAGCAGAGCGAGTCGGCCGGCTTGGGGTTGGTCAGGCCGAAGACCGGCCGCAGCCGCAGCCCGACCCAGGTGCCGCCGAGTGCGACGACGGCCCAGATCCAGCCGTGCAGGCTGAACGAGGCGATGCCGGAGAAGTAGGCACCGATGTTGCAGCCGCCCGCGAGGCGCGCGCCGTAGCCCATGGCGATGCCGCCGAGGACCGCGCCGAGGGCGAGCTTCCACGGGATCCGCTTGTGCAGCACGAACGCACCGCCCACCGCGGAGGCCACCAGTGCGCCGATCATGATGCCGACGTCGAGGTTGGAGATGCGGTCGGCCAGCACCGGCGCGGCCAGCGACCGCGCGTTCGCCGGGACCTGCCAGTACGCCAGCCCCGCCATGTCGAAACCGACGGCCTGCAGGACCTTCGAGCCCCACAGCGCGAACGCCGAGGTCACGCCCCACGGGGCGGCGGAGACGAACAGGACCGCCGCGTTGAGCACGGCGAGCACGACCGCGCCGACCCACATCGGCCACGAGCCGCGCAGGACCCGCGCGACGCCGCGCGCCGACGGCGGGCGCTCGACCGGCGGCGGGGTACGCCGGCGGGCGACCACCCAGGTGACCGCGGTGATCGCGGCCGTCACCAGCAGGGTGACGGCGACGGCGCCGGGGTAGCCCAGCACCTGGGCCAGGTTGACGCTCGGGCCCTGCGGCACGGTCTGCGTCCAGAAGGTGTGGGTGAACACCGCGAACATCGAGCCGACGATGAACCCGAGCAGGGTCAGCACGATCGCGGACTGCCCGCTGCCGACGGCGAACAGCGTGCCCGAGGCGCACGACCCGCCGACCTGCATGCCGACGCCGAACAGGAACGCGCCGACGACGAGCCCGATACCGATCGGGTTGGTGAACCCCTTCGGCTCGCCGGCGAGGGCGAACCCGGACGAGAGGATCACCGCGAACAGCACCGACGCCGTCGCCAGCATGACCATGTGCGCGCGGATCGCGGCGCCCTGCCCGACGGCGACGAGCTGGCGCCAGCCGGAGGTGAAGCCGAACCGGGAGTGGAACAGGGTGAAGCCCAGGGCCAGGCCGAGCGCGGCGGTGCCGACCATCGTCGCCGGGGCCACCGTGCCCACCCCGACCAGGAACAGCACGGCCAGGACCAGGCCGACGGCGACGACCCGCCACTGCGGCGGGGCGGCGGCGCGGTCCTGCGGGCCGAACGCGGTGCGCCCGCTGCCGGGCAGCTCGCGCAACGCGCGGGCCAGTGATCCCGGCGACCGGCCGGGCGGGTCCTTCGTGATCGACACGGGAGCCTCCTCGTGGGTGGTGCTGGTCAGGGGGTGGGGCCGGCGGGGGCGCCGGGCCCGGGGTCGCTCAGGGCGGAGCCGATCCGGACGATCGCGCCGCCCGGGAACCAGGCGGCCTCGTTGGGGGCACCGTGGTGCCCGCCGTCGTCGTCGTCGGCGGTCATCGGCACGCTCACCGGGGCGGCACCGTACAGAGCCGGTGCCGGATCGGTGTAGGGCTCACCGGTCGTCGCGGTCCAGGCGCGCAGGCCCGACAGCGACGGGGCGGACCCCGGTGCGACGGCGGCGAGCGTCCGGACGTAGCGCTGCGGGACCTGCTCCTGCGGGCCGAAGTCCAGCGGGAGCAGGGTGCCGGGGCTCTGCCCGAGTACTCCCCCGGTCAGCAGCCACGGCGCGAGGTAGGTCCCGCCGAGCGCGGTCGGTGTGGTCTGCGCCGCCCGGGCGGTGTCCCGCACGGTGGTCGCGGCGTGCTGCCACCCGGACACGACGATCAGGGCGTCGTCCGGGCCGGGGGCCGAGCGCACCGGCAGCCCGGTCGCGGCGGCCTCGCCGCGCACGACGTCGGCAGCGGCGCGCGAACGCGGGGACACGTCCCCTGCGATCGCCAGACCCGGCGCCTGCTGCGAGGCGAGCGCGCGGACGGTGCCGCGCAGGGCGCGGGCGTCGGCCGGCTCGAGGGCCTCCGACGGGCACGGGCCGAGCCCGGGGTCGCCCCCGGCCACGATCCGCCCGACGGCGGCGGACAGGCACTCCGGTCCGTCGGCGCCGGTCGCGCCGGCGGGTGCGGCCCGGTCGGTGCCGACGTCGACCGGCACCGCGCGGGCCAGCCCCCCCGCGGTGACGGTGATCGAGGTCGTGCCCTCGGGCAGGTCGACCAGCGCCCAGCCGCCCGGGGCGCCGGAGCGGGCCGTGAACGGCACGTCCCGGTCCCCGGCGCGGACGGCGTAGCCGGCGGGGGCACCGGTCTCACCGTGTCCGGCGGGCATCGTGACGTCCGGCCCGGTCACGGTGACCCCGGCGCCGGTGAGCTGCACGAGGTTGGGGCCGGGCCGCATCGGGGCGACGGCCAGCGTGAGCGGTCCGGTACCGAGGTCGACCGCCCGCAGCAGGGCCTGGCCCGGGACGGCCGCGGGGGCCGGCGCGGGGAGGGCGGCGAGCAGCGTCGCCGCGCCGACGGCGACGACCGCGGCCAGCGCGGCGGGGGTGCGGACGCGGTCGCGCACCTCGTCGGCGCGGACCCGGTGGCCCGCGCGGCGGGTCAGCACGCTCTCGGCGAGCAGCAGGGCCGCGACCGCGGCCGGGGCCACGACCGTCACCAGCGCGGCGCGGCCGAAGCCGGTGCCGTGCACGTCGGTGAGCGAGAACGGCCCGGCGACGGCGAGGCGCACCGCGGCGAGCACGGCCCCCACCGCGCCCGCCGCGATGCCGAGCACGCGCACCCTGGCGGGCCGCGCGTCGTCGTCGGTGCGGGTGGTGCCCAGGTGCACCGCCGCACCGGCGGCCAGGGACCCGACGACGGCGTAGCCGGCGTCGAGCGCGAACCACGGCGCGCCGGGGGTGCCGGCGAGCTGGAGGACCAGCAGCGCGGTCACCGCGACCGCGGGGACCACGGCCAGGACCGGGCGCGACCCGGCCAGCAGGGCCGGCACCGCGACCGCGGCCACGAGCAGGAACAGGGTCCAGCCGGTCGGCCCGGCGCCGGACCGGGTCATTGCGGCAACCGCGGCGGAGACGGCGACGAGCGCCGCGACTCCCGCGACGACCCGCTCGGCGCGTCCGGGTGCACCGGCCAGGACACGGACCAGACCGGTTCCGGCCACCACGGCGAGCGCGGTGAGCAGGACCAGCCGCAGGGCCGTGTCCGCGAACGGCACGCCGTCCTGGGGTCCTCGGGCGAGGACCGCCGGGGCGGCCCCCGCCACTGCACGGAGCAGGGCGGGGGCGTCCCCGGCCGGGCCGGCGGGCAGGAGCCCGCCGGCCGGCACGAGCGTCACGATCGACGAGGGGGACATCATCAGTCCTTGATGTCCTCGTCGGCCGCGACGAACAGCATCGAGTGCGGCTTGGCGTTGCCGAAGTCGCCGTGCGGCCAGTGCTGACGGTTGAAGTTCAGGCACGTGTCGCCGGTGTCCTCGTCCTTGAACGTCTCGTCCAGGCTGAGCTTGCCGTCCTGGGCGATGTCCACCATGCAGACCCGGTGGTCGCCGTCGAGCCCGGTGCGGGCCACGAAGTAGTTCGCGGTCGCGAGGCGCTTGGGCTGGTCGGTGTGGCGGAAGTAGCCGTCGTCACCGCGCTCCAGGTTGTCCAGCGCGCCCCAGTGCGGGCCCGCGCCGGTCTGGTCCGGGTTGATGCCGACCGTGCTCTTGATGGTCGGGCAGTCGGCCTCGGCACCGCCGGCGGTGGTCTCCTCGATGGTGTCGATGGAGCACTCCGGGGTCCCGCCCGAGGCCAGCAGCTTCTCGATGTCGAGCGCGATGACACCGCCCGCCGTGCCCTTGTCGTCCGGGCCCAGCGTGCCGGCCTTGCGGCCGATCGTGGCGTGGTAGAGCGTCTTGTCGTCGGCGCTGGTCTGGATCCAGCCACCGTTGGCGCTCGGGCCGCCGTTCTCGCCACCGACGCCCAGCTCGGGGGCGGAGGTCCCCAGGTCGAAGACCTCCTTCCAGACCGGGTTCTCGGCGGTGATGTCCGGCGTGTAGTGGATCGCACCGCCCTGCATGGTCTGGGCGAACGCGCCCTTGTTCTCCGGCCGGTTGGTGACCGTGGTCTCCATGACGGCGCGGTTCTCGTTCCGCAACGGGTCGACCCCGTTGGAGCGCGGACCGGTCGGCAGGTACTGCACCGACTTGACCTTCGGCTTGTTCAGGTCGGAGATGTCCCAGGTCCGCACGGTGGGCCGGCGCAGGTACGGCGACGGGTTCTTCACCGGGTCGAGGATGATCGACCGCGGCTCCGCGTAGTCACTGGTGACCATGGTGTTCAGGTCCTCGCGGACCTGGATGCCGTGCGGGTTCGCGCAGGTGGGGTTGCCCAGGGCCGGCATGTTGAGGCACTGGGTCGGGTCCTCGGGCGTCTCGGTCGCGGCCGGGGCCTCGACGAGGTTCTTGCCCTCCTGGTCGAACCGGACCACCGAGCCGGGAGAGCCCGCGAAGCCGTTACCAGTGCGGACCTCGCCGTTGGTGTAGCGGCACGGACCCGGGGCGACGGGGCCGCCCATGTAGGTGCCGTAGGCGGTGCCGTCCTTCAGGACCCAGTAGGCGTCCGGCACCGAGCCGCAGAGCGTCTGCGACGGCAGCGAGATGCCCGACAGCTTGATCTCCGGCAGCGCCGCGACGTCGAAGACGTAGGTGGCCGCGGAGTACAGGCCGCCCGCGTAGATCTTGTCGCCCTTGCGCCACGAGTACTGCATGTGGTGCGGCTCGTTCTCCACGAGCGGGCCGACGGTCGCGGTGTTGACGACCTTGCCGTAGTCCGGGGTGTCCTTGGTGACGTCGACGACGGCCAGGAAGTCCGGACCCGGGGCGGCGTCGCGGACCTTGTCGACCGGGTCGAGCAGCGACCCGGGCAGGTTGCGCACGTCGGCGACCGCGGTGTCGGCGACGTTCTCGTCACCGGCCCAGACCAGCGCGTACTCCTTCTTGGGCCCGTCGGCGGACTGCTGACGGGCCTCCGGCGTGAGGTTGTTCTCGACCCAGTAGTTCTTGCCGTCGGCGCCGGTGACCTCGGACTTGACCTTGTCGATCGTTCCCTGGGCCGACGCGGGGATCGCGACGACCCCGGCGACGACGGCGGCGCTCGCGAGGGCGATGAGCCCCCGGCGCGCCCAGCGGGACTTCGGGAGCAGGCTCATTCGCCGGCCCCACCGCTGAGGAAGGTCGGGGTGATCTGCTTCGGCGCCTTCGACACGACGTCGACCAGCCCGGCGGCGGGGACGCCCGCGGGGGCGAAGTCGCGCAGCTGCTGGATCGGCTGGTCGGAGTCGAACGCCTCGTAGGACGACTCGACCGGGGGCGCGGTCGGCGCCGGGTCCGGCTGGTCGTCGTTCGGGGCGCTGAGGATCGGGCCCAGGTCGGGGACCAGGTCCGGGGTGGCCGCCTGGGCCGCGCCGGACAGGCCGATCAGGGCGGTGCCGGCGAGAGCGGCTCCGCCGGCGATCAGCCGGGCCCGGGACGCGGACCGTGCGCGGTGCTGAGGCACGACGTGTCTCCTTCTCTTGTGACGGGGAGCGGGTTGGGGTCCGATGTGGACGTCCGGCGAGCGGCGGGCCGCAGCCCCCGTCCGGCGTGGACGGCGGTGCGGGGCGCGGGCAGGCGCGGGCGTGCGTTCCGACGGGCGTCGGACTCCACCCTCCCGGGCCGCCGGAAGGGCGGGGCGGGAGGTCCGCGCGAGGCGCGGTGGTGTGTCGGGGTGTGCTGGGGCGGTCCCGTGGGTACCGCGGCTGCGGACCCCGTGACGGGGACGGCATGCGGCGGAGCGCGGGCGCGCCCCCGGAGCCGGGCGCGGTCAGGCGCCGGAACAGAGCGCGCTCGCCTGGCGGCGCAGGTCGACGTGGCGCCGAACCGCGAACCGGGAGACGAGGTGCATGGGAACCAGTAAACAGACCCGTTCGGAGTAACCCGACACCGGACAGGTCCACATCATGGGATCGGGCCCACGGGCCCCCGGGATCAGGCACGGGGAGTGACCTGAGCTACTCGACACGGACCGGGACGACCCGCCCCGGGGCACCGGAACCGGGCGAAACGAATCACCCGATCGTGTCAACAGCGTCGGGAACCGGTTCGACACAAGGCTCTGACCTGCAACGACGCGGGCCGCGGCAGTCCATACGGGAACCGGTCCGGACAACCCGGCCGCCGGCTCCGCCGGCCGACACGGCCGCGGGGCCGACGCCGGTCATCCCGGTCCGAGCATCCGTACCGCGCTTGTCCTCGAGGATCATCGGCCGGACCTCGGGCCTCGTCTCGGGGGCCTCGAGGTCCGCGGGCCACCGGTCCGGGGTGAGGACCGGATAGCCCGACCCGCACAGCACCGTGCGGCGCAGCATGCTGTTCGCGGGCCCGCACGGGCTGCGGCGGGACGTACGTCGGCGACCAGCCGGACGGGTCGATGTACACGTCGGACTCGTGGGTGGCGATCGAGATCCGCGGGCGACGGCGGTGGTGCAGCAGGTCCGAGGAGCCGGAGGTGCCGACCCCGGCGGCCCCCGGAGTCGTGGGCGCGCTCACCCCTGCCGGGCATCGGCCTGTTCGCCGGCTGTCGGTCGCTGTCGGACCGGGTCGGACGACGGCCGGTCGTCCTGGGCGGGGCGGTCGCCACCGGTGTGTGGTGCTGTCGGCGGTGACCGTGGTGCCGGCGCTGGTCCCGGTCGGGTCGGTGCTCGCGCTGCGCGAGACCTCCCGCGACGGACCGACCGGGCCGGTGGTGCCCGCCCCGCCGGCACCACCGAGCCCCCCACCCGCTGACCCCGCCCCTGTGCGGGAGCCGGCACCCCGCCACCTGCCGCGGCACCCCCCGCGCGGGTTCCGGGCGACGTCACGGGGCGCCACGGCGGTCCGGTACGCCGTCGCGGGGGTCCGGTACGCCGTCGCGGCCGCGGGGCGTCGGGACCGCGGCGCGCGGCGGGGGTCAGGCCCGGGCGTCCTGCGGGGCCGTGGTGGGTGCCGGCAGGCGGGACGCGGCCACCGCGACGACCACCGTCACCAGGGACACGCCCGCCGCGACCAGGAAGGCCGCGTGCACCCCGGCCGCGTCGACCCCGGCGCCGGCCGAGGCCAGGGTCATGACGGTGATGAACAGCGCCGTCCCCGCCGCGCCCGCGACCTGCTGCAGCGTGGTGAGGATGGCGCTGCCGTGCGAGTACAGCCCGCCGGGCAGCGAGCCGAGCGCGTCGGTCATCAGCGGCGTGAACATCAGCGCCAGCGCCGCGGACAGGCCCACGTGCAGCACCACGACCAGCCAGATCGGCGTCGCCGCGGCCAGGGTGGTGAACCCCCACATCACGACCGCGAGCAGCACCGAGCCGGGCAGCACCAGCGGACGGGCGCCGACCCGGTCGTAGGCACGGCCGACGAACGGGCCCAGCAACCCCATCACCAGCCCGCCCGGCAGCACCACCAGGCCGGCGACGAAGGCGCTGTCGCCCAGCACCTCCTGGATGTAGAGCGGCAGCAGGATGATCGCGCCGAACAGCGACATGAACCCGGTCGCGACGAGCACCAGCGACAGCGAGTACCGGCGGACCGTGAACGGGCGCAGGTCCAGCAGCGGGGCCGTGCCGGTGCCGCGCTGCAGCCGGACCTGGCGGTGCACGAACACCGCCAGCGCCACCGCCCCGAGCACCAGCGGCACCCACGGCGGCACCGCGGTGTGCGCGCCCCCGGCCGCGGACTCGCCGATCGCGGACAGCCCGTAGACGATCCCGGAGAACGCGACCGCCGAGATCAGGACCGAGGCGACGTCGAGCGGGGCCCGCGTGGTCTCCGCGGCCACCCGCAGCCGCAGCGCCCCCGCGACCAGGGCGACCAGCGCGATCGGCAGCACGATCCAGAACATCCAGCGCCAGCCCAGCGCGGAGAGGATCACCCCGGACAGCGTCGGGCCGACCGCGGGCGCCACCGCGATGACGATCGAGATCGTGCCCATCGTCTGCCCGCGGCGGCTCGCCGGGACCAGGCGCAGGATCGTCGTCATGAGCAGCGGGATCATCACCGCGGTGCCGGTGGCCTGCACGACCCGCCCGGCCAGCAGGAACCCGAACGCCGGCGCGACCGCGCACAGCAGGGTCCCGCTGCTGAACAGGCCCATCGAGGCGAGGTAGACCGACCGCGGCGGGAACCGCCCCAGCAGGTACCCGGTGATCGGGATGACCACGGCCATCGTCAGCAGGAACCCGCTGGTCAGCCACTGCGCGGTGGCCGGGGTGACCCGCAGGTCGGCGATCAGCGCGGGCAGCGCCACGCTCATGATCGTCTCGTTCAGGATCATCACGAACGCCGAGCCGACGAGCAGCGAGATGATCAGCAGGGCTCCGGCGGGCAGCCGCTCGGCGTCGCGGCCGGCGGCCGGCTCGGTGGTCACAGCGTGCTCCTCGGTACGTGACGGACGCGCCCACCCCGGGGCTCCGGCACACGGCGCGGCCGGGCGGCGGGGTGGCGGTGTGCGAGTGCACCACGGCCGGGCGGGCGGTGGCGAGCCGTTTCCGTCCGGGCGCGGAGGGGACAATGGCGCCATGTCCACCTACGACGTCGTCGTGGTCGGGGCCGGTCCCGCCGGCTGCGCCGCGGCACTCAACGTGCTGCGGCTGCGACCGTCGGCGTCGGTGCTCCTGCTCGACGCCGCGGCCTTCCCGCGCGACAAGACCTGCGGCGACGGCGTCGCGGCCGAGGTGTTCGACCTGCTCGACGAGCTGGGCGCCACCGGGGTCCGGACCCTCGGCGTCGCGGCACCGCGGCTGCGCCTGTGCACCCCCCGGGGCCGGGCCGTGCACCGCACCGCGCCCCGGCCGAACCGGGTGGTCACGCGGCTGGAGCTGGACGCGGCGCTGGTCGACGCGGCCGTCGCCGCCGGGGCGCGGCTGTACCGCCACCGGGTCCGCACCGTCGTCCCGCACGGGGACCGGGTGCTGCTCGACGACGACATCGTCGCGAGGGTCGTGATCGGCGCCGACGGGGCCCACTCGGTGGTCCGCCGCGCGCTCGGCGCACCGGGCGTGCCGCCGTCGTCGACGGCGGTGGCGATCCGCGGGTACGCCCCGGTCGCGGCCGAGCCGGGGACGCTGTCGATCGAGTACGCGGGCGGCGCCGTCCCCGCCTACGCCTGGTCGTTCCCGATCGCGGGCGGCGGCGCGAACGTCGGCTACGGCGTGTTCGACGAGCGCGGCGCCGGGAACCGGGCGTCGCTGCTGGAGCGGCTCGCCGCCCTGCTGCCCGGCCAGGAACCGGACCCGGCGACGCTGCGCGCGCACCACCTGCCGCTGTCCACCGCGCCCCGGTTCCAGCCCGACGGCCGGGTGCTGCTGGCCGGCGACGCCGCGGCGAAGGTGAACCCGCTGACCGGCGAGGGGATCTTCGACGCCGTCGCCTCCGGGATCCTCGCCGGGCGCAGCGCGCTGCGCGGCGACGACGCGGGCGCCGCCCACCGCGCCGCCATGGAGCGGACCTTCGCCCGCCACCACCGCCACGTCGGGGCGCTCGCGCGGCTGGCCGCGCGCCCCGCGTTCCTCGACGCCGCGATCGGCGCCGCCGCCCGGAACCAGCGGGTGTTCGACTGCGCGGTCGGGCTGGGGCTGGCGCGCGGCACGGTCTCCCCCGCCGCACTCGCGGTCGTCGCCGCGCACCTGCCGGGTGCCGCGCTCGGCGGCGCGGTCCGGCGCCGGGCGGCCGCCCGCTCCGGGGTGTGAGCCGGTGCCGCCGACGGGCCCCGGCCGCCGGGCTCCGGTAGACAGGACGGCATGGAACAGGTCGTGCTGCTGGACGACGACGGCAACCCGGTCGGCGTCGCGGACAAGGCCACCGTGCACGGTGCGAGCACCCCGCGGCACCTGGCGTTCTCCTGCTACGGCGTCGACGACGCCGGACGGCTGCTGGTGACCCGGCGCGCCCGCACCAAGACCGCCTTCCCGCTGGTCTGGACGAACACCTGCTGCGGGCACCCCGCCCCCGGCGAGGACATGGCCGACGCGGTGCACCGCAGGCTGGCCGACGAGCTGGGCATCCGCGCGACCGAGCTGCGGATGGTGCTGCCGGACTTCAGCTACCGCGCGTCGCAGGACGGGATCGAGGAGAACGAGCTCTGCCCGGTGTTCGTCGCCCGGATCAGCGGCGAGCCCGAGCCGCGCCCCGACGAGGTCGAGGACGTGGCCTGGTGGAGCTGGTCGCGCTTCCGCGCCGCCGCCGACGACCCGGACTCCGGGCTGTCGCCGTGGGCGCGGATGCAGGCCCCGCTGCTCGACGTGCTGGCCGACCCGCTGCTGGTCGGCGCCCGGGGCTGAGCCCGGGACTGGTGGAATGGGCGGGTGGTCCCCGACCTGTCCCCCGACCTGTCCGGCGCGCTGGGCGCCGCCCTCGACGACGCGCTCGACCGGGTCCCCGCCGCGCGGCTCGCGCCGGTGGTCGACCGGCTGATCCGCGACTACCGCAGCGGCACGGTGCCCACCGCGCCGATCCTGCGCACCGACGACGACGCGGCCGCCTACGCCGCGTACCGGATGCCCGCGACGCACGCGGCGGTCGTCGACGTGCTGGAGCGGGCCGCCGCGCGGGTGCCGGAGCCGGTGTCGCTGCTCGACCTCGGCGGCGGGACCGGTGCCGCGGTGTGGGCCGCGGCGCAGGTGTGGCCGTCGCTGGCGCGGGCCACGGTGCTGGAGGCCGCGGCGCCGGCCCGGGCGCTGGGGCGCAGGCTCGCGGGCGGGGCGCCGTCGGCGCTGCTGCGCGGGGCCCGCTGGGAGGCCGCGGTGCTCGGCACCGCCCCGGCGCTGCCGGAGGCCGACCTGCTGACCGCCTGCTACCTGCTCGGGGAGCTGCCGGTGCCGGTGCGCGACGCGGTCGTCGACGCCTCGGCCCGGGTCGCGCGGGTGGTCGTGCTCGTCGAGCCGGGGACGCCGGCCGGGCACGCGCGCATCCTCGACGCCCGTGCCCGGCTGCTCGCCGCGGGCCTGACCGTCGCCGCGCCCTGCCCGCACGACGGCGCCTGCCCGGTGACCGGCGACGACTGGTGCCACTTCGCCGTGCGCGTCGGGCGCAGCTCGCGGCACCGGGTGCTGAAGGCCGGCTCGCTGGGCCACGAGGACGAGAAGTTCTCCTACGTCGTCGCCGTGCGTGACGACGACGGCAGCGTCGGACGGGCCCCGGGCCGGGTGGTCCGGCACCCGCACACCCGCAAGGGACTGGTGACGCTGCGTGTCTGCGAGGCGGACGGGACACTGCGGGACACCCCCGTCCCGCGCAGTCGTAGGGAGCTGTTCCGGCACGCCCGTGACACCGCGTGGGGCGACGCCTGGCCACCCGTGTGAGCCCTCCGGGTTGCTCGCAAGCGGGGGAGGTGAACGTCACAGACCGGACGCGCCGGAGAACGTTGTGAATCTGTAACACCGACCGGCATCGTGGGCGACTGACCGGGCGAGACGGCCATCAGGTGGGCCGCGAGCAGCAGCATTCTCACAGATCGAGCACGACCATGAACGACTTCGTCGCCGGCGCCCCCGCCGACCGCCTGCCCACCCTCGTCCGCACCCGCACCGGATATCGCGTGTACGACCCGGCCCTGATCGCCGGCACCGACTACGTCGTCGACGACGCGGGCGACCTCGTCTACACGAAGCTCCCGGCCGGTGCGATGACCGGCACCGCCGTCGTCGCCGCCGCCGTGGTGGCGCTCACCGTGGGTGAGAACAGCTGGTCCTGGTCGGCGCTGGCGTTCCTCGTCTGTCTGCCCGTCGCGCTGGGGCTGGTGATCGGGGTGCTCTCGGTCATCCACGCGGTCACCGACCCGGTCCGGTCCTACCGCGCCCGCAGCGGGCACACCCGCTTCGCCCGCGACATCGCCGCGACCGACCCCGCCTCCTGGCAGCTGTGCGCGCGGGCCGAGCGGCTCGCGGCGACGCCGTCGTGGCAGGCGGGCCGGATCGACCCGTCCCGCTCGCTCGGCGTCCTGCTGTGGACCGCCGTCGCCGGCGGGGAGGCGTGGGCCGCCGAGGCCGTGGGCCGGCTGGCCGAGCCCGCCACGGGCCCGGACCTGACCTCGGTCTGACCCGCCGCCCCGCCCCGCGCTCTCCACGCGGCGGAGCAGCCGGACGGGGTGGGCGCGGCGGGCTCAGACGGCGTAGCGGGCCACGGGGAGGAGTGCCGCGGGGTCGCGGCGGTCGTCGCCGGAGGCGACGCAGGCCTGCAGCGAGCGGTGCAGGGCGTCCTCGTCGAGGCCGGTCCCGATCAGGACCAGCGTGGTGCGGCGGGGCTCGTCGGCGTCCCACCGGGTCCGGCGGAACCGCACGTACCGGCCGACGGTGTGCAGGTCCCAGCGTTCCCGGTCCGGGGCGGCGGCGAAGCGCACCGAGCCCTTGATCCGGTACAGCCCGGACGGCCGGGCGTCGAGGAGGTCCTGCAGGCGGGCGGCGTCGAGCGGCTCGTCGCACAGGAACGTCAGACTCTGGTAGCCGGTGTGCAGGTGGTGCTCGTGCGGCTCGTCGACGCGCTCGCCCAGCATCAGCTGGCGGCCCGGCACGATCTCGATGTCGAACAGCAGCGCCGGGTCCACCGCGCCGTCGCGGACCGGGACGATCGGGGCCCGCGGGTTCGCCTCGCGGCACAGCCGCCGGACCCGCCACAGCGGCCCCGGCCCCACCCGGTCGATCTTGTTCAGGACGACGAGGTCGGCCATCGCGACGTGCTTGTCGAGCTGGGGGTGGCGGCGCCGCGAGTCCTCGAACTCCGCGGCGTCGACGACCTCGACGAGCCCGCCGAAGCTCAGGTGCTGACCGAGCGCGTCGAGCACGAGCTGGACCAGCGTGCCGGGCTCGGCGATGCCGCTGGCCTCGATGACGACGACGTCGATCTCGTCGCGGCGGCGGGTCAGCTTCTCCAGCACCGAGGAGACCCCGCCCTCGCCGACCTCGCAGCACAGGCAGCCGTTGCCGAGCCCGACGACGTCGCCGGCCTGACCGGCCACGCGCATCGCGTCGATGCCGACCGACCCGAAGTCGTTGACGACCACCCCGATCCGCGCGTCCCCGCCCGCGGCGAGGAGGTGGTTCAGCAGCGTCGTCTTGCCGGCTCCGAGGAATCCGGCCAGCACCACGACCGGGATCTTCCGGGGCATCCCTCATGCCTACCACGTGCGTGTCGACGCACCGTGACGTGGTCGTGACCCGTCACGGACCTGTCCGTGGACCCCGATCGGACCACTACAGTGCGGCCATGCCCGACACAGCCGCCGGACGCCCGCCACGCGGAGTGATCGCCGTCGCCGGAGAAGCCCTCGTCGACATCGTCCCCGCCCCCGCGCACGGGTACTGGGAGCTCGCGCCCGGCGGCAGCCCGGCGAACGTCGCGGTCGGGCTGTCCCGGCTCGACGTGCCGGCCCGGATGCTGGCCCGGCTCGCCGACGACCTGCTCGGGCGCAAGCTGCGCGACCATCTCGCCGACAACGGCGTCGACCTGTCGCACTCGGTCGAGGCGGACGAGCCGTCGTCGCTGGCGATCGTGGAGCTGACCGCCGACGGGCAGGCGTCCTACGACTTCCGGATCGCGGGCACCGCGGACTGGCAGTGGACCGACGACGAGCTCGCCGGCGCCCTCGACGACGGCCCGGCCGGCCCGGTCGTCGCCGTCCACTCCGGATCGCTGGCGCTGACCACCGCGCCCGGTCACGAGGCGCTGCGCGAGCTGCTCGCCTCCGCTGTGGACACCGCGACGGTGAGCTACGACCCGAACTTCCGGCCGCTGCTGATGGGCACGCCGGAGGAGACCCTGTCCGGCGTGCACGAGCTGCTCGGCGTGGCCGACGTGGTGAAGGTCAGCGAGGAGGACCTGGGCTGGCTGCACCCGGGCCGCGTGCCCGGCGACGTCGTCGGCGAGTGGCTCGAGCTCGGTCCGGCGGTCGTCGTGGTCACCCTCGGGGCCGACGGGGTGCTGGCCGGGACGTCGTCGGGCCTGCACCTGGTGCTGCCCGGCCGCACCGTCGAGGTCGTGGACACCGTCGGGGCCGGGGACAGCTTCTCCGCGGCGCTGCTCGCCGGTCTGCACCGGCGCGGGCTGCTCGGCGCGACCGCCCGCGACGACCTCTACCGCATCGACCGGCCGACGCTGGAGGCCGTGCTGACCGAGGCCGTCGCGGCGTCGGCGATCACCTGCTCGCGGCACGGCGCGAACCCGCCCACCCGCGCGGAGCTCGACGCCGCGGTCTGACCGTCACCGCTGCTCGCGGGCGAGCATCGCGGTCTGCGCCTGCTGCTCGGCGGCGTCCAGCTCGCGCGGCTTCCGGTCCGGGAAGTCGCGCGGCTGCCCGGTCGCGGCCGAGCCGGGCGGCAGGCTGAGCGTGGCCGGGGTGCTCTGCGGCAGGGCCCACTGCCGGGCCCAGTCCAGGTGCATCGCGGTGGGGCCGCCTGCGTTGCCGAAGTAGTCCAGCTGCATGGTCATGTTCATCGGGCGCGGCGGGAACTGGTCGCTGTCGGTGTTGGAGTACCACTCCTTCCCGTTCACGTACGCGGTGATCTTCTCCGGGGTCCACTCCAGCGCGTAGGCCGACCACTGCGTCGAGTCGTGCTTCACCGACCCGTGGTCCTGGTCGTTGTTCTCGCCGTAGTGCAGGAAGAAACTGGTCTTCTGGCGGGAGTCGTCCATGATCTCCATCCAGTCGACCTCGCCGCCGACCGGGAAGTCCTCGGCCACCGGCCAGAGCAGCAGCAGCGCGTTCAGCCCGCCCGCGCCCTTCTCCGACTGCACGCAGGCCTCCCAGCGACCGAACTTCTGGCCGGGGTGCCAGCTGACGGCGCCGGTGTTGCCGTCGACGTCGGCGGAGATGGTCATCGCCCCGTCGGCGACGGTGACCGCCTCCGGGGTGCGGGTGCCCTTCTTGTCGTGGCCGGGCTCGGGGCCGTAGGGGTGCCAGTCCGGCGGGACCGTGGTGCCGTCGAAGTCGGACTCGCGGGCGGGGGCGCCCCAGCCGAGCTCCTGCGCCGCGGTCTCGGTGCAGTGCGACGACGCCGGGGGTGCGGCGGGGTCGGCCGGGACCGCCTTCGCCGTCCCGCCGGCCGGGTCGCCTCCCGGGGTCGCGGTGCCGTCGGCCGGATCGGTCGGGGTCCCACCGGCCGGGTCGCGTCCCGGCGTCGCGGTGCCGGCGGCCGGATCGGTCGGGTCTCCGCCGGCCGGGCCGGTCGGGGTGGTCGCGGCCGCGCCGTCGTCGTCCCGCGGGGGCGTCGGGTCGTCGGCGACGGTCCGGGTCACGGCGGCCGCCGGACCCGCGGGTGCCGCCGACGCCGTCGACGCACCGGCCGTCGTGGCCGCCGACAGCGCGAGCGTCGCGGCGAGCACCGCCACCGTCGTCCTGGTCCTGGTCCGCACCGTGGATCACTCCCGTCACTCGGTCACCTGCGGTCCCATCTCACGTGCGGTGGGTGAGGAGCACCAGTCGAACCACCCGTCCGGGGAGCGCGCGGACGGGTGGGATGCGGTCGTCCGCGGACGGACGGTGACCCTCCTGCGGGCACCGGTGACGACGGGTGACCGGCCGGTGCGCGGCGGCGGGTGTGGCACCGTGTCGAACCCCGGCGGGGGCTCCCGCACCCGCCGCGACGGGTGCGGCGACCGCACCAGGGGTGCGACGCGCCCCCGGGGCCGATGCCCCCGGGGGCGCTGCGAGGTGGGGATCCGAGGACGGACTGCGCGTCCGCCTGCCAGAGTGGCGGCGTGGCACGCCCCGACCTCGCCGTCGCGCTGGACCTCGCCCCGCACCCGGAGGGTGGCTGGTACCGGCGGACCTGGACCTCACCGGTCGTCGTCGCGACCCCGTACGGTCCGCGCCCCTCGGCGACGGCGATCCTCTACCTCCTCGACGCCCCCGGCCGCTGGCACCGCGTCCGGTCCACCGAGCTGTGGTGCCGGCACTCGGGCCCGGAGGCGGACCTGGTCCTCGGTGGTGACGGGCCGGACCCCGTCCCCGGGCCCCGGTTGCGCCTCGGGCCCGCCGCCCCGCAGCAGGAGGTCCCGGCCGGGGTGTGGCAGCGGGCGGAGCCGACGGGGCCCGGGGCGGTCCTGGTCAGCTGCGTCGTCTCCCCCGGCTTCGACGTCGCCGACTTCGAGCTGCGCTGAGCCGGGCGCCCACCGGCAGCAGGTCAGCGGCAGCAGCTCAGCGGCAGCAGCTCAGCGGCGCAGCAGGCCCGCGAGGTCGCGGGTGTTGCGGATCCGCTCGGGGCCCACCCCGCAGGCGACGGCGCGGGCGCAGCCGTGGTCGAGCCAGTCGAGCTGCCCGGGGGCGTGCGCGTCGGTGTCGATCGTGAACTCGCACCCGGCCTCGACGGCCAGGCGCAGCAGCCGCTTCGGCGGGTCGAGGCGCTCGGGCCGCGCGTTGACCTCCACGGCGACGCCGTGCTCCGCGCAGGCGGCGAAGACGGCGTCGGCGTCGAACTCGGACTCGGGGCGCTTGCGGCGGCCGGTGACCATCCGGCCGGTGCAGTGCCCGAGCACGTCGACGTGCGGGTTCGCGACGGCGGTGAGCATCCGCTCGGTCATCTCGTCGCGGGGCATCCGCAGCTTCGAGTGCACGCTGGCCACCACCACGTCGAGCGAGGCGAGCAGGTCCTCGGACTGGTCGAGGGCGCCGTCGTCGAGGATGTCCACCTCGATGCCGGTGAGCACCCGGAAGTCCGACCCGGACGCGGTGATCCGCTCGTTGAGCCGCGCGATCTGCTCGACCTGGCGGCGCAGCCGGTCCGCGGACAGCCCGTTCGCGACGGTCAGGCGCGGCGAGTGGTCGGTGACGACGAGGTAGTCGTGGCCCAGCCCGATCGCGGTCTCGGCCATCTCGGCGAGCGGGGAGCCGCCGTCGGAGGCGTCGGTGTGGCTGTGGCAGTCCCCCCGCAGGCCCTCGCGCAGCCGCAGCGCCGCCTCGGCCAGGGGCACCCCGGTGGCGTCGGCGCGGGCGACGGCGTCCTCCAGCCGTCGCAGGTAGACCGGTTCCTCCCCGGCGACGGACTCCCCCACGCAGCGCGCGGTCACCTCGCCGACGCCCGTGAGGTCGGTGAGCCCGCCCGCGGCGTGCAGCCGGGCCAGCTCCTCGGCGTCGCGGCCACGCAGCGCGGCGGCCGCGGTCCGGAACGCGCGGACCCGGTAGGTCGACTCCTGGGCGCGTTCGAGCAGGAACGCGATCCGGCGGAGGTCGGCGACGGCGTCTCTCACCCCGCGCAGGCTAGCGGCGCATCCACCGGCGGGCGCGCCGCGTCCACGCCGTCTCCCACACCGTGGGCAGCCTGCGCTCCAGGTCGAGCATCGTCGCGGTGTCCCGGCCGTGCAGCACACCGAAGGTGAACCCGTTGTTCTGCTCGGCGCCGGCGCGGGCCCCGAGGGTCCGCAGGGTCTCCCGGGACACGACCGCGTCCTGGTGCTCGCCGAGCACGTCGGAGACCTTCTTGAGCCGCTTCGCGAACGCCCGCGCGTCCTTCCCGACGCCGGGCCGAACGACCTCGGTGGCGTAGCGGAGCTGCTTGCCGGTCTTGCGGGCGTCGTGCAGCGAGTCGGGCGCGACCCGACCGGCGTCGAGGTCGGCCAGTGCGCGTTCCATCCGCCGCTCCAGCTTGCGGGCCGTGCGGCCCACCATCGCGGGGAGGACCACGGCCGCGGGCCTGCGGGCCCGGCGCGCCAGCGGCGGGTCGGCGAGCAGCCGGCGCAGCGCGCCCCGCAGCGCGGCGTAGCGCTCGCCGTCGACGACGTCGAGCACCGCCGCCCCGGTCTCGGCGCGGGTGCGGGCGAAGTGCCGGGTGACGGCGGCCTGCACCGGTCCCAGCAGCAGCTCCGGCTCCAGCGCGGTCAGCCGGGTGTTCAGGCGCTCCTCCTGCACCTCGGCGTCGCGCTCGCCGGCCAGCGCCCGGCCCAGCCAGCGCAGTTCGGCGACCACGTGCGCGGCCCGCGGGCCCTCCAGGAGCCTCGCGTAGGTGCGCAGCGCGCTGCGCATCCGGCGGGCGGCGATGCGCATCTGGTGCACCGCGTCGGGCCGGTCGGCGCGCAGGTCCTGCTCGCGCGCGGCGAGCGCGTCGACCTGGTCGCCGAGGTAGCGCAGCAGCAGCGCACCGGCGCTGCCCTTCCGCCCGGTCCGCCGCGGCGGGTCGGTGGGCGCGGCCTCGGCCAGCAGCGCGGTGAGCCGGGCGTACCCGCCGCGCGGGGCGCGGACGAGGCCGGTGGTGCGCAGGGCGTCGTCGAGCTGCTGCAGCAGGGCGGTCCCGGCCGTCCCCGGTTCGACGACGGCCTCGGTCCAGCTCTCGACGGTCGCCGACCCGCCCAGCGTCGCGACGTCGACCTGCTCGCGGGTCAGGGTGGCCAGGTCGCGCCCGGCGTCGTCGCGCAGCCTGCTGACGGTGCGGGTGACGTGCACCCGGCCCACCGGCACCAGCGGCGCGTCGCCGCGGACCCGGCGGACGAGGGCGTCGACGCCGGCGGGGACCGACCGGTCGGCGACGCCCTCGACCTCGCTGCCGGACAGCGGGACGCGCAGGTCGTCCCCGGGGCCGGCGTCGGGCAGCCGCAGCACCCACGCCGAGGCCGGCGGCACCACCGAGGCCCGGTCGGGCACCACGTGCTCGACGACGAGCTCGATGCCCGCGGCGAACAGCCGCAGGTCGGCGGTGTCGAGGCGTTCGACCTCGCGGACCTCGGCCGCCACCACCGGCACCACCTCGTGCACGCCGTCCACGCCGGACAACCGCGGCGCACCGGTGTGCGCCGGGCCCCGGAAGGTCAGGGCGAGCGCGGACGGGACCAGGGCCGGGTCGGTCGTACTCATCCCCCGGGGTTCCCCGGCACGGGGACGATCACGCGCGGCCATCCGGGCGACGCGTGGCGGTTCAGACGGCCTTGCCCGGGTTCAGGATGCCGTCCGGGTCCAGGGCCGCCTTCACCGCCCGCTGCAGGGCGAGCACCGCCGGGCCGAGCTCGCGCTCCATCCCGTCGCGCTTGAGCAGGCCGACGCCGTGCTCGCCGGTGACCGTCCCGCCCAGCTCGACGGCCGCGCCGATGATCTCGTCGAACGCGGCGCGGGTGCGGTCCCGGGCGTCCGGGTCGTCGTGCGGGGTGAGCATCAGCGGGTGCAGGTTCCCGTCGCCGGCGTGCGCGACGGTCGCGATCCGGACCCCGCGGCGACGGCCGATGTCCTCGATCCGGGCGAGCATCCGGGCCATCTGCGGCCGGGGGACGCAGACGTCCTCGGTCAGCATCCCCATCCCGAGCTGCTCCAGCGCCGGGTAGGCCATCCGGCGGGCGGCGAACAGCGCCTCGGACTCGGTCTCGTCGGTCGAGGCCATCGCCTCGGTCGCCCCGTGCGCGGTGAACGCCGCCAGGATCGCGTCGGCCTCGGCCTGCGCGGCGGGCTCGGGCAGGTCGGTCTGGGCGATCAGCAGCGCCGCGGCGCCGGTCGGCAGGCCCGCGTTGCGCCAGGCGTTCACCGCGGCCAGGCACTCCCGGTCGACCAGCTCGAACACCGCGGGCTGCAGGCCCTGCTCGGTGACGGCGGCGACCGCGGCCCCGCAGTCGGCGAGGGAGTCGAAGAACCCGACGACGGTGCGTGGCGCGGCCGGGCGGGCCGGGCGCAGCTTCACGGTGATCTCGGTGATGATCCCGAGCGTCCCCTCCGAGCCGACCATCAGCCCGGCGAGGTCGTAGCCGACGACGCCCTTCGCGGTGCGCCGCCCGACCCGCACGACCTCCCCGGTGGCGGTGACGACCTCGAGGGCGAGCACGTAGTCGCGGGTGACGCCGTACTTGACGCAGCACAGCCCGCCCGCGTTGGTCGCGACGTTGCCGCCGATCGTCGACCAGGGCGCCGACGCCGGGTCCGGCGGGTACCAGAGGCCCTGCTCCGCGCAGGCGGCCCGCAGGTCGTCGTTGACCACCCCCGGTTCGACGACGGCGAGCCGCTCCCCCGCCGAGATCTCCCGGATCGCGGTCATCCGTTCCAGGCTGACCAGGACGCAGCCGTCGACGGCGTTCGCCCCGCCGGACAGCCCGGTGCCCGCGCCCCGCGCGACGACCGGGACCCGATGGGCGGCACAGGCCCGCACGGTCGCGGCGACGTCGGCGGTGGTCCGTGCCCGCACCACGCAGAGCGGTGTGCCGTACTCGGCCCACTCGGCCTCGTCGTGGACGTAGGGGCGCACGACGTCGGGGTCGGTGAGGACCCGGTCGGGGTCGAGCGCGGCGGCCAGCTCGGCGAGCACCGCGCGCCCGGGCGCGGACGGGCCGCCGCCGTCGAGCTCGACGGGGGCGGTGGAGCCCCCGAACGGCCGTCCCCCGGGCTCGACGACGACGGGGGCGGCGGCGGTGACGCGATCCGGCATACCCGCGACGGTAGGTCGCCTGCGCCCACCCGGCCAGGTCCCGGCCCCGCCCACCCGGGCGCCGGAACCCGCCGACGGTCGCCGACATGCAGCCCAGGGGCTGCCCACCGACCGCCGGAACAGCCCTGAGCTGCATCTCGGCGACGGGGGCGGCGCCGAACGGGGTGCGGTACCCGGGGCTCAGCGGCCCAGGCGCCCCGCGAGCTCCCCGGCGAGCTCCAGCCCGGACAGCCAGGCGGTCTGCACCCGGGACCGGCCCCAGCCGTCCCCGGCCAGGGCGACGCCGTCGTCGCCGAGGTGGAAGGTCTGCTCCCGCACGTCGGCGGGGGCGGCGAAGCGCCAGCGGTGCACGTGCGTCCAGTCCGGCTCCGCGGCGATGCCCAGCAGCTCCCGGACGGCGGCGGTCATCGCGGGCACCGCACCGGCGGGGTCGGCGTCGTGGGCGCGGGCGAGGTCGCCGGTGGAGTGCGCGACGAGCACCGGGGCGTCGTCGCCGCGACGGTCGCCGTCGTCGGCCACGAGGGACAGCACGGGGTGGTCGTTGACGAACGCCGCGGGCAGCCGCGGCCAGTCCCGCGCCGCGAACCCGGCGGTCAGGGCGAGCACCGGGTTCCACTCCCGCCCGGCGACCGCGGCGCCCGCGGGGGTGTCCGGGTCGAGCAGCCGGGCGGCCTGCGGGTCGGGCATCGCCAGCACGACGGCGTCGGCGCGCTCGCCGTCGACGGTCGGGCCGTCCGGGCCGGGGCGGACCCGCTCGACCGTGCGGCCGGTGCGGACGTCGAGGTCACGGGCGGTGTCGGTGACCAGCGACCGCAGCCCGGCGGGCGCCGCGAACCGCAGCGGGCCGGGGTTGTCCGCGCCCCGGGCGGCGCCGTCGAACACCGCGAGGGTGTCGGTCCACCCGCGGACCAGGCCGTCGTCGCGCCAGCGGCGGACGCGGGCGTCGAACCGGTCGTCGGAGACGGTGAAGTAGGCGGCGCCGATGTCGGCGGGACGCCCGTCGTGGCGGTGCACCGCGAGCCGCCCCCCGGTTCCGCGGGCCCGCTCGTACACCGTCACGTCCACGCCGCGGGCGGCCAGCTCCGCGGCGCAGGTCACCCCGGCGATGCCTGCCCCGATCACGATCACACCCACGCCCGGGACCCTAGGCGGGCGTCGCCCCGGGAGCACGTTCACGGTTAGGGTGACCTAAGAACAAGGGGGATGCGATGGAACACGTGACCGACGAGGCCAGGCTCCGGGAGATCATCGGCGAGGTGCCCGAGTTCATCCGGGACAAGGCGCGCGACCGGGTCGACCCGGTGACCGCGGAGTTCCTGGCCGCGGCACCGTTCTTCCTGCTCGCGACGACCGGGCCGGACGGCGTCGACGTCTCGCCCCGGGGAGACCCGGCGGGCTGCCTGCTGGTGCTCGACGAGCACACGGTCGCCTTCGCCGACCGCAAGGGGAACCGCAGGCTCGACTCGATGCGCAACATCCTGCACGACCCCCGGGTCGGGATGATCGTCGTCGTGCCGGGGTCGAACGACACCGTGCGGATCAACGGGCGGGCCCGGATCGTGCACCGGCCGGACTTCGCCGACCGGCTCACCGTGCAGGGCTCCACACCCGAGGTGGCGATCGTCGTCGAGGTCGACGAGCTGTTCCTGCACTGCGCGAAGGCGTTCCTGCGGTCGTCGCTGTGGGACACGGCGACCTGGCCGGGGAAGGGTGCGGTGCCCAGCGCCGGGAAGCTGGTGAAGGGCCAGTACCGGGTGCCCGGCCCGGCGCGGGTGATCGACGCGGCGCTGCGCCGCGACGGGCGGGTCAACCGGTACTGAGCCGCCCGGCGCCGGTGGCCGCGTCGAGCAGGGCGGCGACGCGGTCGTGCCGGTCGAGCCACCAGGCGGCGCGGTCCGGGGCGGCGGCGACCCCGGCCCGGTGCACCGGCTCGGGCGCGACCCGCGGCACGGGCAGGAAGCCCCGCTGCGGGGCCAGCGGCTCGGCGACGACGTCGGCGGCCAGCAGCGAGACCGTCCCGAGCCCGCAGGCGTGGTGCAGCTCCGGCAGCGCCCCGGCCAGCGCGAGCCCGGCGGCGAGCCCGACGCTCGACTCCACCGCCGAGGACACGACGACCGGCAGCCCGACCTCCTCGGCGATCCGCAGGGCCCGGCGCACCCCGCCCAGCGGCGACACCTTCAGCACGACGACGTCGGCCGCCCCGGCCCGCACCACCCGCATCGGGTCCTCGGCGCGGCGGATCGACTCGTCGGCGGCGATCGGCACGTCCACCTTCCGGCGGACGGCGGCGAGGTCCTCGACCTCCCAGCAGGGCTGCTCGACGTACTCCAGTCCCCCGGCGGCCCGGTCCAGCTCGCCGATCGCGGCGACCGCCGTCCCGACGTCCCAGGCGGCGTTGGCGTCCACCCGGACCAGCCCGGCGGGGCCGAGCGCGTCGCGGACGGCGGCGACGCGCTCGACGTCCCCGGACAACGGCGCTCCGGCGTCGGCGACCTTGACCTTCGCGGTGGTGCAGCCGGAGGCGCGCACGATCCGCTGCGCGTGTTCGGGGCCGACGGCGGGCACGGTGCAGTTGACCGGGACCCGGTCGCGCACCGGCGCCGGCCAGCCCACCTCGGCCGCCTCGCGGGCCGCGGCCAGCCACGCGACGGCCTCGCGGTCGTCGTACTCGGGGAAGGGGCAGAACTCGCCCCAGCCGGCCGGGCCGGACAGCAGCAGGCCCTCGCGCACGGTGATCCCGCGGAACCGGGTGGTCATCGGCAGCGAGTAGACGTCCATTCCCGCTCACTTCCTACCGCGAGTAACTTACTGCGGGTAAAGTCTCCGACGTGACCGCGCAGACCGTACCCGGCCCCCGCCGTCGCGTGCCCAGGGCGGAGCGCGAGCGCCAGATCGTGGACGCCGCCGTCGCCGTGTTCGGCGAGCGGGGCTACGCCCAGGTCTCGATGGAGCAGGTCGCGGAGCGGGTCGGGGTCACCAAGCCGGTGCTCTACACCCACTTCGGGTCCAAGGAGGGCCTGCTGCTGGCCGCGATCGCGCGGGCCCGGTCCGAGCTGCTCGACGTCGTCGCGCAGGCGGCGGGGGCCGCGGACTCGCCGGAGACGATGCTGCGGGGCGGGACGCTGGCCTTCTTCCGCTACCTCGACCGGCGGGCGCCCGCCTGGCAGCTGTTCTGCTCCGAGGCCGGGGTCACCGACACCGCACTGGAGGAGATCCGCGCCCAGCAGACCGACTTCACCGCCGCCCTGCTCGCCGCGCAGGTCCCCGGCACCGAGCAGGCCCGGCTGACCGGCTGGGCGCAGGTGATCGTCGGGGCCTGCGAGCGGCTCGCCGTCTGGCGCGGCCAGGACGAGTCGGTCACCGCCGAGCAGGCCACCGAGTACCTGATGGACCTGGTCTGGACCGGCCTGGCGGGCCTCGGCCACCGGGCCTGAGCGCGCGTCCGGGACAATTCCCGGCCATGAGCACGACCGCACCACGCCTGCTGCAGGTGACCCGCACCGAGCGGGTCACCCCCGGCATGGTCCGGGTGACCCTGACCGGCGAGGAGCTGGCCGGGTTCCCCGGGCACGGCCCGGACCGCCGGATCAAGATGTTCTTCCCGGTCGAGGGCCAGGAGCGGCCCGCCGTGCCGCGCGCCTCGACCGGCGGACCGGTCTGGCCGGCCGGCGAGGCCCGCCCGGCGATCCGCACCTACACGGTGCGCCGCTTCGCCCCCGACGCCGGCGGCCACGGCGAGCTCGACGTCGACTTCGTCGTCCACGCCGGGCACGGCCCGGCCGCCGCCTGGGCCGTGTCGGCCGCCCCCGGGGACTGGGTCGGGGTGTCCGAGCCCGGCGGGCGCTGGGAGCCGGACCCGGCCGCCGAGCACCACCTCCTGATCGGCGACGAGTCCGCGCTGCCCGCCATCGCCACCGTCTGCGAGACCCTCGCCGCGGCCGCCCCCGGGGTGCCGGTCCGGGTCGTCGCCGAGGTCGCCGACGCCGGCGAGGAGCAGACCCTGCCCGGCGACGTCGCCGTCACCTGGGTGCACCGCGGCGACGCCCCGGCGGGTGCGCCGCTGGTCGCGGCGGTGCGGGTCGTACGGCTGCCCGACGGGCGCGGCCAGGCGTGGCTGTCCGGGGAGTCCGCCGCGGTCAAGGAGCTGCGCGCGCACCTGCTCGGCGAGCGAGGGTTCGACCGGCGCGCCGTCTACGCCACGGGGTACTGGCGCGCCCGGTGAACCGACAGCCGGCGCACAGCCGTCGCACAGGTTCGTGCGGTGTGCTCCTAGCATGACCGAGGTGATGGACCGGGACGCCGACCCGCTGCGCCGCGCCGACGGCGGCCCGATCCGGGTGCTCGTGGTGGACGACGAGTCCACGCTGTCGGACCTGCTGTCGATGGCCCTGCGCTACGAGGGCTGGGAGGTCCGCGCCGCCGGCGACGGCATGTCCGCGGTGCGCCACGCCCGCGAGTTCCGCCCGGACGCGATCGTGCTCGACGTGATGCTGCCCGACGTCGACGGGTTCGAGGTGCTGCGCCGGGTCCGCGCCGACACCCCCGAGGTGCCGGTGCTGTTCCTGACCGCGCGCGACGCCGTCGAGGACCGGGTCGCGGGCCTGACCGCGGGCGGCGACGACTACGTCACCAAGCCGTTCTCGTTGGAGGAGCTGGTCGCGCGGCTGCGGGGGCTGCTGCGCCGCGCCGGGATGGTCGCCGCCCAGCGGTCCTCCGAGCTCGTCGTCGGCGACCTGCGGCTCGACGAGGACGCCCACGAGGTCTCACGCGCCGGCGACCCGGTGGAACTGACCGCGACCGAGTTCGAGCTGCTGCGCTACCTGATGCGCAACCCGCGCCGGGTGCTGTCGAAGGCCCAGATCCTCGACCGGGTGTGGAACTACGACTTCGGCGGCCAGTCCAACGTGGTCGAGCTCTACGTGTCCTACCTGCGCAAGAAGATCGACGCCGGCCGGCCGCCGATGATCCACACGGTGCGCGGCGCGGGCTACGTGCTGCGTCCCGCGGCGGGGTGACCCGGTGGTCGTCACCCGCGTCTCCGGCCGGGTCCGCTCGCTGCGGGCCCGGCTCGTCGTCACGGTGCTGCTGCTGTTCACGGTGGCGTGCGTGGCGATCGGCGTCGCGACGACGCTCTCGCTCGACCGCTACCTGTCCTCCCGGCAGGACCACGAGCTGGCGTTCTCCCTGGAGGGCTTCGTCGCCCAGCAGACCGGGCGCGCCCCCGGACGGCTGACCCAGGACGCGGGCGACGGGACCGGCGCCCCTCCGGGGACGGCGGCCGGCGCTCCGGCCCGCCCGACGGGGTGTTCCTCGGTCCCGGCCCGGGTGCGAACGCGATCGGCGCGGTGCTCGACGACGGCCGTGTCGTCTCGGCCCGGCTCGCCCAGCGCGGCGGCACCAGCACCGCGGTGTCCGACGACGACCTCGGCGCGCTCCGGTCGGTGCCGGCCGACACCGCACCGCACGACATCGCCCTGTCCGTGGGCGACTACCGGGCGATCGGCTGGACCGAGGGGACGACGACCTACCTGATCGCGCAGCCGGACAACGCCGGCGCCACCGTGAGCAGGCTCGTCGTCACCGAGCTCGTCGTGCTGGGCGGGGCGGTGGTGCTCGCGGGCATCGCGGCTGCCGTGCTGGTGCGCCGCGAGCTGCGCCCGCTCGAACGCGTCGCCGGCGTCGCCGCGCGGGTCGGGGACCTCCCGCTGGACCGGGGCGAGGTCCACCTCGCCGCCCGCGTCCCCGACCCCGACCCCCGCACCGAGGTCGGCCAGGTCGGCACCGCGCTCAACCACATGCTCGACAACGTCGAGGGCGCGCTCGCCGCCCGCCAGGAGTCCGAGACGCGGCTGCGCCGCTTCGTCGCCGACGCGAGCCACGAACTGCGCACCCCGCTGACGGCGATCCGCGGCTACGCCGAGCTGTCGCGCCGCGAGCGCGACCCGGTCCCGGAGCGGACCACGCACGCACTGGCCCGGATCAGCTCGCAGGCCGAACGCATGTCCACCCTGGTCGAGGACCTGCTGCTGCTCGCCCGGCTCGACGCGGGCCGCCCGCTGGAGCGCACCGAGGTGGACCTCACCCGGCTGGTCCTCGACGCCGTCGGGGACGCCCACGTGGCGGGCCGCGACCACCGCTGGTTCCCGCAGCTGCCCGACGAGCCGGTCACGGTCACCGGCGACGCCCACCGGCTCTCCCAGGTGCTCACCAACCTGCTCGCGAACGCCCGCACCCACACCCCGCCCGGCACGACGGTCACCGTCTCCCTCGACCGGCCCGTCCCCGGCCGGGTCCGGCTGCGGGTCGCCGACGACGGCCCCGGCATCGCCCCGGACGTCGCGCCCCGGGTGTTCGAGCGGTTCGCCCGCGGCGCGGAGGGACGCACCCGCGCCGGGAACGACACCCCCGGTACCGGGCTGGGCCTGGCGATCGTGGCCGCGGTCGTCGCCGCCCACGACGGGACGGCCGGGGTCGACAGCGCCCCCGGCCGGACGGTGTTCACCGTCGACCTACCGGTCTGAGGACGGCTCCGCGACCCCGGGGTCGGCGGGCGGGTCGGTCGGGGCGAGGTCGGTGGACAGCCGCCGGATGAAGTCGTCCATCGCCTGCTGCATCGTCTGGCGGAAGGCGCCGAGCAGCGACCGGGTGGCGACCGGCTGCAGGGCCTCGACCGCCGTGCGCAGGTCCGCGACGCCGCTGCGGGGCAGCCCGGCCGCGACGTGCGCCGCCCAGACCTGCTCCCGGAACAGCTCGACGAAGATGTCGGCGATCTCGCGGGTGCGGGCCAGCAGCTCGTCGCCGACCTGCTGCACCGCCTCCGGGGCCAGGCCGAGGGCGACGGCGTGCGCCCCGGAGCGGACCATCGACGGGTTGAGCACGCGCAGCCGCCCCGGGCCGGTGCGCTCGATCATCCCGGAGGCGACCAGCTGCCCGACGAACTCCGGGGACGTCCGGGCGCCGGCCCACTCGGCCAGGTCCTCCTCGGCGAGCTCGACCGGCTCCTCCGGCTGCCACGGGGCGAGCATGCCGCGGTAGAGGCGCAACGCCTCCTCGGCACTGCCGGAGGGGGTCTGGTTGATCAGCACACCGATCGCGGCGAGCGAGAACCCGCGCCGCTGCAGGCCGGCGATCAGCTCCAGCCGGGCCAGGTGGAGGGGGCCGTACCAGGCGGTGCGCCCGCGCATCTCCCCCGGCTGCAGCAGCCCGCGGGACAGGTGGGCGCGCACGTTGCGGACGGTCATGCCGGCACGCGCGGCGAGCTTGTCGATCGGGAACTCGTCCCCGGCCGTCGGAGTTCCGGACATCGGGGCGGATCCTACCCGGGGTAGCCGGGCGCGCACGGCGGCGACGGGCGGCCGCGACCACCCCGTGACCCGCGGCGACGACGGTCGCGGGCGCTCACCCGACGATCAACGATGTCATCGGTTGCCCGATCCGTACCGCGACATCGATCTGACACCGACCCACACCCGGTTCCTGCTGGTCATGAGCTCAGCGTAGCGGAACGTTGACACGAGTACACGGCGGGATAGTACTGTTCGTGGGTGTCGTCGCCACCACGGTCGACGCGCCCGACTCCGGTCGCATGCCCGCGACCGGTGCACGCCGGGCCGGCCGACGGGTCCCCCTCCCTGCCGGCCGGTCCGGTCCGGTCCGTTCAGCGCGGTCCGTCGACGGTGCGACCGAGGTGCTCGCGCTGCAGCACCGCCATCCGGTACGCGTCGTGGTAGCGGCCGCTGGCGAAGTACTCCTCGCGCAGCTCGCCCTCGACGACGAAGCCGGTGCGTTCGTAGGCGCGCACGGCGCGGGCGTTGTCGACGTCGACGACGAGGTACACCTTGTGCAGGTTCAGCACGCCGAAGGCGTAGTCCAGGGCCGCGGCGGTGGCGCGGGCGGCGAGACCCCGGCCCTGGAAGGCGGGGGCGACGATGATCTGGAACTCGGCGTTGCGGTGGATGTAGTCGATCTCCACCAGCTCGACCAGGCCGGCGCGCTCGCCCGCGCAGTCGATGGTGAACCGCCGCTCGCGGTTGTCGTGCACGTGCCGGGCGAAGATCTCCTGCAGCTCGACGAGCGACTCGTAGGGCTCCTCGAACCAGTACGACATGATCCCGGAGTCGTTCGACAGCCCGTGGACGAACGGCAGGTCCTCGCGCTCGAGGGCGCGCAGCCGCATCACGGGGGTGGGCGTGCTCATGGGGCCTCCGCGGTCGACGGGCCCGGTGCCCGTCGACCCGGAAACCTACGAGGCCGGGCCGCTCAGCGCCCGGCGCGGGCCCGCTGCGGCGTGCAGGACGGACAGTCGCGCCACGGCAGGGCGCGCGTGTCGGCGGGCCGGGCCGCTCCGCAGCGGCAGACGCCGGCGAGGCCGCCGAACCCGGGCATCGACTTGGTCGGACGTCCCGCGCGGACCAGGGTGCGGCCGGAGGCGGACGTGCGTGTGGGCAGGTAGAGGCGCATCAGGATCCCCGACGGTGTGTGGTGGAGGGTTCGGCGACCTGTGGGTCACCGAGGGACACATCGTCTTCACCCCACGAAACATGACGGACATGCCCAGTGACCTCTGACACAGATCCCCGCACCGGACCCGGCGACCCGACGGGTGGCCCTGCCAGACTGCGCCGCATGGCTGGCTCCCCGCTGCTCCAGAACCTCTCCGGCACCGCCCGTACCGCCTACGAGCTGGGCAGCGGCACCGCCCGCGCCGCCGTGGCCCTGACCCGCTCGGGCGTCGTCCGCCCGCTCGGCCCGGGGAGGCTGTACGGGATGGGCCGGGCCCTGGTGCGCTACGGCAACAGCATCACCGCGGCGTTCGCCGTCGGGGCCGCCCGCCACCCGTACCGGCTCGCCGTCGTCGACGACGACGGGGTCACCACCTACGCCGAGCTGGAGGCCCGCACCGACAGCCTCGCGCTGGCGCTGCTCGACTCCGGCGCCGGGCCGGGCGCCCCGGTCGGGGTGCTGTGCCGCAACGCCCGCGCGCCGATCGAGGCGATGGTCGCGGCGGGCAAGGCCGGCGCCGACGTCGTGCTGGTCAACACCGGACTCTCGGCCGAGCAGCTGCGCGGGGTGCAGGAGCAGCAGCAGCTGCACACGATCGTCGCCGACCCGGACCTCCTCGACATCGTCCCGGCCGGGCCGCGCGTCGTGCTGACCCGCACCCCGGACGGGCCGCGCCCCGCGGGCGACCGCGCGCTCGACGACCTCGAGGCGATGGTCGAGCGCGGCGGGCCGGGCGAGCTGCCGTTCAGGCCGGAACCGTCCAAGCAGATCGTGCTGACCTCCGGCACCACCGGGACGCCGAAGGGCGCCAAGCGGCCGCACCCGTCGACCCTCGCCCCGGCGGCGTCGATCCTGTCGGCGATCCCGCTGCGCGCCGGCGAGCCGACGCACATCGCCGCGCCGCTGTTCCACACCTGGGGCAACGCCGGGCTGCTGCTCGCCGCGTTGCACGGCGCGACCGTCGTGCTGCGCCGCAGGTTCACCCCCGAGGGGTTCCTCACCGCCGTGCGCGGACGCCGGTGCACGACGGTGTTCGCGGTGCCGGTGATGCTCCAGCGGGTCCTGGAGTCCGAGGCCGAGGGCTGGGGCGACGACGAGGGCCCGCGGATCGTGGCCGTCTCCGGGTCGGCGCTGCCCGGCGGGCAGGCCAACCGGTTCATGGACCGCTTCGGCGACTGCCTCTACAACCTCTACGGCTCCACCGAGGTCTCCTGGGTCTCGATCGCCGGACCGGAGGACCTGCGCGACGCCCCCGGCACCGCGGGCCGCGCCCCGGCCGGGACCACCCTGGTCATCCTCGACGACGACGACCGGCCCGCCGCGGCAGGCGTCGACGGCCGGGTGTTCGTGGGCAACGACCTGCCGTTCGAGGGCTACACCGGTGGCGAGGACGGCCTGGAGGAGCGCGACGGGCTGCTCGGGACCGGCGACGTCGGGCACCTCGACGAGCAGGGACGGCTGTTCCTCACCGGCCGGGCCGACGACATGATCGTCTCGGGCGGGGAGAACCTGCACCCCGGCCCGGTCGAGGACCTCGTCGCGGGGATGGACGGGGTGCGCGAGGCCTGCGTGCTCGGAGTGGACGACGACGAGTACGGCCAGCGGTTCGCCGCCTGGGTGGTGCTCGAGCCGGGAGCCGACGTCACCGCGGACGCGATCCGCAGCCGGGTGAGGTCCGACCTGGAGAAGTTCGCCGCCCCGCGGGACGTGCACTTCCTGGACGAGCTGCCGCGCAACCAGACCGGGAAGGTGCTGCGCACGGAGCTCCCCGGCCGGGAGTGACCCGACCGGGCGTCCCGAGTTGAAGTCAGGGAAACCTTCCCTAAGATGGCCCGATGACGGTCACCGCGGCACGTGGCGCACTCGGAGGTCCCCCCGCCGGGGCGCCCGCCGCGGGCTGTGCCGGGCTGAGCGAGGCCGTCGGCGAGCCGATGACCGGGACCGCGCCGCACGTGCGCCGCCTCGTCGCGGTCGAGCACGTCGGGGCGTGGCCGCGGAAGGTCGCCGACCACCCGGACCCGGCGGTCACCGCGCTGTTCGACCGGCTCCGCGCCGACGACGTCATCCTGCTGCTGATCCGCCGCCCCGGCCGCGAGGGCCGCTGCGACGCCGACGGCGACCGCACCGTCTACGTCGCCGACCTCGCCCCGGGCGGCTCGCGGGTGTGGTCGCGCACCGTGCGCGGCACCGACGACCTCGCCGGCATCGACCTCGACCCGGGCGCGGGCACCCCGGTCACCGACCCGGTGATGCTGGTGTGCGCGCACGGCAGGCGGGACGTCTGCTGCGCCGTCCGCGGCCGCGCGCTCGCCGGGGAGCTGGCCGCCGAGGGCGCCGACGTCTGGGAGTGCACCCACCTCGGCGGGCACCGGTTCGCGCCGACCGCGCTGGTGCTGCCCACCGGTTACGCCTACGGCCGCCTCGACACCGGCGGCGCGCTGGCCGCGCTGAAGGCCGCGGCCGGGGGCGGCGTCGACCCGTGGAGCTGCCGCGGGCACACCGGGCTGGACCCGGTCCGCCAGCTCGCCGAGCTCGCCGTGCGCGAGCACACCGGCATCGGGGACGCCACCGCGCTGCTCGTCGACGCCGTCGACGGCCCGGGGGACGTGACCGTCCGGTCCCGTGACGGCCGCGTCTGGACGGTGCCGGTGGTCATCGACTCGTCGCTGCCGCCGCGGCCGCCGTCCTGCGGGGCGGCCCTCGAGGCGGCGACGCCGCTGGTCGCGGGCACTCCCGTCGGGCACTAGCCGAACGCGCGCTCCAGGGCGCGGGCCAGGCCGTCCTCCGCGACGGTGCCGGTCGACTCGTCGGCGTCGGCGTGCACCTGCGGCGGGGCCTGCCCCATCGCGATCCCGCGGCCCGCCCAGCGCAGCATCGCGCGGTCGTTGTCGCCGTCGCCGACGGCGAGGACCTCGGAGCGGTCGACGCCGAGCCGGGCCGCGACCCGCGCGAGCCCGGACGCCTTGGACACCCCGGCCGGCACCAGCGTCACCCACGGCAGCTCGTGGTCCAGGGTCGGCTCGGTGCCGGGAACGTGCAGCCGGGCCGCGCGGGCCGCGGTCTCGTCCGGGTCGTGCCCCGGCCAGTACATGACGAGCTTGGGCGTCGGCTCGTCGAGCAGACCGGCGTGGCCGACCTCGGTCACGGTGCCGGCGAGCACGCCGTCCGGGAACGGGGCGCTGACCCGCTGTCCGACGCCGACGTGCTCGCAGGCGAACACCGCCCCCGGGAACCGCTCGGTCATCACGTCCAGGGCCGCGGTCACGGCCTCGGGGGCGAGCCGTTCCATCGCCAGGACGCGACGGGTCGCGGTCTCCATCTCGACCGCGCCGTTCGAGGTCAGGGTGACGCCGTCGCGCAGCCCGATCGCGTCCAGCGCGCCGGCCACACCGACGACGGTCCGGCCGGTGCACAGCATCACCTCGGCCCGGGTCCCGGCGAGCGCGATCGCGTCGAGGACCGCGGGGCTCGGGGGCCTGCGCCCGTGGACGATGGTGCCGTCGATGTCGAGCGCGACGAGCCTGATCACGTCGTCGACCCTACGTCGAGCCGGAACCGTGCGACGCCGTCGCGGGTCCCGGTGGGGCGCATCCCGATCCGCTCCAGCACCCGCTCCGAGGCGGGGTTGCCGGGCTCGACACCCGCGACCAGCGGGGACGCCCCGGCCGAGCGGGCCAGCGCGAGCAGCAGGCGGGCGGCCTCGACGGCGTAGCCGCGACCGCGGCGGGAGGGCACCACGCCGTAGCCGAGCTCGACGGCGGCCGGGCCGTCGTCGGGGGCGGGGAACAGGCCCGCGCCGCCGACGACCGTGCCGCCGTCGCGTTCGACGAGCAGCCGGTGCCCGAGCTCGCCCCAGCCCGGCCCCGCCGGGTCGCGGGCGAGCAGCCGGGCGACGACCCGATCGCCGTCGGCGGGGAAGTCCGGCGCCCAGTCACCGCGCCGGGTCCCGGCGACGACGGCCGCCGCGACCTCCGGGGTCCAGCCGGGGAGCACCAGCCGGGGGCCGGTCGGGATCGGCGCCGAGGTCGGGGCGGGGATCGGCACACCCCGATCCTGCCCCGTACCCCCCTCACCCCGCACCGCGACCCGCCCGCCGCACCGCCCGACGCACCGCACCGCCCGCACCCGCTCCGCACCGTGACACCCGCGCGTTCCACACCGCCCGCCCCGCCCCGCCCCGCGTCGCGTCGCACCGCCCGCGTCGCACCGGGCGCGTCCGCCCTGCCCTGGTGTCGATCAGTGCATGAGTGCTGTCGCGGCACGGGCTCACAGCGCTCATGTACTGATCGACGGACCGGGAGCGGACCAGGGTGGGCCGGCACAGCTGGTTCACAGGTCGATCACCGGTTCCGCACAGCGCGGCGGAGCAGCGTCGCCCGGGTGACGAGCACCCTGTCCCGGCCCCGGCCCGCCCCCGCACCGTCCCCACCGCCGACGCGACGGTGGCGGCACCTGCCGCTCGCGGTGCTGCTCGCCGCGACGGCCGCGCTGTACCTGTGGGGGCTGTCGGCCTCGGGCTGGGCCAACGCGTTCTACGCGGCGGCCGCGCAGGCGGGCGGGCAGAGCTGGTCGGTGTGGTTCTTCGGCGCCTCCGACGCGGCCGGGGGCATCACCGTCGACAAGGCACCGGGGGCGCTGTGGCCGATCGGGCTGGCGGTGCGGCTGTTCGGGCTGTCGAGCTGGAGCGTGCTGGTGCCGCAGGCGCTGATGGGCGTCGGCGCGGTCGCGCTGCTGTACGCCGCGGTCCGGCGCGTCGCCGGGCCGGGGGCCGGGCTGGTGGCCGGGGCCGCGCTCGCGCTCACCCCGGTCGCGGTGCTGATGTTCCGCTTCGACAACCCGGACGCGATGCTCGTGCTCGTCCTGACCGGCGCCGCCTACGCCCTCACCCGGGCGGTCGAGCAGGGCCGCACCCGGTGGCTGGTGCTCGTCGGCCTGCTGGTCGGCTACGGCTTCCTCACCAAGATGCTGCAGGCGTTCCTGGTGCTGCCGGCGTTCACCGCCGTGTGGCTGCTCGCCGCCCCGGTCGCCTGGTGGCCGCGGATCCGGGCGCTGCTCGTCGCCGGGGTCGCGCTGCTGGTCTCGGCGGGCTGGTGGGTGCTGGTCGTGGAGCTGTGGCCGGCCGCGGACCGGCCCTGGATCGGCGGCTCCCAGGGGAACAGCGTGCTGGAGCTGGTGTTCGGCTACAACGGCGTCGGGCGGCTCACCGGCGACGAGGTCGGTTCCGTCGGCGGCGGCGCGGGGGGACGCGCCGGTGGCTGGGGCGAGACCGGGCTGCTGCGGCTGTTCGGCTCGGAGATGGGCCGGGAGGCGTCCTGGCTGCTCCCGGCGGCACTGCTGCTGCTCGCGGTGCTGCTGTGGTGGACCCGGCGGGCACCGCGCACCGACCCGCTGCGCGCGGCGACCGTGCTGTGGGGCGGCTGGCTGCTGGTCACCGGGCTGACGTTCAGCCTGATGGCCGGGATCGTGCACAGCTACTACACCGTCGCGCTGGCCCCGGCGGTCGCCGCGCTGGTCGGGATCGGCGGGGCGACGCTGTGGCGGGACCGCGCGTCCGCGGCCGCCCGCTGCCGGCTGGCCGCGGCGGTCGCGGCGACGGCGGTGTGGGCCTACGCGCTGCTGCCCGCGGCCTGGCCGGGGTGGCTGCGGCCTGCGGTGCTCGTCGTCGGGCTCGGCGCGGCGCTCGCCCTGCTCGGGGTGCACCGGATGCCGCGGGCGCTCGCCACCGGGGTGCTCACCGCGGCGCTGCTGGCCGGAGCCGGCGGGACGACGGCCTGGGCGCTGGCGACGGCGGCGACACCGCACACCGGCGCGATCCCGAGCTCCGGGCCGGAGGGCTATGCGTCCGGACCGGGCGGGGGCCGGGGTGGGCCCGGCGGGATGCGCGGGCCGTGGGCCGGCCGGGCACCCGGGACCGGCGCACCGGGCGGCACGACCGCCGCGACCGGGACGGCCACCGGCGGAACCCTCGGAGCACCGGGCGGCACGACGCAGGGCGGCGGGTGGGCCGGTGGCGGACCCACCCGGGGGCCGGGCGGTGCCGGCGGGCCGGGCGGCATCCTCAGCGCGCCCACGCCGTCGTCGCAGGTCACGGGGTTGATCTCGGAGCGGGCCGGCGGGTTCACCTGGGCCGCGGCCACGGTGGGTTCCATGCAGGCGGCGGGCTACCAGCTCGCCTCGGGGGCACCGGTGCTCGCCGTCGGCGGGTTCAACGGCACCGATCCCTACCCGACGCTCGCGCAGTTCCAGCAGATGGTGGCGCAGCACCGGATCCACTGGTTCATCGGCTCCGCGGGCAGCGGGATGATCTCCACCGCCTCCGGCGGCAGCGACGACGCGCGCCGCATCGCCGAGTGGGTCGCGGCGACGTTCCCGGCCCGCACCGTCGACGGCGTCACCCTCCACGACCTGAGCGCGTCGTGACCCGGCGGGCGGCCGACCGGCTCACAGCCGACGCACAGGTCGATCACACGGCCGCGACAGCGCGGGCCCCGATCGTCGATCCCATGACCACAGTCGTCGCCGGCCCCGCCACCGGCACCCACCCGGCCCGGCCCGGGGCGCGTCCGTCCGACCGCGGCCGGACCGTGCTCGACATCGTCGTCCCCGTCCTCGACGAGGAGCGCGACCTGGAGTCCTCGGTGCGGCGCCTGCACGCGTTCCTCGCCTCCGGGTTCCCCTACTCGTTCCGGATCACCGTCGCCGACAACGCCAGCACCGACGCCACCCCGCAGATCGCGCAGCGCCTCGCCGCCGAGATCGACGAGGTCCGCACGGTGCGCCTGGAGCAGAAGGGCCGCGGCCGCGCGCTGCGCCACGTCTGGTCCGGCTCCGACGCCGACGTGCTCGCCTACTGCGACGTCGACCTCTCCACCGACCTCGGCGCGCTGCTCCCCCTGGTCGCCCCGCTCGTGTCCGGGCACTCCGACCTCGCGATCGGGACCCGGCTGGGTCGCGGCTCGCGGGTGGTGCGCGGGCCGAAGCGGGAGTTCATCTCGCGCAGCTACAACCTGATCCTGCGCGGTGCGCTCTCGGCACGCTTCTCCGACGCCCAGTGCGGGTTCAAGGCGATCCGCTCCGACGTGGCGCGGCGGCTGCTTCCGCTGGTCGAGGACACCGGCTGGTTCTTCGACACCGAGCTGCTGGTGCTGGCCGAGCGGTCCGGGCTGCGCATCCACGAGGTGCCCGTCGACTGGGTCGACGACCCGGACTCCAGCGTGGACGTCGTGGCGACGGCCGTCGCGGACCTGAAGGGCGTGTGGCGGGTCGGCCGGGCACTGGCGACGGGTGCGCTGCCGCTGGCCGAGGTCCGCGCGCAGCTCGGGCGGGCGCCGCTGGCCCCGCCGGCGGTGCCCGGGGTGCCGCGGGCGATGCCGTTCCAGCTGGCCCGCTTCGCCGCGATCGGCGTCGCGTCGACGGTGGCGAACCTGCTGCTGTTCCTCGCGCTGCGCGGGATGCTCGGGCCGATCGCGGCGAACGTCGTCGCCCTGCTGGTCTGCGCGGTCGCCAACACCGCGCTGAACCGGCGGTTCACCTTCGGCGTCCGCGGCCGGGACCGCGCGGTCACCCACCAGTTCCAGGGGCTGATCGTGTTCGCGCTCGGCCTCGTCCTGACCACCGGCGCCCTCGCCGTGCTCGGCGCCGTCGCGCCCGGCGCGCACCTGGCCGTCGAGGCCGCGGTGATCGTCGGGGCCAACCTGGTCGCGACGGTGCTGCGCTTCGTCCTGTTCCGCTCCTGGGTGTTCCGCACCCGGTCCACCGCCGCGCCGCTCGGGAAGGCGACCGCCGCATGACCGGCACCCTCGACCGGTTCCCCACCCGGTCCGACGCGCCCCCGCCCCCGTCCGACGGTCCGCGCCGCCGGACCCGGCCCGTCTCGGTCGCCGCGCTGCTCGTCGCGACGGGCGCGCTCTACCTGTGGAACCTGGGCGCCTCGGGCTGGGCCAACTCCTTCTACGCCGCCGCGGTGCAGGCCGGGGCGAACGACGGGACGGCGTTCTTCTTCGGCTCCCTCGACCCGGCGAACGCGATCACCGTCGACAAGCCGCCCGCGTCGCTGTGGCCGATGGAGATCTCCGCACGGATCGTCGGGTTCTCGCCCTGGAGCCTGCTGGTGCCGCAGGTGCTGATGGGCGTCGCCGCGGTCGGGCTGCTGTACGCCGCGGTGCGCCGGGTGTCCGGGCACGGCGCCGGGCTGCTCGCCGGGGCACTGCTGGCGCTGACGCCCGTCGCGGCGCTGATGTTCCGCTTCGACAACCCCGACGCGATGCTGACACTGCTGCTCGTCGCGGCGGCGTACCTGCTGGTCCGGGGTCTGGAGGACGGCCGGACCCGGTGGATCGCCGCGGTCGGGCTGGTGCTCGGGTTCGCGTTCCTGACCAAGTCCCTGCAGGCGTTCCTGGTGCTGCCCGGTCTGGCCCTGGCCTGGCTGTGGGCCGCGCCCGGCCGTCCGTGGCGACGGGTGTGGCAGCTGCTCGTCGGCGGTGCCGGGATCGTGGTCGGTGCCGGCTGGTGGCTGCTCGCCGTCGCGCTGTGGCCGGTCGACGCCCGTCCGTACATCGGCGGGTCCGGGGACGACACCCCCCTCGGCCTGGCCTTCGGCTACAACGGCCTGGGCCGGATCGTCGGCGGCGAGGGCGGCCGCGGCCGTGACACCGTGCGCGACACCGCGGCCGGTGCGTTCCCGGGCGGCGCCCCCGCCGGTGGCGGCATGCCGCCGGGTGGTCCCGGTGGCGGGAGCTTCGGCGGTCGGGCCGGGTTCCTGCGGATGTTCGAGACGTCGTTCGGCACCCAGATCTCCTGGCTGCTCCCGGCCGCGCTGCTGCTGCTCGTCGCGGCGCTGGTGCTGCGCGGGCGCGCGGTGCGCACCGACGCCGTCCGCGGCTCGCTGCTCGTGTGGGGCGGCTGGACGTCGGTGACGGTGCTGGTGCTGTCGTTCATGGAGGGGATCGTCCACCCGTACTACACGGTGGCGCTGGCGCCCGGGATCGCGGCGCTGGTCGCGGTCGGCGGCCGCGAGCTGCTCGGGCACCGGGACCTCCGGTGGGTCCGCGGGGTGCTCGCCGTCGCCGTCGCCGGGACCGCGGTGTGGGCGTTCGTGCTGCTCGGCTGGTCACCGCAGTTCCTGCCCTGGCTGCGCTGGGTGGTGCTGGTGGCGGGCGTCGTGGCCGGCGCGGCCCTGCTGGTCCCCGCCCGCGGACGGCGGTGGCTCGCCGTGGCCCTCGGTGTCGCGGTCCTGAGCGGGGTCGCCGCCCCCGCGGCCTACACCGTCCAGACCGTGGCGACCTCGCACGAGGGATCCATCCCGACCGCCGGGCCGGAGATCGCCGGAGCCGACCGGAGCCCGGGCGGGTTCCGCGACGGGCTCGGCGACCGCGACCGGGGCCTCGACGGGACCGGCGCGGCGGCTCCCGGAGCACCCGGCGCGCCCGGGGACCCGACGGCGGCAGCCCCCGGGGCGTTCGGCGGCGGTCCGGGGACCGAGCGGACCGGCGCGCAGGTCGTCGCGCTGCTGCGGGACGCGGGTCCGGCCCGCTGGGCCGCGGCGACGGTCGGCTCGCAGGGCGCGGCGTCGATGATGCTCGCCGCGGGCGGGGACACCGCCGTCATGGCGATCGGCGGCTTCTCCGGCAGCGACCCCTCCCCCACCCTGGACCGGTTCCGGCAGTACGTCGCGCAGGGCGACGTCCGGTACTTCGTCGGCGGCGGCGAGCGGGGTGGCCCCGGCGGCGGTCGCGGCGGCACCGGTGCGGAGATCACCGCCTGGGTCGCGCAGCACTACACCGCGACGACCGTCGACGGGACCACGGTCTACGACCTGTCCGCGCAGGCCCGCTGACCGTCGTCGCCCGCCGAGTGGCACACCACGTACCCGGACCCGGATCCCGCACGCACGTGGTGTGCCACTCGGCGGCACCCCTCTCTCGGTCGGCACCCCTCTTTCGGCGACAGTGGGATCTCCGACGGCGTGCTCGGATGCTCCCCCGGGTGCCGTTCGGCAGAGTGGGGCCATGACCGCCACCGGCCCCCGCACCGGCGACCCCGGATCCGGGATCCCGACCGACGCGCTGCCGCTCCCGTTGCGCCCACCCGCGAACCGGGTCGACCCCCGCGCGATCTGGTGGTGGCGGCTCTCGGCGGCGCCCGTCCCGCTCGTGCTGCTCGTCGGCCAGGGCGTCGCGTGGTTCCTGCTGCCCGCGGTCCCGTGGCACGGGTTGCTGGTCGCCACCGTGGTGCTGACGGTGCTGTGGCTGCTGGTCGGGACACTCGTCGTGCCCGGTCTGCGGTACCGGCTGCACCGCTGGGAGGTGACCGAGGACGCCGTCTACACCCGGTCCGGCTGGCTGGTGCGGGAGTGGCGGATCGCGCCGATCCCACGGGTGCAGACCGTCGACACCGAGCACGGCCCGCTGCAGCAGGCGCTGCGCCTGGCGACGGTGACCGTCACGACCGCGTCGGCCCGCGGCCCGGTCCGCATCGCCGGGCTCGACGCCGACGCCGCCGCCGAGCTGGCCCGCAGGCTCACCGAGACGACCGGGCGGCACAGCGGGGACGCGACGTGACCGAGCCCGCACCCGTCGCACGCGCGGACGGCACCGGCACGACCCCCGACGAGGTCGGCTGGCGACGGCTGCCGGGCCGGATGCTGCTCGTCGGCCCGGCCACCGCGCTGCTGCGGCTGGCCCCCGCACTGGTCGTGCTGGTCCTGTTCGGCGCGGGCAGCGGCAACTCCACCCAGGTCTGGATCGCGGGGGCGGCGGTCGTCATCGCGGTCGCGGTGGGCGTCGTGCGCTGGCGCACCACCCGCTACCGGATCACCGACGAGCGCGTCGAGCTGCACAGCGGGCTGCTGAACCGGCAGCGCCGCTCGGTGCCGCGGGACCGGATCCGCACCGTCGACCTGACCGCACCGCTGCTGCACCGGCTCGTCGGGCTGTCGGTGGTGAAGGTCGGCTCCGGGCAGAGCGGGTCGGACGCGGGCCTCGACCTCGACGCCGTCACCACCGCCGAGGCCGAGCGGCTGCGCCGCGAGCTGCTCGCCCGCCCCGACCCGGCACGCGGACCGGCCGCGGCCGCCGACGGGACCGGGGCCGACCGGACCGGGGTCCACGGGAACGGTGCCGGCGAGGACGGTGCCGGCGGGGCCGGTGCCGACGGGGCCGGTGCCGACGGGGCCGGTGCCGACGGGAACGGCGCCGCCGGGGACGGGGCGTCCGTCGGCCCGGCGGATCCCGTCGACCCCGCCGGCGAGGAGCTCGACAGGATCGACTGGTCCTCGCTGCGCTACGCCCCGCTGACGGTCGGCTCGCTGGCCGCGATCGGCGCGCTGGCCGGCGCCGGCTGGAACGTGCTGAACGAGACCGGCCTCGACCCGCGCTCGCTGCCCGGCGCCGACGCCGTCGCCGGGGAGCTGTCGGCCGCACCGGTCTGGGCGACGGTGCTCGTCGCGGTCGGGCTGCTGCTGCTGGTCATGGTCGCCGGCAGCATCGTGCTGTTCGTGGAGCGCTGGTGGGACTACCGGCTCAGCCGCGAGCCCGACGGCACGCTGCGGGTGCGACGCGGCCTGCTGACCAAGCGGTCGCTGTCGGTGTCCGAGCAGCGGCTGCGCGGGGTGACGGTGTCCGAGCCGCTGCTGGTGCGCGCCCTGGGCGGCGGCGCCCAGGCCGGCGCGCTGACCGTCGGGCTCGCCGGGGAGGACACGGACTCCGGCGGCGGCGCCCTCGGCCCGCCGGTGCGCCGCGCGCACGCCCACGCCGTCGCCGCGACGGCCGCACGCGCGACCGGCCCGGTCACCGACGGCCCGCTGCGGGCGCACCCGCCGCGGGCCCGGACCCGGCGGCTGGTCCGCGCGGTCGGTCCGGCGCTGGTCCCCGCCGCGGCGCTCGGGGTGCTCGCCTGGTTCGACGCCGCGGTGTGGCCGGTGGTGGTGGGTGTCGCACTGGTGATGCTGGCCGTGCCGCTCGCGCTGGACCGCTACCGCGCCCTGGGCCACCGGCTCGACGAGCGCTACCTCGTCGCCCGGCACGGGTCGCTGCTCCGCACGACGACCGCGCTGCGCCGCGACGGCGTCATCGGCTGGCGGGTACGGCAGAGCCTGTTCCAGCGCCGCGCCGGGGTGCTGACACTGGAGGCGACCACCGCCGCGGGCGGCGGGGCGGTTCAGGTGCTGGACCTGGACCCCGCCGACGCCGTCGCGCTGATGGCCGCGGTGACCCCGGACGCGGTCGCCCCGTTCCGGGCCTGACCCGAGGGGTCAGCGACGCCGGCGGGTCCCGAACAGGCTGCGGGTGATCTCGCGGGTCACCGTGTTCGTGAGCTGACGGCCGGTCGGCGACTGCAGGAAGTCCCCGATCTTGGAGAAGAACCCGCCGCCCGGCGAGTCCTGCGGCGGGGGCGGCGGGGCCTGACCCGGCTCCGGGGCGGGGGCCGGGGGCGCGTCGACCGGCGTCGCCTCGCCGCCCGGGCCGGCCGCGATGCTCGCGGTGAGCTTCTCGTAGGCCGACTCGCGGTCCACCATCTGCCCGTACTTCGCCTGCAGCGGGGAGGCGGCGGCGTCGGCGCGGACGTCGTTGACCGGCAGGGCGGCCATCAACGAGCGCGGGGCCCGCAGCCGGGTCCACGCCACCGGCGTCGGCGCGCCGCGCTCGGACAGCACCGTGACGACGGCCTCGCCGGTGCCCAGCGAGGTGAGCGCCGACTCCAGGTCGTAGACGTCGGACTTCGGGTAGGTCCGTACGGTGCGCGACAGCGCCTTCTGGTCGTCCGGGGTGAAGGCCCGCAGCGCGTGCTGGATCCGCGCGCCCAGCTGGGACAGCACCTCGTTCGGCACGTCGGTGGGCAGCTGGGTGCAGAAGAACACGCCGACGCCCTTGGACCGGATGAGCTTGACGGTCTGCTCGATGCGGTCGAGGAACGCCTTCGAGGCGTCGGTGAACAGCAGGTGCGCCTCGTCGAAGAAGAACACCAGCTTGGGCCGGTCGAGGTCGCCCGCCTCGGGCAGCTCCTCGTACAGCTCGGCGAGCAGCCACATCAGGAACGTGGAGAACAGCACCGGGTTCGCGGCGCGTTCGGCCAGCTCCAGCAGGGTGACGACGCCCTTCCCGTCGATCTGCCGCATCAGGTCCGCGGGGTCGAACTCGGGCTCGCCGAAGAACTCCTCGCCACCCTGGGCCTCCAGGTTGACCAGCGCGCGCAGGATGACCCCGGCCGTCGCCGGGGAGACCCCGCCGATGCCCTTGAGGTCGGCCTTGCCCTGGTCGGAGGTGAGGTGCCCGATGACCGCGCGCAGGTCCTTGGTGTCGAGCAGCGGCAGCCCGCGCTGGTCGGCCCAGTGGAAGATCAGGCCGAGGGTGGACTCCTGGGTGGCGTTGAGGCCGAGCACCTTCGCCAGCAGGATCGGGCCGAACTGGGTCAGCGTGGCCCGCACCGGGACGGCGACGCCGCCGTCGCCCAGCGACAGGAACTGCACCGGGTACGCGGTCGGGACCCAGTCGTCGCCGGTGTCGGTCGCGCGGGCGGTGACCTTGTCGTTCGGCTCGCCCGCGCGGGCCATGCCGGACAGGTCCCCCTTGACGTCGGCGAGCAGGACCGGGACGCCGGCGTCGGACAGCTGCCCGGCCAGTGCCTGCAGCGTCTTGGTCTTGCCGGTGCCGGTCGCCCCGGCCACCAGGCCGTGCCGGTTCAGCGTCGCGAGCGGGATCCGTACCCGGGCCTGCGGGTCGCACGCCCCGTCGACCAGGACGGTGCCGAGCTCCAGCGCGGCCCCGTCGGTGGCGTATCCGGCGGCGATGGTGCGAGCAGGTGAGTCGTCAGCCACGGCGCGAGCCTAGGGCACTCCCCCGACGGTGACGGGCGAGGCTCGCGCCCGTTGCACCGATGTCACCTAGGCTGTGCCGATGACCGATCGGCTGGTGTGGATCGACTGCGAGATGACCGGGCTGGATCTGGGCTCCGACGCCCTGATCGAGATCGCGGCACTGGTCACCGACGGCGACCTCAACATCCTCGGCGAGGGCGTCGACGTGGTGATCGCCTGCGAGGACGCGAAGCTCGACGCGATGCCCGACGTCGTGCGCGACATGCACGCCCGGTCCGGGCTGACCGAGGAGGTCCGGCGCGCGACGGTCACGATCGAGCAGGCCGAGAAGATGGTGCTCGACTACGTCCGCACCCACGTCCCGGATGCCCGCTCCGCGCCGCTGGCCGGCAACTCGATCGCGACCGACCGCGGGTTCATCGCCCGGGACATGACCGAGCTCGACGGGTACCTGCACTACCGGATGATCGACGTCAGCTCGGTGAAGGAGCTGGCGCGGCGCTGGTTCCCACGGGTGTTCTACGCGAAGCCGGAGAAGGGCCTCGCGCACCGCGCGCTCGCCGACATCCGCGAGTCGATCCGCGAGCTGGCCTACTACCGGCAGGCGCTGTTCGTGGCCCCGCCCGGCCCGACGACCGAGCAGGCGCAGGCCGCCGCGGCCGCGGTCGCGCACGTCGCGGCGCCCCCGGAGGGCGGTACGACCCCCGCCTGACGTCCCCCGGAGCGGGCGGGCTACAGTGGTCCAGCGCTTCCGGGAGTGCCCGGGAGAACGCATGGTGGGTGTAGCTCAGTTGGTAGAGCACCTGGTTGTGGTCCAGGGGGCCGCGGGTTCAAGTCCCGTCACTCACCCGGTCGCCGCCTCGGCGATCGATCCCACCGCACGCCCGGGATCGGTCCTCCGTGCGTGGGCGAGGCACGACAAGTACACACGCGCCGTTAGCTCAATTGGCAGAGCAGCTGGCTCTTAACCAGCGGGTTCGGGGTTCAAGTCCCTGACGGCGCACGCAGGACCACAACTGAACACATGCGCCGTTAGCTCAATTGGCAGAGCAGCTGGCTCTTAACCAGCGGGTTCGGGGTTCAAGTCCCTGACGGCGCACCATCACGACGGCCGCCCTCCGACACGGAGGGCGGCCGTCGCGGCCTCGGCCCTGTTCACCATGCCGTACGTCAACGACGGACGACGATTCCCTGTGCCGTCCGTGGACTCGGCGACCTCACCACCGGTCGATGACACTGCGTGACAGCGCTCGGTGGTCGACGGCCGTGACCCTGCTCGCCCGAACAGGACCGATCGGGCCACACCCGCCACGATGTACCGCATGGGCCGACCCGACCACGCCGTCTTCCTCAAACGCTCGTTCTCGAAGATGGACCAGCTCGCGACCCCGTTCCTCACCGGGCGGCGGCTGTGCCGCCAGCTCGCCGCCGTCGTCCCGCGCGGGACGAACGGCGTCGTCGTCGAGCTCGGCGCCGGACCGGGGGTGCTCGCCGAGCCGATCCGCGAGCGGCTCGGGCCGCACGCGCGCTACCTCGCGATCGAGATCGACTCCGAGCTGGTCGCGCACCTGCGCCGGCACAAGCCGTGGCTGGAGGTCGTGCAGGGCGACGTCGCCGACCTGGACCGGATCCTCGACGATGCCGGCATCACCGAGGTCGACGCGTTCGTCTCGACCCTGCCGTGGGCGGTGTTCCCGCAGACCCTGCGCCTGCAGGTCATGGGCACGATCGCGCGCCGGCTGGTCCCGGGCGGGGTGATGAGCATGATCATCACCTGGATGGCGCTGCCGAACCGGGTGCGGGTGCTGCGTGACCTGCTCGACACCCACTTCGACGAGGTCGTCGAGACCGCGACCGAGTGGCGCAACCCGCCGCCCGCCCGCACCTTCCTGTGCCGCCGACCGCTCCCCCAGTTCAACTCTCTCGACGAGCGAGACACTCGTTCGGCAAGCTAACATGGCCGGGTGACCGCGGAACGGACGATCGTCGCGGGCGGTGGCCCCGGCGGCATGCTGCTCGCCTACCTGCTGGCCCGGGCGGGCCTGCCGGTGACACTGCTCGAACGCCACCGGACCTTCGACCGCGACTTCCGCGGCGACTCCCTGCACCCGTGGACGCTCGAACTGTTCGACCGGCTCGGGCTCGCCGGACGCCTGCTGGAGCAGCCGCACGTCCCGGCCCGGCGGTTCCGCTTCCGCACCGGCCGCGGGACGGTCACCACCACCGACTACGGCCTGCTCGACACCCCCTACGACTACGTCGCGCTCATGCCGCAGGCCCGGTTCCTCGACTTCCTCGCCGCCGAGGCGGCGACCCTGCCGACCTTCGAGCTGCGCACCGGCGCCGCGGTGAACGGCCTGCTCGGCGCGGGCACCGACGACGACCCCGTCCGCGGGGTGACCCTGCGGTCCGGGGAGCGGATCGACGCCGGGCTGGTCGTCGCCGCCGACGGCCGGTCCTCCCGCCTGCGCACCCTCGCCGGTCTGACCGCACAGTCCCAGGGCGCCACCACCGACCTGCTGTGGTTCGCGCTGCCCCGCCACGACGACGACCCGCCCGACGCCGCCGTCGACCTGTTCCTCGGCACCCGCAGCTACGTCGGCCTGCTCGGCGGCGAGGAGCGCTGGCAGGTCGGCCTGTCGCTGCCCAAGGGCGGCTACCCGGCGCTGCGCGAGGCCGGGGTGGAGCACGTGCGCCGCGAGGTCGCCGGGCTCGTGCCGTGGCTGGCCGACCGGGTCGGGCTGCTCACCGACCTGAACGACGCCACGCTGCTGTCGGTCGACATCTCCCGGGTGCCGACCTGGCACCGGCCCGGCCTGCTGCTGATCGGCGACGCCGCGCACGTCATCTCCCCGGTCGGCGGCAACGGGATCCTGATGGCCCTGCAGGACGCGCTCGCCGCGGCGAACCACCTGGTCCCCGCGCTGCGGGCGGGCACGGTCGGCACCGCGACGCTCGCCGCGGTCCAGGCCGAGCGGGAGCCCGCGATCGTGTCCGTGCAGAGCCGGCAGGTCCGCATCGAGCGGGGCGTCGCACGGGCCCGCGAGCGCGGCCGCACCATCGCCCCGCCCGCGTTCGTCCGGCTGCTGATGCGCCTGCCCGCCGTGCGGCGGCGCTCGGCCCGGGGCAACGCCTACGGTCCCGTCCCGGTGCACCCGACACCGGAGCTGGCACGGGAGCTGGGTCTGGCCCCGGTCCCCGCCTGAGCGCCCGCCGCGGCGGACGTAGCGTCGGCCGCATGAGCACGCCCGGCACCGTCCCACCCGTTCCGCCCGTCCTGGCCGCCGCCGTCCCGCTGGCCGTCGTCGAGCGGGAGGGCACCGTGGAGTCGGTGCACCTGGGCACCGTCGCGGTGCACCACGCCGACGGCACCGTGACCGGCTCCGGCGACCCGGACGTGGCGTTCCTGCCGCGCTCGGCGCTCAAGCCGGTGCAGGCGGTGGCGATGCTGCGGGCCGGGCTCGACCTCGACGGCGAGCTGCTCGCCCTCGCGTGTGCCTCGCACTCCGGCGAGCCCGGCCACGTCGAGGGCGTGCGACGCATCCTCGCCGGTGCCGGGCTCGGCGAGGCCGACCTGGACAACACCCCGGACCTCCCGCTGGGGCCGGCGGCCGCGGCGGCCGCCCGCGCGGCGGGGACGGGACCGTCGCCGGTGCTGCAGAACTGCTCGGGCAAGCACGCCGCGATGCTCGCCGCCTGTGTGGCCGCGGGGTGGCCGACGGCCGGCTACCGCGACCCCGCGCACCCGCTGCAGCGGCTGGTCCGGGAGACCGTCGCCGAGCTGACCGGGGTGCCGGTCGGCGTCACCACCGTCGACGGCTGCGGCGCGCCGCTGTTCGGCACCACACCGGCCGGGCTGGCCCGGGCCTTCGCGACGCTGGCGACGGCCGCCCCGGACACCGCCGAGGGGCGGGTCGCGGCCGCGGTCCGCGCGCACCCGTGGTGGGTCGGCGGCACGGACCGGCCGGTGACCCGGCTGGCGGGCGCGGTGCCGGGCCTGGTCGCCAAGGACGGCGCCGAGGGTGTGCTGGCGGCCGCGCTGCCCGACGGGCGGGCGTTCGCCGTCACCGTGCTGGACGGGTCGCCGCGACCGCTGCCGGTCGTCGCGCACGCCGTGCTGGAGTCCCTCGGTGCCGGGTCCGACGCGCTCGCCGCCGCGACCCGCACCGACGTGCTCGGCCACGGCACGCCCGTGGGCGCGGTCCGCGCCCTGCTCTGAGCGGCCGGTCAGCCCCCGCCGCTCGCGCGCGCACGGTCCGCCGCACGCCCGAGACGGGCGGCGACCGCGTCGAGGTGCTCCACCAGTTCGACCGGCTCGACCACCTCGAAGTCGACGCCGAAGAAGCACAGCCACACCGCCAGCGACTCCAGGGTCCAGGCACCGGCGGCGAGCTCGCAGCGGTCCCCGCCGAGGTCGGTCACGATCCCCGACGCGGGGGTGACGTGCTCGGCGATCCGCTCCGCCGGGGCGTGGAACACGATCCGCGCCCGGTGCGGGTAGGCGCCCGAGGAGATCCCGCGCTGGGCGAACGCGGCGAGTCCGCCCTCCGGTTCCGGGCGCGGGGCGACGCGCGGCCCGGCGGGCAGCTTCGGCCGCATCCGGTCCACCCGGAAGGTGCGGCGGTCGTCGCGGCCGGTGTCCCAGGCGACGAGGTACCAGCGGCGCCCGGTGTGCACGAGCCCCTCGGGCTCGGCGACCCGGCGGGTCTCGGTCCCGTCCCCCGCGACGTAGTCGAACCGCACGATCTCGTGGTCGCGGCAGGCCGCGGCCAGTGCGGACAGCACGTCCGCGTCGACGGTCGGGCCGCGCGCGGCGAGTGTGGACGTCGCGGTGCCCAGCGCGGCGACACGGCGGCGCAGCCGGTTCGGCAGGACCTGCTCCAGCTTGGCCAGGGCCCGGACCGAGGTCTCCTCGATGCCCGAGACCGACCCGCCCGCGGCGGTCCGCAGCCCGACGGCGACGGCGACGGCCTCGTCGTCGTCGAGCAGCAGGGGTGGCAGTGCGGCCCCGGCGCCGAGCCGGTAACCGCCGGTCACCCCGGGTGTGGAGTGGACCGGGTAGCCCAGGGTGCGGAGCTTGTCGACGTCGCGGCGGACGGTGCGCACGTCGACGTCGAGGCGCTCGGCGAGGGCGGGCCCCGTCCAGTCGCGCGGCACCTGCAGCAGCCCGAGCAGGCGCAGCAGCCGCGCCGATGTCCCCATCACGACGACCAGTGTGCCGCCCGTCCCGGTCGGATCCTGTCCTGGATGTCGCCGGGCGGGACCCGGCCGCCCCGGTGCACCGCCGGTGCGACGGCCCCGGCGACGTCGACGAGCCCGCGGGCCGAGCCCGCCCCGGGCCGGGGGCGCCGGGACGGGCGGTCTACGGTCGCCGCCGTGGACACGAGCGAGCGGGTCGGCCGGTACGTGCGGATGGTGGCCCTGGAGGGACAGGGGACCGAGCTGGCGGGCGCGCTGCTCCGCGTCGCCGACGACATGGCCGCCCAGCCCGGTTGCCTCGCCTACGTCGTGAACGCCACCCCCGACGAGCCCGACGTCGTCTGGGTCACCGAGATGTGGTCCGACGCCGCGTCGTCGGAGGCGGCGCTGAGCCGTGACATCGGCGAGAGCGGCCTGGGCGACGTGCTGGCGCTGCTCACCGCCCCGCCGGACTACATCGAGGTCACCCCGCTCGGCGGACCCGGCCTGGCCGGCCTGCCCGGCTGAGCGCCGAGCCGGCCGGACCCGGCTCAGTCGCGCTGCTCGGAGCGCTCCTTGCGCGCACGCAGCGACCCGGCGTGGGCGGTCATCGACGGGTCGCCCTTGGTCTTGACGAGGCTGGCGACGGTGACGACCGCAAGGATCCCCAGGATCACGACCAGGCTGACCATGGTGTCGATCTCGGGCACGGATTCCGAGACGTCGACGTGGAGCCAGTGCAGGATCAGCTTCACGCCGATGAACGCGAGGATGACCGCGAGCCCGGCCGACAGGTAGACCAGCCGGTCGAGCAGGCCCTTGACCAGGAAGAACAACGCCCGCAGGCCGAGCAGCGCGAAGGCGTTCGCGGTGAAGACGATGAACGCCTCCTGGGTCACGCCGAACACCGCGGGGATCGAGTCGAGGGCGAACAGCAGGTCGATGCCGCCGATCGAGACCAGCACGATGAACATCGGGGTCGCGACCCGGCGGCCGTCGTCCCGGGTGAACAGCTTCCCGCCGTCGTACTCCTCGGTGACCGGGAAGAGCCTGCGCGCGCCCTTCACAACCATGTTGTCCTCGATGTCGGGGTCCTCGTCCTTGTGCCGGTAGAGCTGCACGGCGGTCCACAGGAGCAGCAGACCGAAGACCAGGAACATGAACGAGAACAGGTTCAGCAGCGTCGCCCCGACGGCGATGAAGATCGCGCGCATGATCAGGGCGAGCACGATGCCGAAGGTCAGCACCTTGTGCTGGTGCTCCTCCGGCACCGCGAACGTCGTCATGATCACGACGAACACGAACAGGTTGTCGACCGACAGGCTCTTCTCGACGATGTAGCCCGTGAAGTACTCCGTGCCGAAGTTCCACCCGTGGATCGTCGCGAACACCAGGCCGAACGCGATCGCGACCAGGATGTAGAACACCGACCAGGCGGTGGCCTCCTTGAATCCCACCCGGTGCGGCCGCAGCCAGCCCAGGACGAGGTCGAACGCGAGCAGCGCGATGATCACGCCGATCGTGACGGCCCATTCGAGACCGCTGATCTCGAGCACCACCGGGGGTCCTCCTGGAGGTAGGTGCACCGACCACGGCGGTCGGTTGCGGAGCGCACCATATCGGGCAGTCAGGACACCGCGCCCGTCCTGAGGCCGGGCGCGGACCGCGATCAGCCCCTCGGACGCGCCGCGAAGACCCCCTCGGCGGGGAACGCCCCGTTCGCCAGGGCCGTCCGGACGAACGCCCCGCCGAGCTCCCCGAGCCGCGTGGCCCCGTCGGCGCCGAGGGCCGCCCACGGTGCGGCGCCGAGGCGGTGGGTGTCGTCCTCGATCCGCTTGCGCAGTGCCGTGCCCTCCTCGGTCAGGACCGGTGCGACGGCGTCGTCCCCGGCCGTGTCGACCGGGGACAGCAGGCCGCGGTCCGCGAGTCCGGCGACGGCGGCGTTCCACTCGGCGGCCGACCAGCCGCGGCTGCCGCGGGCGAAGGCCACGGTGAACCCGGTGCCCGTCGCGGTCGCGGTGACCAGCGCCTCCAGCCCGGACAGCCCGGCCTCGACCAGCAGCGCGATGTGCCCGTCGCCGCGGTGCTCGCGCAGGATCGACAGTGCGTGCCAGAGGACCAGGTGCGGCGCGGTCGGCCAGGGCACGTCGAGGTGTCCGGCGGCGAGCGGGCGCCCCTCGGGGGTGACGGCCCCGGCCGCGGTCCGGGCCAGCCCGGCGGCCTCGGCCATCTCCGGCGAGGCGACGGCGTCGTCGCCCAGGGTGCGGCGCAGCGAGGCGTCGGCGACGGCGAACCGCACGTCGAGCAGGTCCGGTGCGAATACCAGCTCCCAGGCCCGCGGGACCGACCTCGCGACCAGGCGCGGGGAGAAGTTGTAGAACGTCGCGGTGACCACCGAGGGGCCGACCGCGCCCATCGGCGCGGCCCGCGGGGCGAAGTAGCTCATCCGGCCCGGCTCCAGCCCGGCGGCGGTGTAGGCCGGTTCGCCCTCGGGGGCGAAGTAGACCTGGGAGTGCAGCGGTTCCAGCCCGCGGGCGAGGCGCCCGGCGGCGACGGCGGCGTCGTTCATGGTCGCGACGCTAGTCGGGCGGCTCAGAGGATGCCGGGCAGCGCGTGGGCGAGCACCAGCGCCCCGTTCGGGGAGAACGGGTCCCTACCCGGTAAGGCACGAGCACGGACACGGACACCACGATCGCGAACCACCCGACGGGATCCGCCGTGGTGGACCGACCGGACTGCTACCGCTTCCCCATGCAGCGCGACACGGACCACGCCACGGCCGGTGGCGGACCCGACCGGGGCCCGCGGGGTACCGCTGTTCCGCGAACTCGCTTACCGGGTAAGCGAGTTCGCGGAACAGGGTCCCCGGGTCCGTCCGACCGCGGGATACCGCCCGGGTCCGGCGCCATGCCCGCTTCCGGAACCACGCCCGGTTCCGATTCCGGTTCCGGTTCCGGTTCCGGTTCCGGTTCCGGTTCCGGTTCCGGTTCCGGTTCCGGTTCCGGGGCGGATCGTCCGGGTGCGGAGGACGAGCCGGCCCGGGCACCGGGTGGGGATGTCCGAGGAATTCGCTTACCCGGTAAGCGAATTCCGCCGGACCTCACTCCGGGGAGCCGGAACACCGACCCCGTCGGGCCGCCGGAGCCCGCCGGAGACCCCGGGAGCACCCAGGACGCCGGGGCCGCCGGGGCCGCCGGGGACGGCGGAGACGGCGGAGACGGCGGAGACGGCGGGGACGGCGGGGACGGCGGGGACGGCGGGGACGGCGGGGACGGCGGGGACGGCGGGGACGGCGGGGACGGCGGGGACGGCGGGGACGGCGGGGACGGCGGGGACGCAGACCGAGGGAACGCCGAGCGGGCCGCACGGGCGAGGCGGGCGGAGGACGACCGGCGGATCCGGGCCGAGACCGCGGACGCGCTCGGACCGCTCCTCGCCAGGGCGGAGCTGCTCGGCTTCTACCGGATCCGGTCCGTCGCCGAGCGGTGCGGGCTGACGGTGCACGAGTACACGGTGCTCGCCGAGCTGCTGCTCGGCCGACGGGCCATGACCGGCGCCGAGGTCGCGGAGACCGTCGGGCTCGCGACCGGGGGCACCACCCGCCTGCTCGCACGCCTGGAGGAGCGCGACCTGATCGAGCGCGAGCCGGATCCCGAGGACGGTCGGCGGCTGCTCGTCCTGGCGACCACGCGGGCCCACGAGATCCTCTGGGAGGACGTGACCGACACCGGCGCCCGGCGGATCGTGACCGGTGCCCCCGCGGAGTGGGTCGACTGGTTCCGGCCGGTGACGGGGCGCCTCCTGGACGTCGCCGTGCGCCGGGTCCAGGAGATGCGCGACCGCGAGCACCGGGACCGGGTCCGACGGCGTCGACGGCGGGCGGCAGAAACCTGAGGGGTGCGCGGCGCCTCCCGCCGAGGCGGGGCGGGCCTGCCGGCCGGGGTTCAGTCCGGGCGCGCCCACCCCGTGCTCCGCTGCACTGCCCGCTTCCAGTTGTCGTGCTCACGGCGGCGCAGGCCGGGGTCCATCGTCGGCTCCCAGGCGGCCGCCCGGTGCCAGTTGCGGCGCAGCACCTCCGGGTCCGGCCAGTAGCCGACGGCCAGGCCGGCCGCGTAGGCCGCGCCGAGCGACACCGCCTCCGAGCCGAGGGGGCGTTCCACCGTGAGGTCCAGGACGTCGGCCACGCACTGCATGAGCAGGTGGTTCGCGGTCATGCCGCCGTCGACCTTCAGGCGCGTGACGGGCAGGCCGGAGTCGGCGTTCATCGCGTCGAGCACCTCGCGGGTCTGCCACGCGGTCGCCTCCAGCACCGCGCGGGCGAGGTGGCCGCGGTGGATGTAGGAGGTCAGGCCGACGATCACGCCGCGGGCGTCGGGGTACCAGTGCGGGGCGTAAAGACCGGAGAAGGCGGGGACGACGTAGCAGCCGCCGTTGTCCGGGACGGTCAGTGCGAGCGTCTCGATCCGCGCGGCCGTGGAGATCATGCTCAGCGCGTCGCGGAACCACTGCACCAGCGAGCCGGTCATCGCGATGGATCCCTCGAGCGCGTAGACCGGGTGATCACCGAACAGGTAGCCGACGGTCGGGATCAGTCCGGCCTCGGAGCCGGCGATGCGGGAGCCGGTGTTCTTCAGCAGGAACGCGCCCGTGCCGTAGGTGCACTTCGCCTCGCCGGGCGCGAAGCAGGTCTGGCCCACCAGCGCCGCCTGCTGGTCGCCGAGCGCACCGGCGACCGGCACACCGTCCAGCAGACCGGAGCACCGGCCGTAGACGCGGGCGTTCGGCACGATGGTCGGCAGCATCCCCCGCGGTACCCGGAGCGCCGAGCACAGCGCATCGGACCACTCCAGTGTGCGCAGGTCCATCAGCATCGTGCGGCTGGCGTTGGTGACGTCGGTGACGTGGACGCCGCCGTCGGGGCCGCCGGTGAGGTTCCAGATCAGCCAGGACTCCATCGTCCCGAACAGGACCTCGCCGCGCTCGGCGCCGTCGCGCGCGCCCGGCACGTGGTCGAGCAGCCACTGCAGCCGCGGGCCCGCGAAGTACGTCGCCGGGCCGAGCCCGCTGACCCGGGCCCAGCGGGCGGCGTCGGCGTCGGCGTCGAGACCGGCGACGATGTCGGTGGTCCGGGTGTCCTGCCAGGTGATCGCCCGCGCGAGCGGGACCCCGGTGCGCCGGTTCCAGATGACCGTCGTCTCGCGCTGGTTGGCGATGCCGAGCGCGACGACGTTCTCCGGACCCAGCCCGGCGCGCCGCAGTGCCGCGGGCACCACCCGGGTCACCGCCCGCCAGATCTCCGACGCGTCGTGCTCGGCGCGGCCCGGGCTCGGGAAGTGCTGCCGGTGCTCGCGCTGGGCGACCGCGACCATTCGGCCCGAGCGGGTGAACAGCAGGCAGCGCGTCGACGTCGTGCCCTGGTCGATCGCGGCGACGACCCGCTCCCCCGACGGCGGGCCGCTCACGTCAGCCCCTCCAGCCCGTCGGCGATCTCGGCGGCCGCGGCGACCAGCTCGACGACGACCTCGGGGCGGGCGCGGCCGTCCGCGGCGAACAGCTCCTCGACCGGGGCGCCGATCCCCAGCGCCGCGACGGTCAGCCCGCCCCCGCTGCGCACCGGCACCGCGAGACCGCCGACGCCCGGCTCCCAGCCGCCGGCGTCGGCAGCCCAGCCGCGCCGCCGTGTCGCGGTGATCTCGCGGGTCAGGGCCGCCGGGTCGGTCACGGTCGCCCGGGTGTAGGTGTCCAGCGGCTCCACCGCCCGCACCGACGCCGGGGCGAACGCCAGCAGGCACCGCCCCCACGCCGTCGCGTGCAACGGCTGGGTGGTGTTGGTCCGCAGCCGCTGCGGTGTGTCGTCCGGCCGGAACACGTGGTGCACCAGGTCGACCCCGGCCCCGTCGGCGGACGGCACTCCCAGGTACACCGCGCAGCCGGTGCCCGCCGCCAGCGCGTCGGCCCAGTTCATCGCCCGGGCGCGCAGGTCGTGCCGGTCCCACGGGGTGCCCAGCCGCCCCAGCCCCTCGCCCAGCAGGTAGCGGCCCGACGACGACTCCTGCGCCACCAGCCCCTCCTCGCGCAGGGTGCGCAGCAGCCCGTGCGCCGTCGGGCGCGGCAGGTCCAGGGCCGCCGCCAGCTCGGCCAGCGCCAGCGGACGCCCCGCGCCGCCGAGCAGCCGCAGCAGCGCCGCCGCCCGCTCCACCGACTGGATCGCCCGTGCCACGCAGCGATCGTAGGCCGTCCGGACGCTCCGCGGACTGGATCATGGGCCGATCGACCCGCAACGTTCGGCATCGTCGAACGATCCTCGTTGCCCGGGACCGGGCGCGCTCCTAGCGTCCTGCGTCACACGGCGGGGCCGTCCGGCTCCGCGAGGGGGAACAACCAGGAGGGGGTTCGATGACGAGCTCCGAGAAGACCGGGTCCGAGCCGGCGGCACCGGCACGGTCCCGGATGCCGTCGCTGCTCGGCGAGCTCAGCGCCGAGTTCGCCGGGACGATGATCCTGATCCTGTTCGGCGTCGGCGTCGTCGCCCAGGTCGTCACCACGCCGGACGGCTCGAACGGCCAGTACGACTCGATCGCCTGGGCCTGGGGCTTCGGCGTGATGCTGGGCGTGTACGTGGCGGGCCGCATCTCCGGCGCGCACCTGAACCCGGCCGTCACGCTGGCCTTCGCCGTCTACGAGGGCTTCCCGTGGCGGAAGGTGGCGCCGTTCGTGCTGGCCCAGACCCTCGGCGCGTTCGTCGCCGCGCTGATCGTCCGGTTCGTCTACGCCGACTTCATCCGCTCGGTCGACCCGAACCTGACCGACACCCAGGGCATCTTCTCGACCTCGCCGGGCGACCCGACGACGATCACGACGGCGTTCTTCGACCAGGTCGTCGGCACCGCGATCCTGGTGTTCGTGATCTTCGCGCTGGTCCACCCGCGCAACAAGGGCCCGCTGTCCAACATGGCCCCGTTCATGATCGGCATCCTGGTCGTGGGCATCGGCATGGCCTGGGGCGCGAACGCCGGCTACGCCATCAACCCGGCCCGCGACTTCGGCCCCCGCCTGGCATCGTGGATCACCGGGTACGAGACCGCGTGGGTCACCGGTGACGGCACGCCGTACTGGTGGCTGCCGATCGTCGCGCCGCTGGTCGGCGCCCTCGTCGGCGGCGGCCTGTTCAAGCTGCTGATCGACCGCTACATCCCCGCCGAGGACGCACCGCAGGAGGTCGGGCGGGCCTGACCCGGCCGAACGCCGTCCCCACCACACCCACGCCCCGATCACCGCAAGAAGGAGAGCTCAATGGCCGAGTTCGTCGGCGCCGTCGACCAGGGCACCACCTCCAGCCGCTTCATGATCTTCGACCACAGCGGCAACGAGGTGGGTCGCCACCAGCTGGAGCACGAGCAGATCCTGCCGCAGGCCGGCTGGGTCGAGCACGACCCGATCGAGATCGTCGAGCGCACCAACACCTGCCTGCAGCAGGCGCTCACCAAGACCGGACTGTCCGCGTCGGACCTGGTCGCGCTGGGCATCACCAACCAGCGTGAGACCACCGTCGTGTGGAACCGGCGCACCGGGCGCCCGTACTACAACGCGATCGTCTGGCAGGACACCCGCACCGACCGGATCGCGACCGCGCTCGACCGCGACGGCCGCGGCGACGTCATCCGCCGCAAGGCGGGCCTCCCGCCCGCCACGTACTTCTCCGGCGGCAAGATCCAGTGGATCCTGGAGAACGTCGACGGCGTCCGCGAGGCCGCGGAGAACGGCGACGCGGTCTTCGGTAACACCGACACCTGGGTCATCTGGAACCTCACCGGCGGCACCCACGGCGGGCTGCACGTCACCGACGTGACCAACGCCAGCCGCACCATGCTGATGGACCTCGAGACCCTCGACTGGGACGACGAGCTGCTCGGCTTCTTCGGCATCCCGCGGCAGATGCTGCCGGAGATCAAGCCGTCGTCGTCGGCGACCGCGTTCGGGACTACCCTCGAAGGGGGCCCGCTCGGTGGCGAGGTCCCCATCACCGGTGACCTGGGCGACCAGCAGGCCGCGACCGTCGGCCAGGTCTGCTTCGCCCCCGGCGAGGCCAAGAACACCTACGGCACCGGCAACTTCATGCTGCTGAACACCGGCACCGAGCTGGTCCGCTCGGAGTCCGGGCTGCTCACCACGATGTGCTACCAGTTCGAGGGCGAGCGTCCGGTCTACGCGCTGGAGGGCTCCATCGCGGTCACCGGCTCGGCCGTGCAGTGGCTGCGTGACCAGCTCGGCATCATCTCCGGCGCCTCGCAGTCGGAGTCGCTGGCCCGCCAGGTCGAGGACAACGGCGGCGTGTACTTCGTCCCGGCGTTCTCCGGCCTGTTCGCGCCGTACTGGCGTTCCGACGCCCGCGGCGCGATCGTCGGCCTGTCCCGGTTCAACACCAACGCGCACCTGGCGCGGGCCACGCTGGAGGCGATCTGCTACCAGTCCCGCGACGTCAGCGACGCCATGACCAAGGACTCCGGGGTGACCCTGGAGACGCTGAAGGTCGACGGCGGCGTCACCCAGAACGAGCTGTGCATGCAGATCCAGGCCGACGTGCTGGGTGTGCCGGTCTCGCGGCCCGTCGTCGCCGAGACCACCGCGCTCGGTGCGGCCTACGCGGCCGGGCTGGCCGTCGGGTTCTGGAAGAACACCGACGAGCTGCGGGAGAACTGGAACGAGGCCCGGCGCTGGGAGCCGACCTGGTCGCAGGAGCAGCGCGACGAGGGCTACGGCCGGTGGAAGAAGGCCGTCGAGCGGACCCTGGACTGGGTCGACGTCGAGTAGGACCACCCGCCCGGTGTCGCCCTCACCACACGTGGGGGCGACACCGGGCACACCCGCGATCGGACGGGTGTTCAACGGGTAGTCCCCCGGCGGGACAGCACGAGCACGAACCACTCAGGAAGGTCTGATCATGAAATCGGTGGCGCTCTCCCCGGAGGCCCGTACCACGGCGCTGCAGGCGATGGGCGACCGCGAACTGGACGTGCTCGTCGTCGGCGGTGGCGTCGTCGGCGCCGGCGCCGCCCTCGACGCGGCCACCCGTGGTCTGTCGACCGGGCTGGTCGAGGCCCGCGACTTCGCGTCCGGCACGTCGAGCCGTTCCTCCAAGCTCATCCACGGCGGCCTGCGCTACCTGGAGATGCTCGACTTCCGCCTGGTGGCCGAGGCGCTGCAGGAGCGGGGGCTGCTGATCCAGACCCTCGCGCCGCACCTCGTCCGCCCGGTGCCGTTCGTCTACCCGCTCAAGCACCACGTGTGGGAGCGCTTCTACGCCGGCGCCGGGGTCGCGCTCTACGACTCGCTCGGGCTGCTGTCCGGCCGGGCCCGCGGCCTGCCGCACCACCGGCACCTCACCCGTCGCGGCGCCCGCAAGGTCGTGCCGTCGCTGCGCCGCGACGCCCTGGTCGGGGCCCTGGAGTACTACGACGCCCAGGTCGACGACGCCCGCCACACCATGGAGATCGCCCGTACCGCGGCCGCCTACGGCGCACACGTGGCCACCCGCGCCCGCGTCGTCGGACTGCTGAAGGACTCCGGCCGCGTGATCGGCGCGACCGTGCAGGACCTGGAGTCCGGGGAACGTTTCGACGTCCGCGCCAAGGAGGTCATCAACGCCACCGGGGTGTGGACCGACGACACCCAGGGCCTCGCCGGCGAGCGCGGCCAGTTCAAGGTGCGTGCGTCCAAGGGCATCCACCTGGTCGTCCCGCGCGACCGGATCCGCGGCGACGCCGGGCTGATCCTGCGCACCGAGAAGTCGGTGCTGTTCGTCATCCCGTGGGGCCGGCACTGGATCATCGGCACCACCGACACCGACTGGGACCTGGACAAGGCGCACCCGGCGGCGAGCGCGGCCGACATCGAGTACCTGCTCGCGCACGTCAACGAGGTGCTGGAGCAGCCGCTGTCCCACGAGGACGTCGAGGGTGTCTACGCCGGTCTGCGCCCGCTGCTGCACGGCGAGTCGGAGGCCACCTCGAAGCTGTCCCGTGAGCACGCCGTCGCGAGCCCGGTGCCCGGGTTGGTCGTCGTGGCCGGCGGCAAGTACACGACCTACCGCGTGATGGCGAAGGACGCCGTCGATGCGGCCGTGCACTCACTGGACGCGAAGGTCCCCGAGTCCTGCACCGAGAAGGTCCCGCTGCTCGGCGCCGAGGGCTTCACCGCACTGCGCAACTCGGCCCACCAGCTCGCCGCGCGCAGCGGCCTGCACCCGGCGCGGATCGAGCACCTGCTCGGCCGGTACGGCTCGCTGATCGACGAGGTCCTCGACCTCCTCGTCGCCGACCCGACCCTGGCCGAGCCGCTCACCGGGGCCGAGGACTACCTGCGGGCCGAGGTCGTCTACGGCGCCTCGCACGAGGGCGCGCGGCACCTGGAGGACATCCTGGCCCGCCGCACCCGGATCTCGATCGAGACCTTCGACCGGGGTGTGGGCGCGGCCGAGGAGACCGCGAAGCTGGTCGCCCCGGTGCTGGGCTGGAACGACGAGCAGATCGCCCGCGAGGTCGACCACTACGTCAAGCGGGTCGAGGCCGAGCGGGAGAGCCAGAAGATGCCCGACGACGCCACCGCCGACGCCGCCCGCCTCGGCGCGCCGGACGTGGTGCCGGTCAGCGGCTGAGAGAAGCTCGCGGAACGACCATCGGCACCGAGCACCGTCATCACTCCGTGAGCGGGCCCGAGCGGACCCCGGACGGCCGGTACCTCGTCGTCCGGGGTCGCCGCTGGCGGGCCACCGACCCCTCGATCCCCGACGACGTGCGGTCCGCGCTGCAGCAGCACCTCGGACAGGCACGGGCCGAGGTCGGGGCGGGGAAGCGGACCGGTGACGACGACCGCGTCGCCGCCGCCCGCACGCGGGTGTCCGCGGCCAAGCACGGCCTCGGCGAGCGCGGCACCCCCTGGTGGGACCTCGACGAGGCCGCCCGCCGGGAGCGCTGGGAGACCGCGCTGCGCGACCTCGACGACTGACTCCGGAGACGGTCCGCAATCAAGGACCGGATCCGTCCGCGATCGGTCCTATCGTCGTTCCCGTCGGACCGGGACGGCCCCGGTCCGCGGACCCCGAGAGGCGGCCCCGGAGATGAACGCCACCGACGAGAAGCAGGCCCTGACCGGCGAGCGTGCCGAGCTGGTCGCCACCCTGGAGCGGCACCGCGGTTTCCTGCTGCAGACCGCCCACGGGCTGACCGAGCAGCAGGCACGCACCCGCAGCACGGTGAGCGCGCTGACGATCGCCTCGCTGCTCAAGCACGTCGCGGACACCGAGGAGCAGTGGTTCCGGTTCGCCGTCGAGGGCGCCGCCGCGTTCGGCGACGTCGACGTCTACAACGACTCCGTCGACTGGGACGCCGTCGACGCCGAGGCCGACGCGAACGGCGGTGACTGGTCCGCCTCCGGCGAGGAGTGGGTGGACACCCGGTTCGTCCTGGCCGACCACGAGACCCTGGGGTACCTGCGGGCCCGGGTCGAGCAGGTCGCCGCGCGCACCGAGGAGGTGCTGCGGACCGCGGACCTGGACTCCGCGCACGCCCTGCCGGTCGCGCCGTGGTTCGAGCCGAACACGTCCTGGTCGGTGCGCCGGGTCGCGATCCACATGCTCGCCGAGATCAGCCAGCACGCCGGCCACGCCGACATCGTCCGCGAGGCGATCGACGGCGCACGCACGATGGGGTGAGCCCACGACCCGGACCCGCGCGACCGACGCCGATCCCGACGCCGCCGGGACCCCCGCCCCGGCGTCCGGCACGGTGTCCGACGCCGCGCCCGCCCCGTCCCGGCTGTGGTGGCAGGACGACCCGCAGCTCGCCGACCGCTTCCGGCCCCGGACCTGACCGGGCCCGCCCGCCGGGCCGGGGTTACGTTGCGGCGGTGGCGGACCAGGTGGGCATCGCAGACATCGAGACGGCGGCGGCGCGGATCGCCGGGGGCGTGGTGCGCACCCCGACCGTCCCCTCGCCCGGGCTGTCCGCGGCCCTCGGCGCGCCCGTGCTGCTCAAGCTGGAGCACCTGCAGCGGGCCGGGTCGTTCAAGCCGCGCGGGGTGCTGGCCAAGCTCGCGTCGCTGACCGACGCCGAGCGCGCCGCGGGCGTCGTCGCGGTGTCGGGCGGCAACCACGGGCTCGCCGTCGCCGAGGTCGCGGGCGCCGCGAGGGTGGACGCGGTCGTCGTCATGCCGCGCACCGCACCGGCCCGGTCGGTCGCCGCGGCCCGCGCCGCCGGTGCCGACGTGCGGCTCACCTCCGACATCGCGGCCGCGTTCGCGCAGGCCGGGGAGCTGCGGCGGGCCGGGCGGACGCTGGTGCACCCGTTCGACGACCCGGTGATCGTCGCCGCGCAGGGCACCGTGGGGCTGGAGCTCGCCCGCGACGCCGTCGCCCTCGGCGAGCCGCCGACCGACGTGCTGGTCTCCATCGGCGGCGGGGCGCTGATCTCCGGGGTCGCCACCGCGGTCCACGCGCTGCTGCCCGGCATCCGGGTGTGGGGTGTGGAGCCCGTCGGCGCCGAGGCGATGTCGGCCGCCCTGGCCGCGGGCGGCCCGACGCCCGTCGCGATCTCGTCGGCGATCACCACGCTGTCCGCGCCGTCGGCGTCGCAGCTGACCTACGACCACGTCCGCGCCCTGGTGCACGAGGTCCTCGTCGTCGACGACGCCGCGGCCTACCGCGGCACCCTCACCCTCGCCGAGCACGCCGGGATCTGGGCCGAGCCGGCCGCGGGCTGCCTGGTCCCGGCCGCCCGCCGGATCGTGGAGCGGCACCCGGACGCCCGGCTCGCCCTGGTGGTCTGCGGCGCCAACGCCGACGTCGCCGACGTGGTCCGCGCCGCCGCGCAGCCGTGATCACCGGTGCTGGGGCGCAGCGTCCGCGGGGCCGGCGTGATGCTCCACAACCGGCGACCACCGCGGGATGACCGTGTGCGGCCGGGGCGTTGGCCCGGGTGTGAAGCGGACCGGGGTCGTGGTGATCGGCGCGGGCCAGGCGGGCCTGTCGGCTGCGGCCGGGCTGCGGCGCGGCGGGCTGGAACCGGGCCCCGGGTTCGTCGTGCTCGACGGCGAGGACGGCCCCGGCGGCGCGTGGCGGCACCGCTGGCCGACGCTGCGGATGGGCACGGTGAACGGCATCCACGACGTCGCCGGGGTCCGCTCCGGCTTCGACGACCCCGGCGCCGACCCGGACCGGCCCGCGCGCGACGCCGTCCCGGCCTACTTCGGGCGCATCGAACGCGAGCTGGACCTGCGGGTCGTGCGCCCGGTGCGCGTCCGCCGGGTGTCCGACGCCGGCGGGCCGCCGACGGTCGACACCAGCGGGCCGCCGACGGTCGACACCAGCGGGCCGCTGACGGTCGACACCGACCGCGGCACCTGGGTCGCCGACCACCTCATCAACGCCACCGGCACCTGGACCCGCCCGTTCGTGCCGGCCTTCCCGGGCCTCGCGACGTTCCGCGGGACGAGCCTGCACGCCCGTGGGTACCCGGGCCCCGAGGCCATGGCAGGCCGACGGGTCGTCGTGGTCGGCGGCGGGATCACCGCGGTGCAGCTGCTGCTGGAGATCGCCCCGTACGCCGTCGCGACGACCTGGGTCACCCGCCGCGAGCCCGAGTGGCACAGCACGCCGTTCGGGCCCGAGCAGGGGCGCGCCGCCGTCGCCCGGGTCGAGGAACGGGTCCGGGCCGGGCTGCCGCCGCGCAGCGTCGTCGGCGTGACCGGGCTGGGACTGACCCCCGAGGCACGGGCCGGGATCGCGAGCGGGGTACTGGCCCGCAGGCCGATGTTCGCCCGGGTCGTCCCGGACGGGGTGGAGTGGTCCGACGGCACCCGCGAGCCCGCGGACGTGCTGCTGTGGGCGACCGGCTGGCGGCCCGCGCTCGGGCATCTGTCCCCGCTGCGGCTGCGCGGACCGGGCGGCGGGATCGTCATGGGCACACCGCTGGACACCGGCGTCGTCGCCGACCCGCGGGTGCACCTGGTCGGCTACGGCCCCTCGGCGAGCACGATCGGCGCGGACCGGGCCGGTCGCGCCGCGGCCCGCGCGGTCCTGGAGCGGCTACCGGTCGCGGCCGGCGCCTGAGCCGGCGGCCTCCCGGCCGAGCAGCCGGTACTCCCGGACCACCATCACGATGATCGCGATGTCGAGCGCGGCGAGGAACGGCAGCACGATGGAGTGCGTGTGCCAGGCGTGGACCAGCTCGTACACGACGAACACCGCCAGGATCACCACCGCGGGCGGGTAGGCGGGGCGCCAGCGGGTCAGCAGCGCCGCGACCAGGCCGAGCTTGAGCACGCCGTGCAGCCCGAGGTAGACGATGACGAAGGTGCGGTCCCCGCCGGCGAAGCGGTCGACGCCCTCGGCCAGGTGCCGGGCCAGGGTGCCGTCCGGCGGACCGACCAGGTCGCGGGCGAGGATCTGCGCGACGACCCGGTGCAGCCAGTCCCCCGACACCAGCACCAGCGCGACGGCGCCCAGCAGCTCCGCGGCCCCGTCGACGCCCTTCACCACCAGGGCGACGCGGAACAGCTGCTCGGTCCGGCGGGCCGCGGTCGTCGTCGCCGTCGGTCCGGCGGTCACCGGGTGATCCCGGTGTGGCCGAGGGAGTAGCGGCCGGGCTGCGGCCACACGCACAGCCCGTACGGGCCGTCGCCGACCGGGATCCGGCGGATCAGGTACCCGTCGTCGGTGGAGAGCACGTACACCTCCCGGTCGTAGCGCCCGGACAGCCCCAGGGTCCGGCCGTCGGCCGAGACGTTACCCATGTCGGGACTCGCCTTCCCGGGGATCCGCCGGAGCGCCGTCGTCGCCCCGGTGCGGCTCGTAGAAGGCCGGCTCCAGGCGGGCCTCCGCGGCCGAGGTCGCCGAGGCCCGTCCGGGGTGAGGTACATGTTGTACGGGTCCTCGACCGGGATGTTCCGGCCCCGTGCGCGGGTCGAACGGGGTGATGGTGTTCGTGGTGTCGTCGGTGGCGTGGAGGGTCTGCTCGTCCCACGCCGGGACGACGTGCTGCAGCTCCCCGCCGAGGCGGCGTGGTGGCCGCCGGAGCGGACGGGGTGCCGGGCACCGGGGACGGCGACGGGGACGCCGCGGGACCCGTGGAGCACCCGCCCGTCGCCGCGGGGAGGGCTGCGGCGGCCGCCGCGCGCAGCACCTCGCGCCGGATCGTCCCGGCGGTCGGCTCCGCCCCTCGCCACCTCACGCCGCGGACTGTAGACCCCGCCCGACCTGGGAATTCCTTTACCCGAGGGAGGATCGGGACGGACCGGACGAGCCGGGCGAGACCGTGGCGCGAACGCGCGCCGGAGCGCTACATTTATTAGCGATGCTCAACAGATCGGGACCGGCCGACCGGTACAAGTGGGTCGCACTGTCGAACACCACGATGGGCGTGCTGATCGTGACGATCAACATGTCGATCCTGCTGATCGCGCTGCCGGACATCTTCCGCGGCATCGGGATCGACCCGCTGGCGCCGGACGACATCGACTACCTCCTGTGGCTGATCATGGGGTACCTGGTCGTCACGGCGGTGCTGGTGGTCAGCTTCGGCCGGCTCGGCGACATGTACGGCCGCACCCGCATGTACAACCTGGGCTTCGCCGTGTTCACCGTGTTCTCGGTGCTGCTGGCCGCGACCTGGATGCAGGGCGACGCCGGTGCGGTCTGGCTGATCACGATGCGGGTGCTGCAGGGCGTCGGCGGGGCGCTGCTGCTCGCCAACTCGACGGCGATCCTCACCGACGCGTTCGGAGTCCACCAGCGCGGGCTCGCGCTCGGGATCAACTCCGTCGCGGCGATCGCCGGCTCGTTCCTCGGGCTGGTCGTCGGCGGGGTGCTCGCCCCGGTGAACTGGCACCTGGTGTTCCTGGTGTCGGTGCCGGTCGGGGTCTTCGGCACGGTCTGGGCCTACGCCCGCCTGCGCGACACCGGTGCCCGCCACGCGGCGCGGATCGACTGGTGGGGCAACCTGACGTTCGCGGTCGGGCTCGTCGCCGTCCTGATGGGCATCACCTACGGGATCCAGCCCTACGGCGACGACGTCATGGGCTGGACCAGCCCGCTCGTCGTCGGCCTGATCCTCGGCGGGATCGCGGTGCTGGCGCTGTTCACCTGGATCGAGCGCCGGGTGCCCGAACCGATGTTCCACGTGTCGCTGTTCTCGATCCGCGCGTTCACCGCGGGCAACGTCGCGAGCCTGCTGGCCGCGCTCGGCCGCGGCGGGCTGCAGTTCATCCTGATCATCTGGCTGCAGGGCATCTGGCTGCCCGAGCACGGCTTCCCGTTCGAGACGACCCCGCTGTGGGCCGGCATCTACATGGTCCCGCTGACGATCGGGTTCCTCGTCGCCGGACCGGTGTCGGGCATCCTGTCCGACCGCCACGGCGCCCGCGCCTTCGCCACCGTCGGGATGCTGGGCGCGGCCGCGACGTTCCTCGCGCTGCTGGCGCTGCCGGTGGACTTCGACTACCGGGCGTTCGCGCTGCTGCTGGCGCTCAACGGCCTGGCGATGGGCCTGTTCAGCTCCCCGAACCGGGCGGCGATCATGAACTCGCTGCCCGCGCACCAGCGGGGCGCCGGGGCCGGCATGACCTCGACGTTCCAGAACGCGGCGACGGTGCTGTCGATCGGGGTGTTCTTCTCGCTGCTCATCGCGGGCCTGTCGACGACGCTGCCCGTGTCGCTGCACGACGGGCTCACGGCCCAGGGTGTGCCGGAACTCGCGGCGGACCGGGTCGCGGCGCTGCCGCCGGTCGGGATCCTGTTCGCGGCGCTGCTGGGCTACAACCCGATCGCGACGCTGCTCGGCCCCCAGGTCCTCGGCGCGCTGGCGCCCGCACAGTCGGCGTACCTGACCGGGCGGCAGTTCTTCCCGCAGCTGATCTCCGGCCCGTTCGCCGACGGGCTGACCTTCGCACTCGGGTTCGCCGCCGCCGCCTGCCTCGTCGCCGCGGTCGCGAGCGCGCTGCGCGGCGGGAAGTACCACCACGAGGATCCGGCGCCCCCGGTCCCCGCGACCGGCACCGTCCGCACCTGACGACCCCGGGGGGCCTGCACTCATGGAGCAGAAGTCCGGTCGCACCGGACTTCTGCTCCATGAGTGCGATCGGCGGGCGGGCGGGCGGGCGGGGTCAGTCCGCGGCGACCTCGGTGCCGTCCTGGCTCCAGCGGGTGTGGAACTTGCCGTCGGCGTCGGTGCGCGCGTAGGTGTGCGCCCCGAAGTAGTCGCGCAGCCCCTGGATCAGGTTGGCCGGGCCGCGCTCGCGGCGGTAGCCGTCGTAGTAGGACAGGCTGGAGGAGAACGCGGGGATCGCCACGCCCTGCTCGGTCGCGGTCACCACGACCCGGCGCCACGCGTCCTGGGCGTTCGCGACGGCCTCGGTGAAGTACGGGACCATCAGCAGGTTGTCCAGGTCCGGGTGGGACTCGTAGGCCTCGGTGATCCGGTTGAGGAACTGGGCGCGGATGATGCAACCGCCCCGCCAGATCCGGGCCATCGCGCCGAGGTCGAGGTCCCAGTCGTTGGCCTGCGAGGCGGCACGCATCTGCGCGAAGCCCTGGGCGTAGGCGACGACCTTGGACGCGTAGAGCGCCTGGCGGATGTCCTCGACGAGCTCGTCGCGGTTCTTCCCCGAACCCGGGGTCGGCCCGCCCAGCGTCGTCGACGCGGCCGTGCGCTCGTCGCGCAGGTTCGACAGCGTCCGGGCGAACACGGCCTCGGTGATGCCGGTCAGCGGGACGCCGAGGTCGAGTGCGTCGATGGCCGTCCAGCGGCCGGTGCCCTTCTGCTCGGCCTGGTCGACGATGACGTCGACCAGCGGCCCACCGGTCTTCTCGTCGGTCTTGGCGAGCACGATGCCGGTGATCTCGATCAGGAACGACTCCAGGTCGCCGCTGTTCCACTCCTCGAAGATCTTCCCGATCTCCGGCGCGGACAGCCCGGCGACGTGCGTGAGCAGGTCGTAGGCCTCGGCGATGAGCTGGATGTCGGCGTACTCGATGCCGTTGTGCACCATCTTGACGTAGTGCCCGGCGCCGCCGGGGCCGACGTGGGTGCAGCACGGGGTGCCGTCGACGTTCGCGGCGATCGCGGTGAGGATCTCCTCGACCTCGCCGTAGGCCTCCTGCGGGCCGCCGGGCATGATGCTCGGCCCGTTGAGGGCGCCCTCCTCGCCGCCGGACACGCCGATGCCCATGAAGCGCAGGCCACGGTCGGAGCAGTACGCGGCGCGGCGGTCGGTGTCGGGGAAGTGCGAGTTGCCGGCGTCGATGATGATGTCGCCGGAGTCGAGCAGCGGGGCGAGTTCGTCGATGACGGCGTCGACCGGCTTGCCCGCCTTCACCATGACGACGATCTTGCGCGGGGTCTCCAGCGCGTCGACGAACTCATGCAGCGACCCGGTGCCGGTGAAGGCGCCCTCGTCGCCGTAGTCCTTCATGAACTCGGTCGTCTTCGAGGTGGTGCGGTTGTGCACCGCCACCGGGAAACCACGGCGGGCCATGTTGCGGGCGAGGTTCGCCCCCATCACCGCCAGCCCGGTGACCCCGATCCGGCTCTTCTCCGCCATCAGTGCTTCCTCCGTGTCGTTCGGACGCCGCTGTACCCGCCCCATCCTGGCCCGCGACCCCCGGCCGCGCAGCGAGGAGCGCCTGTCCCCTCGATCACCCCGCGAGGAAGTCGGCGAGCAGGGCGCTCGCAGCCTCCGGCGCCTCCTCCGGGATCCAGTGCCCGCAGCCCTCGACGAGCTCGAAACGGAAGTCGTCGACGTACGCCGAGGAACCCCGCATCTGCCCCTCGGTGAGCGCGAGGTCGCCGTCGCTCCACACCCCCATCGTCGGCACCGTGATCCGCGGGGGCTGCGGGATCGTGGTGGGCACGAACGTCGCCGGGTCGATGTTGGCGCGGTACCAGTTCAGCGACGCCGTCAGGGCGCCCGGCCGGGACAGGTCGGCGAGCTGGCGGTCGGCCATCGGGTGCCCTTCGGGCAGGGTCGCGTGCAGCCAGCCGCGCAGGAACCGCCAGTCGTCGGCCGGCACGACCTGCTCGGCGACGCCGGGGAACTGGAACCAGAGCATGTACCAGGACATCGCCTTCTGCCGGAACCCCGCGGTGGCGAACGCGGCCGGATGCCCGACGGAGAACGCGGCGTAGCGGGTCACCCGCGGCGAGGCGAGGGTGAGGGCCCAGCCGAGGGACGCGCCCCAGTCGTGCCCGGCGAGGGCGAACCGGTCGAGGCCGAGCGCGTCCGCGACGCCGAGGACGTCGGCGGCCAGGGCGCGCATCCGGTAGTGCTCGACCTCGGCCGGCCGGTCGGAGTCCCCGAAGCCGCGCAGGTCCGGGACGACGACGCGGTACCCGGCCCCGGCGAGCGCGGCGGCCTGGTGGGTCCACAGGGCGGCCCGGTCCGGCCAGCCGTGCAGCAGCAGGACGGGGCTGCCGTCGCCGCCGGTGTCGTGCACGGACAGGGTGATCTCGGGCAGGGTCGTGCCGGGGACGGTGATCCGCTGCGGGGCCGGGAGCGTCATGGGCGGACCGTATCCCGGTTCCCGCCCGCCGGGACGCCGCGCACGGAGGGACCGCCGGCGGGGTGACACTGGCCCGATGGTCCGCCTCTTCCCCGACACGGACCGGGACGGCCGGGCCGTGCCGGTGGGCGTGATCGGCCTGGTCGGCGGCGTCGTCGGCGGGCTGATCGGCGGCGGCAGCGGGGTGCTGTTCGTGCCCGCGCTCGACCGGTTCACCGCGATGTCGCGGGCCCGGATCCACGGCTCGTCGACGATCGCGAACATCGGGGTCTGCGTCGCCGGTGCGGCCGCCTACGCGGTCGGCGGCGGGTCGCTGGACCTGCGGACCGGCGCCGGGCTGATCGTCGGGGGGACGGTCGGCGGGTGGATCGGGCCGAAGCTGCTGGCGCGCGCGTCGGAGACGCTGCTGCGGGTGCTGCTGGTGGTGATCCTGGTGCTGACGGCGGCGAAGCTGCTCGTCGACGCGCTGGGTGTGCCGCTGCTCGGCGGCGGGCGCTGGTGCCGGCGTCGCTGGTCGCCGATCCGTGGTTCCTGTACCCGACGGCGACGGTGGTCGGCCTGGTCATCGGAGCCTGGGCGGGTGCGATGGGACTCGGCGGCGGTCTGCTCGCGGTGCCGGCGATGGTGCTGCTGTTCGGCACGGACCTGCATGTCGCGGCCGGGACCTCGCTGCTGATGTTCATCCCGAACTCGATCGTCGGGACGGTCGTGCACCTGCGTCAGGGCACCGCATCCGGGAAGTGGGGCACGGTGCTGGCGGTGACCGCCGCACCGGGCACGGTGGCGGGCGCGTTCCTCGGCCTGGCGCTCGACGCGGTCGTGCTGGGGCTGGTGTTCGGCACGTTCGCGACGGCGATGGCGGTGCGGGAGAGCGTCGGGCTGGTCCGCCGACGACGGGCATGAGTGCGCGGGAACGCCGGGTCGCGCTACCCTGTGGAGTGCGCACAGAACACGAGAACGTGGACCTGCACCTCAAGCATAACACGGATGGCAACACCCCGGCGACCACCGACTCCGCCTACGAGGCGGAGCTGACCCGCGAGACCCGACACCTCCGCGGACTGCACGCCCTGCTCGACGACGAGCTCGCCGCGGCGGGCGCGCAGGCCCGGGGCGCCGCCGCCGAGCGCGCCGGGGAGCAGCTCAGCGCCCGCTGGGAACGCGACGTGGCGGTGCAGCGCGCCTCGGAGCGGGTGCGCACCCTCACCGCGGCCCGCGCGGGACTGTGCTTCGGGCGTCTCGACCACATCGACGGGGCCGCCCCGACCCGGGTCGGCCGGATCGGGCTGACCGACCCGACCGACGGCGAGAGCGCGCTGGTCGACTGGCGGGCCCCGGCCGCGCAGCCGTTCTACTGCGCCACCCCGGTCACCCCGCTCGGGGTGACCCGGCGCCGGCACTACACCGTCGCCGGCACCGCCCCGCACGAGCGGGTCGTCGGCTTCCACGACGACCTGCTCGACGGGAGCGCAGCCGGGACCGACACGGTGTCGGCGTCGGATCCGGCGCTGCTCGCCGCGCTGACCGCGCCGCGCGGGACGCGGATGCGCGACATCGTCACGACCATCCAGTCCGAGCAGGACGAGATCATCCGGCTGCCGCTGTCGGGCACCGTGGTGATCGAGGGCGGCCCCGGGACGGGCAAGACCGCCGTCGCGCTGCACCGGATCGCCTACCTGCTCTACACCCACCGCGACCGGCTCGCCCGCAGCGGCGTGCTCGTCGTCGGGCCGAGTGCGGGGTTCGTGCACTACGTCGGCGGTGTGCTGCCCGCGCTCGGCGAGTCCGCGGTCGTGTTCACCACCCCGGGACGCCTCGCGCACGGCGTCGTCGCGGAGACGACCGACCCGCCGGAAGTAGCCCGGCTCAAGGGCGACCTGGCGATGGTCGACGTGCTGCGTCGCGCCGTCGACGACCGCCAGGAGCTGCCCGGGGCACCGGTGGCGATCGAGATGGACGACGTCACCGTCGAGATCGACACGGCGCTGGGCGCCGAGGCGCGCCGCCGGGCCCGCGCCACCGGGCAGCCGCACAACACCGCCCGCGCCACGTTCCGCGACACCCTCGGGCGGCTGCTCGTCGACCAGGGGCTGGAGCGGCTCGAGGTCGGCCTGGAGGATCCGCCGGAGCTCGCGGAGCTGCTGGCGGGGCTGGACATCCCGGAGATCGAGCCTGCCGGGGCGGCCGAGGTGTCGGCGGAGATGCGGGCCGAGCTGCGCGACGCGGTGCGCACCGACCCGCGGTTCCACGCGGCCGTCGAGCGGCTGTGGCCGGTGCTGACCCCGCAGCGGGCCCTGGCCGAGCTGTACGCCGACCCGGGGAGGCTCGCGTCGGCGGGTGCCACCGAGGCGCTGCACCGCGAGCCGGGCGCGCCGTGGACCGTGGCCGACGCGCCCCTGCTCGACGAGCTCGCCGAGCTCCTCGGTCCGGTCCCGGACGGGACACCCGCCGCGGCGCCGGAGCCGGACAGCGCCTACGCCGCCGAGGTGCTGACCGTGCTGGAGTCCGCGGACCGGTCGCTCGCCGGGGAGGACCCGGACGAGCTGCGCCCCACCGACTTCGTGACCGCGGACATGCTCGCGCAGCGGCACGTCGCCGGGGTGCCGCTGACCGTGGCCGAGCGCGCGGCCGGCGACCGGGACTGGCGCTACGGGCACCTCGTCGTCGACGAGGCGCAGGAGCTGTCGGCGATGGACTGGCACGTGCTGCTGCGGCGCTGCCCGTCGCGGTCGATCACCGCGGTCGGCGACCTCGCCCAGCGCAGCGCCCCGGCCGGTGCCCGGGCCTGGGCCGACGTGCTCGCCCCGCACCTGGCCGGACGCTGGACGCACCGCACGCTCACGGTGAACTACCGGACGCCGTCCGAGATCATGGACGCCGCCGCGCAGGTGCTGGCGACCTACGCCCCGGACCGCCGCCCGCCCGAGTCGGTCCGCAGCACCGGCGAGCCGCCGTGGACCCGCGCGGTCCCGGCCGCGGAGCTCGCGGCCGCGGTCGCCGCCGCCGTCGAGCGGTCCCGCGACGACGGTGGCACGCTCGCCGTGATCGCCCCGCCCGGCACCGACCTCGGTGCACCCGGCGTCCCGGTGCACACCCCGGTGTCGTCGAAGGGCCTGGAGTTCGACGCCGTGGTGATCGTCGATCCGGAGCGGATCCGGGCGGCCGACCCGGCGGACCTCTACGTCGCGATGACCCGCGCGACGCAGCGGCTCGGGCTGCTGGAGGTGCGCTAGAACGCCGGCCAGGGGATCGCCGGGCCGTAGCCGTCCGGGCCGGGGAAGCGCGGTTCGGCGAGCAGGTGGTCGATCCGGGAGCGCAGCGCCGCGACCTCGCGGCGGGTGACGTGCTCGCCGAGGACGTCGGCGAACTCCCCCGCCAGCCGCGCCCGCAGCTCCTTGAGGACGGCCGTGTGCTCCTCGCCGAGCTCGTCGCCGACCCAGCCCCACAGGACGGTGCGCAGCTTCGGCTCGGTGTGCAGGGTGAGGCCGTGGTCCACGCCGTACACCTCGTCGACACCGTCGCCGTGGCGTCTGACGATCACGTGCCCGCCCTTCCGGTCGGCGTTGTTGACGACGACGTCGAACAGCGCCATGTCCCGCAGCTGCGGGTGGTCGGCGTGGACCAGCACCACCGGGTCCCCCGCGCCGTCCCGGGCACGGAGCACCGGCAGCCAGCCGCCGGGGATCTCGTGCGGCTCGCACAGCTCGACCAGCGACTCGGTGGCGAGCTGGATGGTCTCCTCGGTGATGTCGCCGTCCAGCTCGTCGCCCGCGTCGTCGGCGGGCGGCTCGGACAGGGCGCTCTCGTCGCCCGAGGAGACCCAGGCCTGCACCATCCCGGTGCCGAACGGGGCCTGCTCGCGCAGCACCGTCGGCGGGACGACGTCCAGTCCCGACGTCTGGGACACCAGGAAGGCCCCGACCTCGCGCCCGGCGAGGGTGCCGTCCGGGAAGTCCCACAGCGGGCGCTCCCCGCGGACCGGCTTGTACACGCAGCGCAGCGCGACGCCGTCGAGCGAGACGGTGCCGAACAGGGTCGCGTTGGACGCGTCGACCATCCGGCCGGTGATGTCCATGCGGCCGGACCGCAGGACCTCGAACACAGCCGGGTCGCGCAGGTCGAGCGTCACTCCGTCCCGGCCACGGGGTTGCGGTCGTGGTAGCCGTTGAGGCGCACGCAGACGTGGCCCTCCGGGTCCAGCGGCTCGGCGCACAGCGGGCACGGGGCGCGGCCGGCGTCGACGACCTTCTCGGCGCGCTCGGCGAACGCCTTGGCCGCGGTCGGGGAGAGGAACACGCGCAGCGCGTCCGGGCCCTCCTCGGTGTCGTCGAGGACCACCGACTCGTCGATCTCCTCCTCGGTCACCGCGAGCAGCTCGACCACGATCGAGCTGGAGTCGGCGTCCCAGCCCAGGCCCATCGTGCCGACCCGGAACTCCTCCTCCAGCGGCACCGCGAGCGGGTCGCTGTCCGAGGAGTTCGCGGTCGTGGTGCCCTCGAGCAGGTTGTCCTCGCCGAAGCGCTTGGACACCTCGCCGAGCAGCGCCGTGATGCGTTCGGCCAGCACCGAGACCTGCTGTTTCTCCAGGAGCACGCTGATCGTGCGGCTGCTCTCGATCGCCTGCAGGTAGAAGGCGCGATCGCCGGGCTCGCCGACGGTCCCGGCCACGAAGCGGTCGGGTCGGCGGAAGACGTGGATGACGCGTGCCATGACCCTTCCCAGGGTAGGCGTATCCGGCTGCGGGGGCATCCCCGCGGTCACCTGTGGGTGCGTCCACCAGGGACGATGCGAGGTGGATCACCCCGCCTCACGCGTTCGTGGAACCCCCGACCACGGCGTCCGAGGCGTTCACCGGCGGCTCCTCGCCCTCGGCGGGCTTCGGCTTCGGGACCAGGCTCGCGACGTCGCCGGACTGCTCGTTCATCCGCGCGACGAACGGCCGCAACTCGGTGTAGGTGACGACGCTCACCGAGCAGGTGTCGACGACGATCCGCTGGAAGTTGTCGAGGTGGCAGGCCAGCGCGTCGGCGAGCACCGCCTTGATCACGTCGCCGTGGCTGCAGGCCAGGACGATGGCGTCGTCGCCGTGCTCGGCGCGCACCCGGGTCACCTGCCGCCGGACCGCCGCGACCGAGCGGGCCTGCATCCCGGCGAGGGACTCGCCGTCCGGGAAGGTCGCGGCCGACGGGTGCGCCTGGACGACCTTCCAGAGGTCCTCCTTGAGCAGGTCGGTGATCTTCCGGCCGGTCCAGGCGCCGTAGTCGACCTCGGCCAGGTCGTCCTCGACGACCGGCTCCAGCCCGCGGGCCGCCGCGAGCGGCGCGACGGTCTGGCGGCACCGCTCCAGCGGGGAGGTCACGACCGCGGCGATCGGCAGGGCCGCGAGCCGGTCGACGACGGCCGCCGCCTGCTCCCGGCCGCGGTCGTCGAGCTCCACGCCCGGGGTGCGCCCGGCCAGCACGCCCGCGGTGTTCGCGGTGGACCGGCCGTGCCGCAGCAGGATCAAGGTCGTCACGCCGACCGAGGCTACGGGAGCGACGGCGGTCAGTACGCGCTGACCGCGCCGAGCGACAGGGCGGCGAGCAGGGCGACACCCAGCGCGATCCGGTAGGCGACGAACACGTAGACGGTGTTGTTCTGCACGAACCGGAGCAGCCAGGCGATCACCGCGTAGCCGACGCCGAACGCGATCACCACCGCCACCAGCATCTGGAGCCCGGACGGGCCGTCACCGGCGAACACGTCGGGCAGGGTGAACAGGCCCGCCCCGAACACCGACGGGATCGCCAGCAGGAACGAGTACCGCGCGATCGCGGGCCGGGTCAGCCCCAGGAACAGGCCGGCGGTGATCGTGCCGCCGGACCGCGAGACGCCCGGGACCAGCGCCATGGCCTGGGCGAGACCGAGCAGGACGCCGTCCTTCCAGGTGATCTTCTCCATCGGCTTGACCTGCGTGCCGAAGCGCTCGGCCAGGCCGAGCAGGACACCGAACACGATCAGCGTGGTCGCGACCAGCCAGAGGTTCCGGGCGGCGCCCTCGATCTGGTCCTTGAACAGCACCCCGAGCACCGCGATCGGGACCGACCCGATGATGACCAGCCAGGCCAGCCGGTAGTCGTCGGTGGCGCGGACCTCGGCGTCGCGGAACCCGCGCACCCAGGTGACGAACAGGTGCCCGATGTCCCTGGCGAAGTAGACGATCACCGCGGCCTCGGTGCCGAGCTGGGTGACGGCGGTGAACGCCGCCCCCGGGTCCCCGCCGAAACCGACCGCCGAGACGATCCGCAGGTGCGCCGAGGAGGACACCGGCAGGAACTCGGTGAGCCCCTGGACGATCCCGAGGACGACGACCTCGAGCCAGCTCACGAACGGCTCCCGTCGCGGCCGCGGTCCGGGGTGCTCCGGTCCGGGGTCGTCCGGTCCTGGCGGCTCGGCTCCTGGAAGATCACGGGCCGTCACCGTACTCGCCGAGACGGGGGTCACTCTGCGCGCCCTCACCGGTCCCGCGGGCCCGCGCGCCTAGGCTCGACGACCGTGCAACGCAGACCGGTGGGCGGCAGCGGCCTCGAGGTGTCGCGGGTCGGCCTGGGCACCATGACCTGGGGCGAGGACACCAGCCCGGCCGACGCCGCGGACCAGCTGCGGGCGTTCGTCGACGTCGGCGGGACCCTCGTCGAGACCGCCGAGGACTACGGCGGCGGCGCCGCCCAGCAGGTGCTCGGCGGGCTGTTGCGGGGCACCGTGCGTCGCGACGACGTCGTCCTCGCCGGGCGCGGCTCGGCCGCCCCCGACACGGGCGAACGGGCCTCGCGGACCGCGCTGCTGCGCTCGCTGGACCGCACGCTGCGCCGGCTGGGCACCGAGCACCTGGACCTGTGGCAGTTCCCCGGCTGGGACCCCCGGGTGCCGCTGGACGAGACGCTGTCCGCGGTGCAGGTCGCCGTCTACTCCGGACGGGTGCGCTACGCCGGGCTGGTCGCCCCGGCCGGCTGGCAGCTGGCGACCGTCGCGGGCGGCGCCACCGCCGGGCCCGACCCGGCCGTCTGCCGTCCGGTGTCGGCACAGGTGGAGTACTCGCTGCTCGCCCGGCAGCCGGAGGCCGAGCTCCTGCCCGCCGCCCGGCACCACGGCCTCGGGCTGCTGGCCTGGGCTCCGCTGGGCCGGGGTGTGCTGACGGGCAAGTACACCGACGGCACCCCGGCGGACTCGCGGGGCGCGAGCGCGCTGCTGGCCCCCTATGTGGAGGCCCGTCGCACCGAGCACTCGGCGCGGATCGTGCAGTCGGTGCTCACCGCCGCCGACGGGCTCGGCACCTCGCCGCTGTCGGTGGCGCTGACCTGGGTGCGGGACCGGCCGGGGGTCGCCTCGGCCGTCGTCGGGGCACGGGACGCCGCCCAGCTGCGGGCCTCGCTGGCGGCCGAGGACCTCGTGCTCCCGGCCGAGATCCGCACCGCGCTCGACGACGTGAGCGACCCCGTCTGAGCCTCCCCGGCCGCCGGAGCGGCCTCTAGAGTGGGAATGCCCGACGCGACACCCACCGTTCACCGAGTGGGCACCGACGAGCACGGCACGACCGGGAGGCACGCATGACCGAGGCCGCTGGGAACGGATCGGAGGACTCCGCCGCCGGGAATCGGGTGGCCGGGACCCGGGACGGCGACGGCTGGACCGACGACCGGTACGAGTACCGCCCGGTGCGCATCGAGGGGGACGTCTCCCGGCTCACGGCGTCGGTGCGGCTGGCGATCCAGGCCGAGTTCGCCGGCTGGGAGCTGTCCCGGCTGCGCCTCTACCCCGGCGGCGTGCGCAAGATCGTGCTACGACGACGGCTGGGCGTCCAGCAGGGCCTGCTGCCCGAGCCCACCTTCTGACCCTCCCCGCCCGTCAGCCGCCGTAGGGCACCGTGATGAGCTCCATCCGGTGCCCGGACGGGTCCTCGAAGTAGACGCCCCGGCCGCCGTCGTGGGTGTTGATCTCGCCGGGACGGCTTCCGCCGGGGTCGGCCCAGTACCGCCGGCCGCGTGCGGTGATCCGGGCGAACGCGGCGTCGAACTCGTCGTCGGAGACGAGGAACGCGTAGTGCTGCGGGACGATCGTCGCCGGGTCGGCGTCCATGAAGTCCAGGTCGACGCCGTTCGCGACGCGCACGACCCGGAACGGCCCGAACGACGTCGGCCCGGGCAGCCCCAGGATCTCGCTCAGGAACGCCGCCCCGGCGTCCTTGTCGCGGGAGTGGACGATGGTGTGGTTCAGCTCGGCCATGCCCCCAGGATGTGACCTGCACCGCGGTTCAGGTCAAGACGGTCCGGGGCACGACAGGGGCCGTCCTCAGGCGTCCTGGCGACCGACCTCCGGCGGCGTGCCCGCCCCGAGCGGGCCGGGCACCCCCCGGAACCCGTAGGGCGCGGGCTCGCGGCCGGGCTGCACGTACCAGCACTCCCCCGGCTCGCCCCGTTCCAGGATCCGCTCGATGGCCGCGGCGACGTCGTCGGCCCCCAGCAGCGGGAAGTCGCCGAACCGGGCGCGGACGTCGCCGATCAACGGGGTGTCGGCGAACCCGGGGCACACGGCGGTGACCCGGATGCCCTCGCCCGCCAGCGCGGGACCCGCGGCCCGGACGTAGCCGACGACGGCGTGCTTGGTCGCGGTGTAGAGCGCGTCGCCGGGCAGGCCGATCAGCCCGGCCAGCGACGCGGTCGCCACCACGTCCCCGCCCCCGGCGCGGCGCAGCGCCGGGACGGCGGCGTTCAGCCCGAACACCACGTGGTCGAGGTTGACCCCGAGGATGCGCCGGTAGCCGTCGAGGTCGAGGTCCTCGACACCGGACTGGTCCGCCGTGACGCCGGCGTTGAGCAGCACGACGTCGAGCCGGCCGAAACGCTCCTCCGCCGCGGCCACCGCCGCCGGCATCGCCGCCGGGTCGGTGACGTCGGCCGGGTGGGCGAGCCCCCCGGCCTTCTCCGCGACGGCCGCGGCGCCGTCGGCGTCCCGGTCGACGACCACGACCTGCGCACCCGCCGCCACGAGCCGGTCGACCGCCGCGGCGCCGATGCCCGACGCGCCCCCGGTGACCAGGGCGACCTTCCCGGAGAGATCCATGGAGGTCACCCTGCCACCCGGCGGGCGGCGCCGTGATCCGTCACGGCGCCGGCGAGGGATCGCACCGTTCGCAGGCCCTGCCCGATGTTCCTGCTCACGCTGTTCGCAGGAAGCGGTCGAGCACCCGGGTGCCGAACCTCAGCGCGTCCACCGGCACCCGCTCGTCGATGCCGTGGAACAGCGACGCGAAGTCCAGCTCCGGGGGCAGCCGCAGCGGCGCGAAGCCGTAGCACTTCATGCCCAGCGTCGAGAACGCCTTCGCGTCGGTCCCCCCGGACAGCATGTAGGGGACGATCTCGGCGGTCGGGTCCTCGGTGCGCAGCGCGGCCTGCATCGCGTCGGTGAGCGCACCCGCGAACGGCGTCTCGACGGCGGGCAGGTCGGTGACCCACTCGCGCTCGACGTCCGGGCCGAGCAGCTCGTCGACCTCGCGCAGGAACGCCTCCTCGCGGCCCGGCAGCACCCGGCAGTCGACGACCGCCTCGGCCGTCGACGGGATGACGTTGGCCTTGTAGCCGGCGTTCAGCATCGTCGGGTTCGCGGTGTCCCGGACGGTCGCGCCGATGATCCGCGAGATCGGGCCGAGCTTGGCCAGGGCGCCCTCGAGGTCGTCCTCCGGGTACTCGACGCCGGTCAGCTCGGTCATCCGGTCCAGGAACGCCCGCACCGTGTCGGTGATCGTCAGCGGGAACGTGTGGTTCCCGAGCCGGGCGACGGCCTCGGCCAGGATGGTGACGGCGTTGTCGTCGTGCAGGAACGAGCCGTGGCCGGGCTTGCCCTTGGCCCGCAGCCGCATCCAGGCGATGCCCTTCTCCGCGGCCTCGATCAGGTACGCCCGCTGGTCCTCGCCGAGGGTCAGCGAGAAGCCGCCGACCTCGCCCACGGCCTCGGTGCACCCCGCGAAGAGATCGGGCCGGTGCTCGACCAGCCACTGCGCGCCCCACTTCCCGCCGGCCTCCTCGTCGGCGACGAAGGCCCACACGATGTCCCGCGGCGGCACGACGCCCTCACGCTTGAAGCGGCGGGCGACCGCCAGCATCATCGCGTCCATGTCCTTCATGTCGACGGCGCCGCGGCCCCAGACGTAGCCGTCCTGCACGGCCCCGGAGAACGGGTGCACCGACCACTCGCTCGCGTCCGCGGGGACGACGTCGAGGTGGCCGTGCATCAGCAGCGCACCGCGGTCGCGGTCGGCGCCCTCGAGCCGGGCGATCACGTTCATCCGCCCGGGCATGCCGGACTCGACGAGCTCGACCTCGTAGCCGACCTCGCGCAGCTTGTCCGCCACGTAGTCGGCGGCCTCGGCCTCACCGACGAGGGTCTCGGGGTCGGCGGTGTTGGTCGTGTCGATCCGGATCAGCTCCGAACACAGCTGCACGACCTCGTCCTCGGCGCTGGTCGGGTCGTCCTTCGCTGAAGCGGTCATGGGCGTCGTTCTACCACCGGCGGAGCGTGCCGACCCCGCCGCAACCCGGCCGTGGGCCTCGGCTATGCTTCCCCCCACGACGCGATCGAGAGATCGCGACGTCCGAGTGGCGGAATGGCAGACGCGCTAGCTTGAGGTGCTAGTCCCCGTATAAGGGGGTGGGGGTTCAAGTCCCCCCTCGGACACAGCCTCCCGAATGCCGGTCACGGTTCTCCGTGACCGGCATTCGCGTTCCCGGGACGGCGCCCGTCAGCGGGTCCCGTGCACCCGGGTACCCACCGCCAGCACCGCTCCCGCCGCCGCGGCCCCGGCCAGCACCGTGAACAGCTGCGGGTAGCCGCCGAGCGGCCCGGCCAGCGCCGCCCCCGCCCACGGGGAGACGGCGACCGCCACCGTCGCGGGCGCCGACAGCAGCCCGCCGAGCCGCCCGTAGAACCGCGACGGCCACCGGTCCGACACCGCTGTGGCCTGCAGCAGGGTCGTGATCCCGCGGGCCGCGCCGGTCAGCACCGCCGCGCCGACCAGCAGCCACGCCGGGCCGGGCAGCAGTCCCAGCAGCGCGGTCGACGCGGCCAGCACCGCCAGGACGAGCACCGCCCGTGCCGGTGGGGCCAGCCGTCCCACGGCGCGGGTGTAGAGGGCCCGCCCGGCGACCTGCCCGACCCCGCCGAGCCCGAGCGCCCAGGCCGCCGTCTGTACGTCGAGTCCCCGCTCGATGAGCAGCGGCACCTGGTTCACCGCGACCGCGAACCCGCAGAACGTGCCGAGGAACACCGCGGCCACGGTCAGCAGGAACGCGCGGCTGCGCGCGATCGCGCCCGGGTCGGCGTGCTCGGGAGCGGCGGGGGCCTCCGGCCACGGGCCACGCAGCCCGAGCAGGTGCGCGGGAACCGTCACGACCAGCAGGACGGCGGCGAGCGCCAGGTAGGTGCCGCGCCAGCCGAACCCGCCGAGCAGCGCCGCCGAGAGCGGCGCGAACACCGTGCTGGCCAGCCCGCCGACCAGGGTGAGCCCGGTCAGTGCGCGCACCCGGTCGCTCCCCCACCAGCGGGTCAGCGCCGCGAACGCGGGCGGGTACAGCGTCGCGGACTGCGCGAGCCCCGCGACCAGCCACGCGGCGAGGAACCACGGCCAGGACGGCGCGACGGCGATCCCGCAGACGGCGGGCACCCCCAGCAGCGACCCGGCCGTCATCACCCAGCGCGGGCCCCACCGGTCCAGGAGCCGTCCGACGACGATCCCGGCCAGCGCGGACACCCCGAGGCCCGCGGAGAACGCGCCGGTCACCGCGCTCACCGACCAGCCGGTGTCGGCGGAGACCGACGGCGCGAGCACCGGGAACGCGTAGTAGAGGACGCCCCAGCTGGTGATCTCGGTCAGGCAGAGGACGAGCAGGACCCGGCGGCGGAACCCCGCGCCGGGCACCGTCCGGACCTCGACCACCGTGCCACCTCGCAACGCCTCGTGCGGCGACCGTATCCCGAGGGTCGCTGGACCGCCCCGGGCCGCGTCGGCGACGATCGGACCCGCAGGACCGACGCAGGACGACCCGGAAGGCGGCACCCGACGGTGCGACTCGACCCCACGACGGCGGCCGGCAGCGACTCCCCCATCGGCGCGGCCCTCGCGCTGGCCGGCGAGCGGGACCCGGCGCGGAACGCGACGCACCCGTTGCTGGACCTGTCGCAGGCCGCGCCGCCGTACCCGCCGGCACCGGAGGTCGTCGAGCGGGTGGTGGAGGTCGCGCGGGACCCGGGGCTGTCCGGCTACGCGCCGGTGCCCGGCATCGCCCCGCTGCGCCGGGCGGTCGCCGACGAGCTGGCCCGCGACCACGCCGGCGGGATCTCGCCGGACGACGTCGTCGTGACGGCGGGCTGCAACCAGGCGTTCGCCGTGGTCGCCGACGCCCTCGCCGGCCCGGGCGACGAGGTGATCTCGCCGCTGCCCTACTACTTCAACCACGACATGTGGCTGCGGATGCGCGGCGTCACCCCGGTGTACCTGGAGCCCGACGCGGACCTGGTCCCCCGGGCCGCCGACGCGGCGGCGCTGATCACGGCCCGCACCCGCGCGATCGTGCTGGTCACCCCCGGCAACCCGAGCGGGGTGACGGTGCCGCCGGAGGAGATCGTCGCGTTCGCCGAGCTGGCCCGCCGCCACGACCTCGCACTGGTCCTCGACGAGACCTACCGCTCGTTCCGGCCCGACGCGCACCTGCCCGCCCACCCGCTGTTCGCCGACCCGTCGTGGCGCTCGACCGTGGTCAGCCTGCACTCCTACTCCAAGGACCTGGCCGTCCCGGCGTACCGGGTCGGGTCGGTGATCGCGGGCCCCGCGCTGCGACGCCAGGTGCTCAAGCTGCTGGACTGCGTGGCCATCTGCGCGCCGCGGACCGGGCAGGAGGCCGCGCTCGCCGGGCTCACCCGGGCCGGGTCGTGGCGGGCCGACCGGGTCGCGGAGATCGCCCGGCGCCGGGAGCGGGTCGGGGCGGCCCTCGCCGACCGGCCGGGTGGGTTCGAGATCGCCGCGCTCGGCGGGTTCTTCGCCTGGGTGCGCCACCCGTTCCCGGACCGCCCCACCCTCGACGTCGTCCGGACGCTGCTGCTCGACCACGACACCCTGACCATCCCGGGCACGGCGTTCCTGCCCGACGACCGGCAGATGCTGCGGCTGTCGGTGGGGCGGGTGGACGAGGCGGCCGCGGCGCTGCTGGCCGAGCGGCTCACCGAGGCCGGGCGGCGGGCGGGGGTGGCCACCGGCTGACCCGGGCCCGCCGACGGAAGAGACCGGGACGTCCCGGTGTTCGCCGACCATGGACACCGGACTGCGCACCGGCACCGCGGCCGGTCGCTGGGTCATCACGGCCTGCGTGCTCGGCTCGGGCATGGCGATGCTCGACAACACCGTCGTCACGATCGCCCTGCCCCGCATCGCCGAGGACCTCGGCGCCGGATTCGCCGGTCTGCAGTGGACGGTCAACGGCTACACCCTGACCCTGGCCGGGCTGATCCTGCTCGGCGGCTCGCTCGGCGACCGGTTCGGCAGGCGGCGGATCTTCGTGACCGGTGCGGTCTGGTTCGCGCTGGCCTCGCTGCTGTGCGGGCTGGCGCCGAGCGTCGAGGTGCTCGCCGCGGCCCGGGCCCTGCAGGGGGTGGGCGGGGCGCTGCTGACCCCGGGCAGCCTGGCACTGATCTCCGCGTCGTTCCACGGGGCGGACCGGGCGGCGGCGATCGGGGCCTGGTCCGGGCTCGGCGGGGTCGCGGGGGCCCTGGGCCCGTTCGTCGGCGGGACGCTCGTGGAGTGGTCGTGGCGGGCGGTGTTCCTGATCAACCTGCCGCTCGCGGCGGTCGTCGTCGCGGTGGCGGTGCGGCACGTGCCCGAGTCGCGTGACCCCGACGCCGCGCACCGGCTCGACGTCCCGGGCAGCGTGCTCGCCGTCGCCGGACTGGCGTTACTCACCTGGGCCGGGACGGCGGCCGGCGCCGGTGCGTCGCCCGGGCTGCAGGTGTGGGGCGCGGGCCTCGCCGGTGTGGCGGCACTGGTGGCGTTCGCGCTGGTCGAACGGCGCAGCCGGTCCCCGCTGGTGCCGCCGGAGCTGTTCACCGGCACCGGCGACGCCGGGGACGGGCGCCGGTTCACCGGCGCGAACGTCGTGACCGTCGCCGTCTACGCGGCGCTGGGGCTGCTGTTCGTGCTGCTGGCCGTGCAGCTGCAGATCGTGGCCGGGTTCTCCCCGTTGCTGGCGGGGACCGCGACGCTGCCGGTCACCGTGCTCATGCTGCTGCTGTCCGCCCGCGCCGGGCGGCTCGCGACGCGCACGGGACCGGCGCCGCCGGTCACCGGCGGACTGCTGCTGGCCGCGGCGGGGATGCTGCTGGCGTCGCGGATCGGGCCGGGCGCGGGCTGGCTCACCGACGTGCTCCCGGCGACGGCACTGGTCGGGCTGGGTCTGTCCGCGGCCGTCGCGCCGCTGACCACCGCGGTGCTCGACGCGGCGGCGGACCGGCACGCGGGCGTCGCGTCGGGGGTCAACAACGCGATCGCGCGGGCGGCGGGCCTGCTCGCGGTGGCGGCCGTGCCCGCCATCGCGGGGATCCGCGGGGACGCCCCGGCCGACCCGGCGTCGTTCGGGCCGGGGTTCACCGTCGCCATGACGATCGGATCGGGACTCCTCGTGACCGGTGCGGCACTCGCCGCTGCGCTACTCCGGGCACGACCTGCGACGGACACCACACGTACGCTTCAGTAGCCAACACGCGGCGTATATCTTGTGGACAAGCGTTACTGCAAGAGGGTGAGGTGTGCGTGCGCAGTCTCGGTCCGGATTCCCCGGCCGTGCTCGATGCCGCGGACCGACCTTCACGGACCGTCACCAAGCCGCTGCTCGACGCGCTCGCCCGGGCGACCGAGCAGTTCGCCCTCGCCCCGTCCCGGGACCGGCCGATGGCGGTCGTCGGGCTCTTCCAGCGGTCGGAGTACCTCGGGCCGGTGCTCGGTGCCTGGGGCCGGCTCGCCGCCGCCTGCGGGGACGGCGCCGTCGTCGCCACCGTCGGCGCGATCCCCGACGGGCTCCCCGACGGCCTCGGGCACGTCCGTCTCACCGACGGCGAGGACGCGGCCCGCGAGTGGAGCGTCACCGTCCTGACGCCGCGGTCCGGGGCGACCGTCGTCGCCCACGACCTGGAGGCCGTCGACGGGGCGGCGCGCTCACTGGAGCGGGGCAGGCTGTTCTCCGCCCGCTGGTCCTTCCGGCACGCCGACGCCCACTCCGAGCTGCTGCGGCTGCGTCACCAGCTCGGCGCGCGGCTCGGCTCGCGGCACACCGGCGGCCTCGACGAGGTGCTCTCCCGGGTCGTCCCCATCCCCGGCACGGCCACCGACCACCGTTACGACGCCGCCGCGGACACCCTCGCCCGTGAGCTGTCGCTGGAACGCCGCCGCGCCGACGCCGCGCAGACCCGGCTCGACGAGCTCGAACCCGGCGCCGAGCGCGACCCGCGCAGCGGGCTGCCGACCCGGGCGTTCCTGGACCGCTGGCTCGACGGGTCCGCGCCGGGCACCCTGCCGCTGGGCCTGGTGCTGCTGCGGGTGCAGGGGCTGGGGTCGATGACCCGGCGGCACGGGTTCCGTGCCGAGACCGCGGTGCTCCGCGGGATAGCCCGGCTGCTCACCGGGCAGGTCGGTTCCGCCGGGCGGCCGGTGCGCGTCGGGCGCGAGGAGTTCCTCCTCCTGCTGCCCGGCGCCGACGTCCGGTCCCTGGCCGCGGCCGCCCAGCGGCTCTGCGAGACCGTCGCCGGGCTGGCGGCGGTGTTCCCGTTCGTCCCGACGCCGTCGCACGCGGTGATCACCCGGACCCGGCACCGCCCACTTCCCCTCGAGGAGATGTGGGCGGCGCTCGACGACGCCGGGACCGGGGTCACGCTGCTGCGCGGCTGACCGCGCGGGCTCAGCCCCGGACGTCGGCCGCGATCAGCTCCGCGGTCCGGCAGGCCAGCGCGACCAGCGCCAGCGTCGGCCCGACCGCCCCGGCCGACGGGAACACCGCACTGGAGGCGATGTGCACGTTCGGCGTGCCGTGCACCCGGCACTCCGGGTCCACGACGCCGGTGCGCGGCGAGTCCGACATGCGCAGCAGCCCCATCTGGTGGGTGCCGTCGGTCATGTCCATGTCGTGCACGCGCTCCACGTCGGACAGGTCGACGTGGGCGAGCCCGGTCCGCTCCAGCTCCTTGCCGATCAGGGACAGCGACGTCACGATCGCCTCCCGGTCACCGGCGGAGACCCGGTAGTCGACCCGCAGCCGGTGCTGGCCCAGCGCGTCGCGCTCGCGGTCGAGCGTGACCCGGTTCGCCGGGTCGGGGGTCTGCTCGGCGTCGAACCGCAGCCGGCAGTGCGCGGAGTCCAGCGGCATGAACGACGGCACCCGCCGCTCCCCGGTGATCCGCGGACGGGCCCACCCGCGGGCGAAGCGTGCCACCCGCAGCGGGTCGGCGGCGACGTTGCGCATGTGGTGGCCGATGTCGGTGGTGTGGCTGTACTGGGCGTGCGTCCCGGCGGCCTTGAACCCGGTGCGGAGCTTGCCCAGGCCCCAGTAGGTCAGCGCGAACGTCGACAGCAGCGCGTCGCCGTGCTCGGCGTCCTTCGGGTCGGCGAACCACAGCGCCGCCTTCAGGTTGCCCAGCCGGTGGTCGGCCTGGACCTGCGGGGACAGCGAGAGCATCCGGCGGGCGTAGACGCCGTCGTCGGTGGGCAGGTAGCCCAGGCCCAGCGTGCGCCCGGCCGTGGTCAGCCGCAGCCGCCCCACCTCGCCCACCGGGTGGGTCATGTAGTGCCGCCCGACCTGGCCGTACTCGTCGCCGATCCCGGCTCCGGTCCCGGTGCCGCCGTAGCCGTCGGAGGCGAGCAGGATCCGGACCGACTCCAGGCCCCCCGCCGCGACGACGAAGTGCCGCGCCCGGATCCGGATGTCGCACCCCGGCCGCGGGACGACGACGGCCTCGGTCGCGGTGCCCGACACCGGGTCGCGCTCCAGGCGGGCGACGGTGGCGTGCAGGAACAGCCGGATCCGCCCCGCCTTCGCCATGTTCTCCACGGTCGGTGCGAACGACGTCGGCGGGCTCCAGCGCCACAGGTCGTCCCAGCGCAGGGTGTCGCTGTGGATCCCGGCTGGGGCAGCCGGGAAGCCCGACCCCGGGGCCGAGTACTCGCAGGCGCCGGCGTCGAGGTGCCGCTGGGCGGCCGGGTACCAGGCGCGCAGCTCCTCGTGCCGGATCGGCCACGCGGCACCGGGCATCCACTCGCGGTCGGAGAAGTCGACGTCGTCGAGCGGGGCGCAGCGCCCGCCCCACACCAGGGAGGTGCCGCCGAGGCGTTTCTGCCGGACGGCGTCGACCGAGTCGTGCTTGCCCCGCCCGGTGATGCCCCGGTAGGTGTCGCGGGCGGTGCGGCTCAGACCCGGGCCGCCACCCTCCAGGACGACGACGCGCAGGCCGCGGTCGGCCAGCTCGGTCGCGGCCGCGGCCCCGGCCGGACCGCTGCCGATCACGCAGACCTCGGCCTCGAAGATGGAGCCGGGGAGCGCGCGCCGGGTGTCGATGAGCATGGAGGGCGGTTCCTTCCGAACGTGGTGCGGTACTGCCACCGATGGTGCCCCGGCCCGGCTGTGAGGACGCTGTGGCTGCTCCCAGCCTCCCGTCGCCGGGGGCGTGCCGACCCGCCCGGTACCGTCGTGTCCGGTTCACACGGTTCGCATCCGGAGGAGCACGGTGTGGGACTCGCCGCCATGGCGACGACCGAACGGGGGATGGCCGCGACGGTCCGGGTCCTCGGGCGCGGGGAGCTGGGCCGCTTCACCGGCGGCGACCGCTCGGAGGTCGCACGGTTCGAGTCCGAGCTCGCCGGGTTCCTCGGGACCCCGCACGCACTGGCCGTCAACAGCGGCACCAGCGCCCTGGTCGCGGCCCTGGTCGGCGCCGGGGTCGGCCCCGGCGACGAGGTGCTCGTGCCCGCCTACACCTGGGTGTCGACGGCCGCCGCGGCACTCGCCGTCGGCGCCGTGCCGGTCCTGGTCGAGGTCGACGCCTCGCTCACGATGGACCCGGCCGACCTCAAGGACCGGATCACCCCGCGCAGCCGGGCGGTGCTGCCGGTGCACATGCTCAACCACGTCGCCGACATGGACGCGATCATGGAGGTCGCGGCCGCCCACGACCTCGTCGTGATCGAGGACGCCTGCCAGGCCGTCGGCGTCATGTACCGGGGCCGCGCGGCCGGGTCGATCGGCCACGCCGGGGTCTTCAGCTTCAACCAGCACAAGAACATCCGTTCCGGCGAGGGCGGCGCGCTGGTCACCCGGGACCCGAAGCTGTTCGAGCGGGCGTCGATGTCGGCAGCTACGAGCGCGCCGGATTCACCGGTGCCGACGCGGACCTGATCGTCGGGGTCAACCTGCGGATGCCCGAGCTCTCCGCGGCGGTGCTGCGTCCGCAGCTGGCCGGCCTGCGTGCGCAGATCGCCCGGCGCGGGCGGCACCGCGACATCATGCTGTCGGCGCTGACGGACCGGATCGGGCGCGACCTGGAGCCGGTGCCGCACCACGACCCGGCCCACGCCGCCGGGCTGGCGCTGGCCTTCGGGACCCCCGAGGCGGCGGCGGAGTTCGGTGCCCGCCGCGGCGTGCACCGGCTGATCGACACCGGCCGGCACGTCTACACGAACTGGCGCTCGCTGCAGGCCCGCAACCCGCTGCACCCCGGGTTCGACCCGTACGCCGCGAACGGCACCGAGATCGACCACGGTCCCGGTGCCTGCCCGCGCACCCTGGAGATCCTGGCCCGGACCTGCGTGGTCGACCTCGCCCCCGAGCTGCCGACGCCTGCGTTCCGGCTGCTCGCCTCCCGCACCGCGGGCTGAGCCGCCTCCCGCGCCGCCGGGCCGGACCACCGCCGGGCCGGACCAGCGCCGGGCCGAGCCACCTGCCGCACGGCGGGACCGGCCGACCGCCGGTCGGGGCCGCTGCCGCCCGGCTGCCGGGCCCAGCCGGCCGGGGCCGGCACGGCCTGCACGTGGCCGTCGCGGGCGACGGTGCCGGTGACCGCGACCGGCACCTCGCGGGCGAACCCCGGCCCGCCGGTGACGAAGGTGTGGAACTCCCCGTTCTCCCCGCACGGGTCCACCCCCGGTGGCAGCGCGGCCAGGAACCCCGCGTCGAAGGCGGCCCCGGCGAGCCGCGCGGGGACCCGGCCCGGGTCGACGGCGACGACGACCGCCCGCAGCCCGGCGTCGAGCATCCCGGCGGCCAGCGCGTCGGTCGCCGCGCCCCACAGCGGGAACACCCCGGCGACCCCGGTGCCGTCGAGGACCTCCTCACGGAACGCGCGGACGTCGCCCAGCGCCAGGTCGCCGTGCACCAGTCCCGTGACGTCGGACGCGGCGGCCGGCGCGAGCGCGGCCCGCAGCCGGGCCCGGTACTCCCCGTCCGGCCACGACGGCGGCAGCTCCACCCGGTACAGCGGCAGGCCCGGCGCGTCGGCCCGGGCGGCGACGAGCGCGGCCCCCACGCCGTGCACCGCGATCTCCGCGCCACCGGGCCCGCGGGTGACGGTGCTGAGCAGCCCCGTCACCCGGGCCCCGGCCCGTCGCGCGGCGGCCGGCGCCGGCGCCGCGTCCTTGCCCCGGACCGGCTGACCCACATGTCGGACACCCCGCGACGGTAGCGTCCGGACAGCATCGACCCGGTCACGCACCGTGTTCCCACGGAGCGGACGGTGACCGGGTCGGGGTTCTGCCCCGCACGGCCGACGGCTACCGTGACCAGCGTGCCCGAACGCCACGACGACGCCACCGTGACGGCGTGGGCGTTGGCCGCGGGTGCCGGTGACACCGTCGCGCTCGCCGAGTTCGTGCGGGCGACCCAGGTCGACGTCCACCGCTTCCTCGTCCACCTCGCCGGCCGCGACGACGCCGAGGACCTCGCGCAGGAGACGTTCCTGCGGGCCCTGCGGTCGCTGCCCTCGTTCGCGGGCCGCTCCACCGCCCGCACCTGGCTGCTGTCGGTCGCCCGCCGGGTCGCCGTCGACGCGGTGCGCACCGCGGTCCGCCGGCCGCGGGTGCGCGACCTCGGCGAGGACACCCAGGAGGTGCTCGAGCGCGCGGTGCCCCGCACCGGCGCGCAGGAGGCCGTCCTGCTGCGGACGCTGGTCGACGCGCTGCCCGACGACCGCCGCGAGGCGTTCGTCCTGACCCAGGTCCTGGACCTGGGCTACGCCGAGGCCGCGCAGGTCTGCGGCTGCCCGGTCGGCACCATCCGGTCCCGGGTCGCCCGGGCCCGCGAGGACCTGCTGCGCGCGCTCGGCGAGGACGGGACCGCCGGGGCGCCCGCCCCCGGCGTCCGGCGCGCCGCCCGCCCCTGAGCCGCGCCGCACCCGACGCGTCCCACCGGGCCGCCGCACCGACCGCCGGCCCCGACCGTCACGACGGGAGTGACCGGCGTCGCACCCACCGGAGCGGTGCCGGCGGGAACCGGACGGGCCCCGCCGGCGACCACTCCCGGCGTGCGCCCCCGCATCTCCACCGCCCCCGAGGAGTACCTGTGATCTCGTCGTTGCCGCTGGCCTGGGCCCTGACGGCGGTGTTCGCCGCCACCGCGTTCTACGCACTGACCCGCTGGGCCGCCGCGGTCTCGGAGCGCAGCTCCGCCGCGCACCGCACCGCGGAGCTCGCACACCTGCTGATGAGCGCGGCGATGGTCGTCATGATCTGGACCTGGTCCGGCAGCGCCGGGCTGTGGACCCAGATCGTCCTGTTCGGCGTACTGGGCGTGTTCTTCCTGGTCACCGCGTCGCGCGGGGTGCCCTGCGGGACGTCGGGGCGGGTCGCGGGCGCGGCGCACGCGCTGATGGCCGCGGCGATGGTCTGGATGCTCGCCGCGATGCCGCTGATCATGGCCTCGCCGGTGGAGGCCGCGGGCGGCGGCGGTGTCCACGCCCACCACGGCGGCGACACCATGGACATGTCCGGGACGGCCCACGCGGCGGGCCCGGCCGGGTGGGCGGTCGCGGTGACCGTGGCGCTGTGCGCGGTGCTGCTGGCCGCCGCCGGGTACTGGGGTGCCCGCGCGCTGAGCCACGACCGCGACGCCGGGGACCCGCTGACCCCCGACGACGCACGCGCGGCCGGTGCCGCGATCGACCCGGCCGCCTGCGACTGCGCCGACCCCGCGGCGGCCCCGCAGGCCGGTTCCGCGCAGGCCCCGCAGGCGGCACCCGCACAGACAGCGGCAACGGCCACCGCGCTCGCCGAGCGGGTCGGGACGCCCGCGCGGCCGGCGGGCCGGCTGGGCGCGCGCTCGGACGCCGCCTGCCACGCCGCGATGAGCGTCGGCATGGTCGTCATGCTCGCGGCGATGGTGGCGGGCTGGTGAGCGCCGGCCTCGACACCCGGCCCGGGACGCCCGTCCCGCCGCCGGAGCGACCCCCGCTGTTCCGGGGCCTGCAGGGCCTCGTCACCCGGATCCACTTCTACGCGGGCCTGTTCGTCGGCCCGTTCCTGCTGGTCGCGGCGCTGACGGGACTGCTCTACACGCTGTCGCCGCCGATCGAGCGCTGGATGTACGCCGACGCGCTGACCGCCCCGGTCAGCGGCCCGGAACTCCCGCTGTCCCGGCAGGTCGAGGCGGCCGTCGCGACCCAGCCGGGCCTGCCCGTCACCGAGATCCGGCCGTCGCGCGAGCCCGGCGCGACGACCCGGGTGTCGTTCGACGCCGACCTGGCCGAGAGCTACTCCCGCACGGTGTTCGTCGACCCGTACACCGCGCAGGTGCGGGCCACCCTCGACACCTACGGCGAGTGGCTCCCCGCCCGCGGGGTGATCGACAACCTGCACCGCTCACTGCTGCTGGGCGCGCCCGGCCAGGTCTACACCGAGCTCGCGGCGTCCTGGCTGGCCGTGCTCACCCTGTCCGGCCTCGTGGTGCAGGTGACCCGCCGGGTACGACGTCGCCGCGAGCGGCTGCTGCCGCGGACCGGCGGGTCGTCGCGGTCACGGCTGCGGTCCTGGCACGGCGCGGTGGGCGTCTGGGCCTCGGTCGGGTTCCTGTTCCTCGCCGCGACCGGACTGACCTGGTCGCAGTTCGCCGGGGCCAACGTGGGTGCGCTGCGCACCGCCCTGGACTGGACGACGCCGTCGGTCAGCAGCACGCTGCCCGCCCCCGGTGGCGACGCGGCCGCGCCCGTGACCGGTGCCGCGACGGCACCGGTCGCCCCGCGGGCGGTCCCCGCCGTCGCCCAGCGGGTCCTCGACGCCGCGCGCGCCGACGGCCTCGCCGGACCGGTCGAGCTCACCCCCGGCGAGGCCGGGGAGGCCTGGACGGTCCAGCAGACCGTGCGCAGCTGGCCGTCGCAGCAGGACTCCGTGGCGGTGGACCCGGCGACCGGGACGGTCACCGACCGGCTCGCCTTCGCGGACTGGCCGGTCGCGGCGAAGCTCGCCCGCTGGGGCATCGACGCGCACATGGGCCTGCTGTTCGGCACCGTCAACCTGGTCGCGCTCGCCGCGCTCGCGTCGGCCGTGGTCGTGCTGGTCGTGTGGGGCTACCGGATGTGGTGGCTGCGCAGGCCGACCCGGCCGGACGGGTCGCGTGGGCCGGCCGGGCCGCCCGGGTCCCGGGAGCGGCCCTCCCCCGCCGCGGTGGCGCTGGTCGGGCTGGCCGCGGTGGTGGCCGGGCTGGTGCTGCCGGTGCTGGGGGTCTCGCTGATCGTGTTCCTGCTCGTCGACGCCCTGGTCGCGGCCCGGCGGGACCGGCCGGCCGCCGAGGTGGCGGGCTGACCCGTCCGGGGCGCGGGCGGGTGGGACCCGGCCGGAGCGGGTAGCCCCCGGGAACTGTTCCCCGCGAAGGAGTCCTCCCGTGTTCCGGACCTCACCCGCCCCCTGGACGACGGCGGACATCCCGCCCCAGCAGGGCAGGACCGTGATCGTCACCGGCGCCACCAGCGGCCTCGGGCTGGAGACCGCCCGGGCCCTGGTGCACGCCGGTGCACGCGTCGTGCTGGCCGTGCGGAACACCACGCGCGGCGAGGAGATCGCCGCCGAGCTCGGCGGTGCGGCCTCGGTACGCCGGCTCGACCTGGCCGACCTCACCTCGGTACGCGAGTTCGCCGCCGGGTTCGAGGGCACCGCCGACGTGCTGGTCAACAACGCCGGACTGATGGCGGTGCCGTTCTCCCGCACCGCGGACGGCTTCGAGACCCAGCTCGGGGTCAACTTCCTCGGCCACTTCGCGCTGACCGGGCTGCTGGCCGACCGGATCACCGAGCGCGTCGTGACGCTGTCCAGCCTCGCCCACCGGATGGGCCGGATCGGCGTCGACGACCTGAACTTCGAGCGCCGCCGCTACGAGCGCTGGACCGCCTACGGCCAGTCGAAGCTCGCCTGCCTGATGTTCGCCTACGAGCTGGAGCACCGGTTCGTCGCCGCCGGGTCGCGGCTGCGGTCGATGGCCGCCCACCCGGGCCTGTCCTCCACCAACCTGATGGGGCGCACCGAGTCCTTCCAGGACGCGGTCATGTCGGTGTTCACCCCGCTGGTCGCCCAGCCGGCGTCGACCGGGGCGCTGCCGACGCTGTTCGCATCGACCGTGCCGGACCTGCCGGGCGGCGCCTACATCGGACCCGACGGGATCGGCGAGGCACGCGGCAACCCGCGCCCGGTGGGGTCGACAGCGGCCTCGCACGACCGCCGGATGCAGCGGGCGCTCTGGGAGCGTGCCGAGGAGCTGACCCGGGTCACGTACCCGCTGTGAGCCGACGGTGGTGGGGGGGGGCCGGGTCGCGCCGGGCCCCCGCACCACCCCGGTGTCTCAGAGCTTCGAGACGCGGGTGAAGTTCTCCGGGATGATCAGGTCGTCGCGGGAGAGCTCGTGGATCGACTTCTTGCCCAGGCCCAGCAGCGCCTCGTCGATTCCCTTGTAGAGGATCGACAGGACGTTGGTGACCCCGCGCTCGCCCTGCGCGGCCATGCCCCACAGGTACGCGCGGCCGATCAGGACCGCGCGGGCACCGAGCGCGAGCGCCTTGACGACGTCGGCGCCGCGGCGGATGCCGCCGTCCATCACGACCTCGATCTGGTCCCCGACGGCGTCGACGATCGCGGGCAGCGCCCGGATCGCGGCCGGGGTGCCGTCGAGGTTGTTGCCGCCGTGGTTGGACACCGAGACCGCGGTGGCGCCCGCGTCGACGGCACGACGCGCGTCGTCGGGGTGCATGATGCCCTTGACCATGAACGGGCCGCCCCACTTCTCGCGGAGCCAGGCGACGTCGTCCCAGGTCGGCAGCGGAGTGGTCCACCAGACGCCGTAGGCGCCGAAGAAGGTGGGGGCGTCACCGCCGCCGGGGGGCGCCATGTTCGGGGCCTTCAGGTCCGGGATCTTCCCGGACTTCGCCCAGTCGAGCAGGTAGCGCGGCTTGGTGATCATCTCGGGCGCGAACTGCAGCGCGGCCTTGACGTCGACCTTCTCCGGGATGGGCGGGCTGCCCCAGTCGCGGCGGGTGGCGAAGGTCCAGTCCAGGGTCACGATGAGACCCTTGGCGCCCGCCCGCTTCGCGCGCAGGGCGCGCTCGAGGATGTCCTCCTTCGACCCGGCCCAGTAGACCTGGAAGAAGACCTTGTCGTGGACGGCGCAGACGTCCTCGACCGAACGGGACGCGAACGACGACAGGCCCATCGCCGTCGACACGGTCTGCTCGGGGTTGAGCGGGTTCTGGATGTTGGAGCTGTGCGCCGCCCGTGCGACGGCGACCTCGCCCTCCGGGTCGACGGCCTGGACGCCGGTCGGCGAGATCAGGACCGGGAGGTCGATCTCCTGGCCCATCACGGTGGTCTTCTGGTCCCGCTGCGGCGGCAGTCCCGCGATGTGCGGGCGGAAGCCGAGCTCATCGAAGGCGGCGACGTTGTCCGCCAGCGTGATCCCCTGCTCCGCACCGGCGACCAGCGCGTAGTAGACCGACTTCGGCAGGCGCTTGCGCGCCCGTCGCTGTGCCTCCGCGACCGTCTCGAACCAGTCCTTCGTGCTCGCCATGCCTGCCCCTTCGCAGTCGGAGGTTTGCGTCCGGCCATCGTCGGTCGCGGCCGGGTCCGACACGCCGACCGGTACGAGACGGTCCCACGTGGCGGTTCTCACCGCACGGTAGCGTTTCGGCACCGAGTGCCACAATGGCACCCGCCCGCAGCCCGTCCGATCGGCGGGGGAACGACCCTCCGCCCGACCAGCCACGATGCCGTTCCCGGCCCCTTCCACGGCCGGACGACGCACCGCGTCCACGACCGGCTGCCACGACTCGTGACGCTCCGCTGTCGCACCCACTCCGACGGCCCACCCCGGATCGTGTGGGACGCGAGGCCGGACCGGCCGTCGGTGACGCTCCGCTGTCTCGATACGGTGTGCCCGCAGTCACCGGTCAGCGGGCGGTGTGCCCGCGGCAAGGAGGAGCCGTGTACAGCCACGCGCGGGGTGGGCACGCTTCGGGCGCGACGCCCGCCGGCCCGGTCGGCCACGTGCTGCAGCCCGGGTACGGCGCCGCGAGCAACCACCGGCCCATCGGGGTTCCGGGACAGCTCCGCGCCCCGGAGCCGCCGCAACCACCGCTCGCCGCCCCGGCGGGGACACGGCTCACCGTCCTCGCCGTCGACGACGAGGAGCCGGCCCTGCTGGAGCTGGCGCACCTGCTCGGCGAGGACCAGCGGGTCGCGACCGTACTGACCGCGCCGGACGCCACGGAGGCGCTGCGCATCCTGCACGGCTCGCAGGCCGACGCGAACACCCCGACCGTCGACGTCGTGTTCCTCGACATCCGGATGCCCGGCCTCGACGGCCTGGAGCTCGCCCGGGTGCTGAACGCGATGGCCGACCCGCCGCCGGTGGTGTTCGTGACCGCCCACGACGACCGCGCCGTCGACGCCTACGAGGTCGGCGCCGTCGACTACCTGCTCAAGCCGCTGCGCACCGAGCGGCTGTCCGGCTCGCTGGACCGCACCATGGCGCTGCGTGCGGCCCGCCGGGCCGAGAGCGGTCGGCCCCCGGCACCGCCGCGCCACGGCGTCGAACAGGGCGGCAGGCCCGATCCCGCGGCAGCCCGCCGGGGCGCCCCCGCCGCGACCACCGACGACGAGGTCGTGCCGGTCGAGCTGGCCGGCACCACCAAACTGGTCCCCCGCTCCTCGATCCGGTTCGTCGAGGCCCAGGGCGACTACGCCCGGTTGCACACCAACGAGGGCAGCCACCTGGTCCGGATCCCGGTCTCGGTGCTGGAGGACCGCTGGGGGGAGGCCGGGTTCGTGCGGATCCACCGCGCCTATCTGGTGTCGCTGCCACTGATCACCGAGCTGCGCATGTCCGGGTCGGGGTACGTGGTCCGCCTCGGCAACGGGCCGGGCGCGGTCGAGCTGCCCGTCAGCCGGCGGCACACCGCGGGTCTCAAGCGGATCCTGCGGGGCCGTCCGCCGCGTCCGCAGCGTGGACCCGAGGACGGCCCGGACGGACCCGTCCTCCCGCGCTGATCCGGGGCGGGTGGTCGCGCCCGCCACGCTCCGTCGCGCGCCCGACACTCCTGGTGACCGTCCGTCCTGCCGTGCGCGATCCTGTCACCTAACCTGGTGACCGGTGTCCATCTCGGGTGAGTCCTCGCAGGTCCTGTTCGTCACGAACCGTCGTCGCCCCGCGCGGCGCCCGCGTCCGCCGGCGCTGCTCGTGGCGCTGCTGACCGCCTGCGCGCTGGTCGGGGGCTGCTCCGCGAGCGCCGCCCCGGCCCCGGCCGCCCCGCCGTCCCCCGCGCGACCGGCGCCCACCTCCACCGCGCCCGCGGCGCCGGAGCTGCCCGGTGGTGGCACCGAGGTCTTCCCGGGCCGCCGGATGGCCGCGCTCTACGGCCACCCGGGCACCCCGTCGATGGGGGTGCTCGGCGAGCAGGACCTGCCGCGCTCGATCGCCCGCGCGAAGGACCTCGCCGCCGACTTCCAGCCGCTCGTACGCGAGCCCGTCGTGCCGGCGTTCGAGATCATCACGACGGTCGCCGACCGCGCCCCCGGCCCGGACGGCGACTACTCGGCGGAGATGAGCGTCGACGAGCTGCGGCCGTGGGTCGAGCAGGCAGGGAAGGCCGGGGTCTACGTGGTGCTGGACCTGCAGCCCGGGACCACCGACTTCCCGACCCAGGCGAAGCGCTACGCCGAGCTGCTCGCGCAGCCGCACGTCGGGCTCGCGCTCGACCCCGAGTGGCGGCTGAAGCCGGGCCAGCGCCACGGCGTGCAGGTCGGCTCGGTGACCGCGGCCGAGATCAACCGGACCTCGGAGTGGCTGGCCGGGCTGGTACGGGAGGAGAAGCTGCCGCAGAAGGTGTTCCTGATCCACCAGTTCCGGGTCTCGATGATCTCCGACCGGCAGACCGTGGTCACCTCCCACCGCGAGCTCGCGACCGTGCTGCACGCCGACGGCTACGGCACCCGCGAGGAGAAGACCGAGACCTGGAACGCGCTGCACGCCGCGCCCCGCCCGCCGGGTCTGTGGTGGGGCTGGAAGAACTTCATCGACGAGGACGAGCCGACCTTCACCCCGCGCGAGACCTACGCCGTCCGGCCCGAGTCACCCGTCTTCGTGTCGTACCAGTGACGGGTATGTCCACCCTGTCCGACGCCACCCACCGGGGTGGGTGGCCGCTCACCGAGATCGTGATCACGGCAAGTACCCTCACCGGGACCCGAGCGCCGTCGTCGCCGCCGGGTGCGCAGGCACGTGCCGCGGCTCCTCCGCACGGCGCGGCCACCCCGCCCGTGCCGACCAGTGAAGGGGGGTGCCCCGGGTGGACGAACGACCGCAGGAGGGCTCCCGCCCGGCCGGTCCGGACCGGCCACGACGACCCGGCCCTCCCGAGCGCGCCCGCCGCGACGACCGCCCGCACCTCCGGGACGAGGCCCGGCGCGGCACCCCGCCCCGGGACCACGGTGAGACCCCACCGCCGCACGACCGTCGCGACACCCCGCCGCCGCCCGCCCGTGGCGGTGCCGCACCCCCGTCCGGGCCCGGCGGGCCCCCGGCCCCGCAGTCCGGCAGGCCCGGTGACCGCAGACCCCCGCAGTCCGGCAGGCCTCCCCGGGAGCAGCCGTCGGGCCCCCGGCGAGGACCCGGTCCGCCCGCCCCCGGTGCGCCACGCCCGCCCGCCGGTGACCCGCGCCCCGGGACCAGTCCCGGTGGCATGCCCCCCGGCCCGCCGGACGGTGCCGGGCGTCCCGCCGAGGACGAGTCCTGGCTCCCCCGGCGCGAGCGCGAGGCCCGCGCCGCGGCCCGGCGGGCCGCCGCCTGGTCGCCCCGCTCGCCCCGGGAGGAGATCCCGGGCCGTGGTGGGCACAGCGACAGCAGGCCCACCGACATCCGCTCCCTCCGCGCGACCCGTCGTGGCATCGGTGAGACCGTGAAGGTCCCCGGCCGGCCGGACACCGCCGCGGAGCACCGGCGGCACCGCGCGTCCGAGCCCGACGCCCCGCCGGAGGAGCGCGACCGCGCGGCCCGGCTCAGCGGCGAGCTGCCGGTCGTCCCGCGCCGGCCCGGCGACCGTCCCGGTGGCTCCGTACCCGGCGGCGCCGCACCCGGTGACCGTCCCGGTCGCGCGGTGCCCGGCGGCCGTCCCGGTGGTGCCGTGTCCGGTGGCCCCGTGTCCGGTGGCCCCGTGTCCGGTGGCCCCGTGTCCGGTGGTGCCGGTGCGTCCGCGCCCGCGGGTTCGCGCCCGGACGCACCGCCGCGGCCCGGGGGCCCCTCGGTCCCCGGCGGTCCGGGACAGGCCGGCCCGGGACAGGCGGGCCCGGGGCCGGTGCCCCCGGGTGGCCCCCGGCGCCCCGGTGAGCCCCGTCCCGGTGGTCCCGACCCGCGGTCCGGCGGCCGGCCCGACACCGGCCCGCAGGCCGTACCGGGTCGTCCCGCCGTGACCGGGCGGCCCGGCGGTGCCACCGCGCCGCCCCCCGGTGCGCGGTCGTCCGGCGCCGTCCGCCCGGACGGCGCCCCCGGCAGGCCCGACACCGGCAGACCGGACGGCCCGCAGGAACGTCCCGCCGACGCGCGCCCGGCCGGTCCGGGCGGGTCCGCGCCGGAAGCCCCGCGCGACACCGCACGCCCCGCTCCTCCGCGGCCACCGCACACCGACCTCGCCGCCGGTGCCGCGGCAGGCACCGCCACGGCAGCCTCGGCCGCCTCGGGATCCGCGGCGTCCGGGAGGGACCGCTCCGCCCGGGACGGCCGCGGCGACGCGCGCGACGCGGACACCACGCTGTCCCCGCCCGCCGGCCCGTCGACCGCACCCGACCCCGCGCGGCGCACCCTCGCCGCCGCGCTCGGCCTCACCGCGGCGTCCACCGTGGTGCCCGGCAGCGGCCACCTCGCGCTGCGCCGCCGTCGTACCGGTGGGCTGATCCTCGGCACGCTGGTCGCGATCATCGTCGCGCTGGCGGCGCTGGTGCTCCTGGCCCGGCGCTCGACGCTGCTCCAGAACCTGCTGTCGACGACCACGCTGACCGTCATCGCGGGCGCGCTGGTGGTCGCCGGGATCGCCTGGATCGCCCAGGTCGCGCGGACCTACGCGCTCGCCCGGCCGCGCGGGATGCCGCTCGGCCGGAAGATCCTCGGCACCGGGACCGCGGCCCTGATGTGCCTCACCGTCGCCGTGCCGTTCGGCTTCGGCATCGAGCTGGTGAACTCCCAGCGCGGGCTGCTGAACTCGCTGTTCCAGGGCGGCGGGACGTCCGCGGCCGAGGCGCTGGGCAAGGCCCGGCTGAACGTGCTGCTGCTGGGCAGCGACGCCGGCGACGACCGGACCGGTACCCGCACCGACACCATGATGGTCGCCAGCATCGACACGCGTTCCGGCCGGACGACGCTGTTCAGCCTGCCCCGCAACATCCAGCGGGCCGAGTTCCCGCCGGGCAGCCCGGCCGCGGAGACGTTCCCGAACGGCTTCCACGACCCGTCGCAGCCGCTGTCGGGCGACTACCTGCTCAACGCCGTCTACGCCTACGCCGAGCAGCACCCGGAGGTCGCGCCGCCGGGACCGACGTCCTCGCCGGGCATCAACCTGCTCCAGTCCTCGATCGCGTACATGACCGGCCTGCCGCTGGACTACTACCTCGAGGTCAACATGGCCGGGTTCTCCTCGATGATCGACGCCGTCGGCGGGGTCACCGTGAACGTCGGGCCCGAGCCGATCCCGGTCGGTGGCGTCACCGCGTTCGGCAGGCACGTCACCCCGGACCGCTACATCAGCCCCGGGGTGCAGAACCTGGGCGGCGAGGACGCGCTGTGGTTCGCCCGCTCCCGCCGTGACGGCACCGACTACCAGCGGATGGGCCGCCAGCGCTGCCTCATCCAGGCCGTCATCTCGCAGACGACCGCGACCGAGCTGATCTCCCGGTTCCAGAGCATCGCCGCGGTGACCCGGGACAACGTCGCCACCGACATGCCGCAGCAGGTGCTGCCCGCGCTGGCAATCCTGGCCGACGAGGGTTTCCGGCTGGAGAGCGTCGCGTTCGACCCGTCGCTGCCGGACCCGAACTCCTCGACGGGCTACTTCGTCACCGCCGACCCCGACGTCTCCTACATGCGCGAGGTCGTCCGCAACGCCATCGCCGACCCGGCCCCGGAACCGGCGCCCGGGACCGCACCGGCGCTCGCCGCCCCGACGACGCAGCCGTCCCCGAGCACGGAGTCGTCGCGGTCCTCCTCGGCGAGCGCGTCGCCGACCCCCGACCCGGCCGCGGCGCTGCCGCAGTCGGTCGAGGAGTCCTGCGCGGCGACCGGCGCGGCCGACGTCCCCGCCGGGGGCGAGCCCGGCACGTCGCAGGACCCGTCCGGGACCGGCTCGATCGGGGTCTCCGGCTCCGACCAGGTCGACGGCCTCCGTCCCGACCAGAACTGAGCCCGCCGCAGCCCGGCACGCCGTACCGGGGGCGACCGGCGGCAGCTGTGGCGCAGACGGCTGCGGTCCGCTACCGGCCGGCCGTCGGCGGCGACGGCCGCGGACCGTGGGTGCGGGCCCGCTGCACCACCCCGCCGCAGATCCTCGGCTCGCTCCGAGGTCGACCTGGAGAAGCGCGTCGCCGACGCCCGGGCACGCCGACGCGGCACGCGCCGACCGGGCGGCCCGGGCCCGAGCGCCGCTCAGGCCGTCGCGAACGCCCCGAGCACGTGGTCGGGCCGGATCCCGTCGAAGCGGGACCGCCAGATCCCGTGATAGAGGACCTCCTCCTCGCTGCGCAGCGGCCAGGAGTCGGACGGGTGCTCGGGCACCCCGTCGGTCACCCCGGCCCCGGCCCCGGCCGCGGCGGCGGCCTTGCGGGCGGCCAGCTCGGCGAGCACGGTGCCGGCACCGGAGCCGTCGCCGAACTGCTCCTTGCCGCGCCACAGCAGGTCCTCGGGCAGCCAGCCCTCGAACGCCTCGCGCAGGATCGCCTTCTCGGGGCGGCCGTCGGGACACTGCTTCCACTCCGGCGGCAGCGCCAGCGCGGCCCGGACCAGGCCGGAGTCGAGGAACGGCTCGCGGGCCTCCAGCCCGAAGTACATGGTGGTGCGGTCGCAGCGCTGCAGGTTGAGGTGGTGCAGCTGCTCCAGCGAGCGGACCAGCTCCGCCTGCAGGGTGTCCGGGTCGGCGTACTCGGGACCGTGGATGTAGGAGTAGCCGGCGAACAGCTCGTCGGCGCCCTCCCCGGTGAGCACGACCTTGACCTTCTTCGCCGCCTCGCGGGCGAGGATCAGGTTGGGCACCGCGCTGCGGACCAGGGCCGGGTCGTAGTGCTCGATGACCTCGACGGCGTGGTCGAGCGCCTCGGCGATGTCCTCGGGGGTCACCAGGATCTCGTGGTGGTCCGACCCGATGTGCGCGGCGACCTTGCGGGCCGCGATCAGGTCGCCGGACTCGGCGGTCCCGACGGCGAAGGTCGGCAGCTGCTCGCCGCGGGCCCGGGCCTCCTGCGCGGCGATGGCCGCGACCAGCGCCGAGTCGAGGCCACCGGACAGGAACACACCGACCCCGACGTCGGACATCATCCGGCGACGCACCGCGGACACCACGGCCTCGCGCACCCGGGACAGGTCGGCGTCGTCCCAGCCGGGGCGGATCGCGCGGCGCGCCGGGCGGACCTCGACCGGCACGGCGTCGGCGAACCGCACCAGCCCCGACGACGGGCTCCACAGGCAGCCGGGCGGGAACGAGCGCACGTGCGGGCGGTCCTCGGGGTCGAACGCGCGGAGCTCGCTGGCGAACAGCACCGTCTCCGACGGGTCGGGCGCGGTGTAGGGGACAGCCCCGGCCGCACCGCCGTCGCCGTGACGGAGCTCTACCGGCGGCACCCAGTACAGCGGCTTCACGCCGAACGGGTCCCTGGCGACGAGCCCGGCGCCGTCGGTGCGCCCCATGGCGACGGCGAACATGCCGTTCAACGAGGCGACCGCGGCCTGGCCGTCCCACATCACCGCGTGCAGCGCGGCCTCGGTGTCGGACTTGGTGCGCACCGTGCCGTCCGGGAACGCCTTGGCGATGCGCTCGTGGTTGTAGATCTCGCCGTTGCCGACGATCCACGCGGTGCGGGCGGCATCGGACATCGGCTGGTGCCCACCGCTGACGTCCATGATCGACAGGCGCTGGTGGCCGAGCCAGGTGTGCCCGACGACCTGGACGCCGGTGTCGTCGGGCCCGCGGTGCGCCACCCGGGCGAGCATCCGCTCGTACTTCCCGGGGTCGGCGGGCTCACCGCCCGGCCACGCCGTGGGTCCACCGAACGCAGCCACGATCCCGCACATGGGCCCCATCGTCGCACGGTCGTGCGAGCCCGCACCCGGCTTCTGCTCCCCCACCGTGTGAGTTCGGACTCTGAAAGGCGTTTCCGGAGCGATCCGAATTGCCCCGGCGGCCGTGGGTTCGTACGGTCGGAGACCGGCCAGGACGGCCGCCGGCCACCGCCGACACCAGGACTCAGGGTCCGGAGGCGGGGACCGACACCGGCCGTCGAGCAGGCGCGCGGTGATGCCGCGCCAGGACCGACCGACGAGGGGCGGACTCAGGTGAGCACGGCAGAGCACGACGAGCGGCAGGGCCGGCACAAGGTCGTGATCGTCGGCGGAGGGTTCGGCGGTGTGCAGGCCGCCAAGGCGCTCAAGGGCGCCGATGTCGACGTGACGATCGTCGACCGCACGAATCACCACCTCTTCCAGCCGCTGCTCTACCAGGTGGCGACCGGCATCCTGTCCCCCGGCCTGATCGCCCCGCCCCTGCGCCGGGTGCTGAAGAAGCAGACCAACGTGCGCACCCTGCTCGCCGAGGTCGGCGACATCGACCTCGAGACCAAGGTCGTCCACGCGGCCGCGCCGGACGGGCAGCGGATCGTGCTGCCCTACGACACCCTCGTCGTCGCGGCGGGCGCCACGCACGCCTACTTCGGACACCCGGAGTGGGCCGAGCACGCGCCCGGCATGAAGTCGATCGAGGACGCCCGGCTGCTGCGCTCGCGCATCCTGGGTGCCTACGAGCTCGCCGAGGTCGCGACGACCGAGGAGGAGAAGCAGGCGTGGATGACCTTCGTGGTCGTCGGCGCAGGCCCCACCGGCGTCGAGCTCGCCGGCCAGCTCGCCGAGCTGGCCCAGTACGTGCTGCCGCGTGAGTACCGGTCGATCGACACCCGCTCCGCGAAGATCATTCTGCTCGACGCGGCGCCCGCGGTGCTCCCGCCGTTCGCGAAGAAGCTGCAGAACTACACGCGTAAGACCCTGGAGAAGAAGGGCGTCGAGGTCCGCCTGAACACCATGGCGACCGGGATGGACGCCGACTCCATCACGGTGAAGGGCCCGAACGGCGAGGAGCGCATCGCCGCCCGCACCAAGGTGTGGGCAGCGGGCGTCCAGGCGTCGCCGCTGGGTGAGCTGCTGGCCAAGGCCTCCGGCGGCGAGGCGGACCGAGCGGGCCGTCTCACCGTCGACCCGGACTGCAGCCTGCCGGACCGCCGCGACGTGTTCGCGATCGGCGACATGGTCTCCACCATCGACCGGCTGCCCGGCGTCGCACAGGTGGCGATGCAGCAGGGCACCTACGTCGGCAGGCTGATCAAGGCACGGGCGAAGGGCGACGACACCACCCCGGCCCCGTTCAAGTACTTCGACAAGGGCTCGATGGCCACCATCGGCGCCCGCGAGGCCGTCGCCGACGTCCGCGGCATCAAGGTCACCGGCTGGCTCGGGTACTTCATCTGGTGCTACGTGCACGTGGCGTTCCTGGTCGGCTGGGGCAACCGCGTCGGCACCCTCTACAACTGGCTGCGGTCGCTGCGCTACGCCCGCTTCCGCGGGCACCGGCTGATCAGCGTCACCGCCTCCTACGACAAGGCGGTCGACCCGGAGAAGCCGCTGGGCGAGGAGACCGACGACCGCGCCGAGCTGGACCCGCGGATCTCGCCCGGCGCGCCGCCCGCGCCCGAGGAACGCCCGGCCGCCACGGCCTGAGCCGGCCACGCACCACGACCGACGCCCGGGGGCACGCGCCCCCGGGCGTCGTCGCGTGCGCGGGTGGGTCACGGCGTGGCACCGTGATCGGGTGACCCCGGCGATGCAGGTCCTGATGCGCGACGTCGCACGGCTCTGGGACACCGCCGCCGACGCGCTCTACGGCGCGTGCGACCCCGGCCCGGCGACGGCCGCGCTGGCCGCCGACGTGAGCTGGACCGAGCTGCCCACCGGCGCCGGGGGCCACGGCCGGGACGCGGTCGCCGCGCACCTGGCCGCCGTCGCCGCGGCCCGGCCGTCCGGGCTGACCCGGACCCGGATGTCGCGCACCGTCGACGTCCGCCGGGTGGTCGACGAGGTCCGCGTCGGCTTCACCCACGACCGGGAGCTGCCGTGGCTGCTGCCCGGTCTCGCCCCGACCGGGCGCCCGGCGGAGGTGCTGGCGGTGCAGCTGGTGCGGGTGCGGCAGGGCCGGATCGACGAGGTCCGCACCCTCTGGGACGTCGCGGGGCTGCGCTCCGTGCTCGGGGCCTGAGCCCACCGTCACCGTTTCCGGCTCTTCATGCCGCTGACCTGCGGCAACAGTCCGGGACCGGCGCGGTGCGACGGGCGGTCGCCCGGATGCGGTGAGCAGCGTCCCCGAGGCCCCGGAACGGGGCCGACACGCCCTGTGGAGGGGGTTCCCGCAGGTCGTGAGGGTGTCTCTGCCAGTCTGTACCGCGATCGGAGATGGCAGTCCACCCCGGTGAGCGGGGTGCGTGAACCGAGAGGAGTTGTCAGCGATGGCTCTGCCCACCCTGACCCCGGAGCAGCGCGCCGAGGCGCTCAAGAAGGCGGCTGCGGCCCGTACCGCCCGCAAGGAGCTCCGCGACAAGATCGCCAGCGGCGAGGAGACCATCCCCGCTGTGCTGGGTCGCGCGAAGACCGACCAGATCGTCGGCAAGACCAAGGTCGCGGACCTGCTCAAGAGCGTCCCGGGCTGGGGCCCGGCGAAGGTCTCCAAGGTGATGGAGGAGGCCGGCATCGACGTGTCGCGCCGTGCCGCCGGCCTCGGCGACCGTCAGCGCGCCGCGCTGATCGAGAAGGTCGGCTGACCCTCCCCCAGCGCCTCGCGACGGCCCGGTACGCACCCCGTGCGGACCGGGCCGTCGCGCGTTCCGGGGTCAGGCTCCGGTGAGGCCGTGGCCCGGCGCAGGACGGGTACTCCCGGACGCCCGTGACCGGCGTTCCCCGCACACCGGGCCGATGCCCCACCCGGTCGGCGGAGGCGGGTCGTCACCGGTCTGGCAGCCTGCGCATGTGGAGATCGCCGGCACCGTACGCGAGGTCGAGACCGAGCCGGGCGTGACCCTCTGGGTGCAGGACCTGCCCGCACACCGGCCGACGCCGGCGGCGCCGGTGCTGCTGGTGAACGGGGCGGGCTCGGCCGGGTACGGCTGGCCGGACGCGCTGGTCGAGGTGCTGCGCGAGCGGCACCGGGTGGTCCGCTACGACCACCGCGACACCGGACGCTCCACCCACGCGTTCGAGGACCGGCCCTACGCGGTCGCCGACCTGGCGACCGACGCGCTCGCGGTGCTCGACGGCTGCGGGATCGACCGGGCGCACCTGGTCGGGATGTCGCTGGGCGGGACGCTGGTCCAGCTGCTCGCGCTCGACGCGCCGGACCGCATGGTCAGCGCGACGCTGCTGTGCACCGCGGCGCTCGACACCGGCGACGCCGACCTGCCCGGCCCGACCCGGGACGTGCTGCGGATGTGGCAGGAGCTGGGCGACCCGCGCGACGAGGCCGGGGAGCTGGCCTGGCGGGTCGAGTACTGGCGACGCGTCTCCGGCGGGGTGCTGCCGTTCGACACCGCGGAGTTCGCCGCGCGCGAGCGGCGGATCATGGACCACACCGGGCGGGTCGAGCCGTGCACCGCGCACGCCCAGGCCGACCTCGACGGGCTGGACCGCGGCGCCGAGCTGGGCTCGGTCACGGTGCCGACGCTCGTCGTCGAGGCGCCGAAGGACCCGGTGCACCCGCCGCCGCACGCCGACCACCTGGCGGCGCGGATCGGGGCGGCCGCGCAGCTCGTCACGGTGGACGGGATGGGGCACGCCCTGCCGGACCTGCTGTGCGAGCCGATCGCGGGGGTGCTGCTGGAGCACGCCGCCGAGGCCGAGGAGGCGGAGGCCGACCGGGCGGCACAGCGGCCGGAGGCCGACCGGGCGGCACAGCGGGCGGAGGCCGACCCGGCGGCACAGCGGGCGGAGGCCGACCCGGCGGCACAGCGGGCGGAGGCCGACCCGGCGGCACAGCGGGCGGAGGCCGACCCGGCGACACAGCGGGCGGCGGCCCACCCCGCGGCATCGCGGGCGGAGGCGCTGCGGGGGGCCGGTCAGCCGACCCAGCGGTAGCGGCGCTCCGGGCGGCCGGTGCCGCCGTAGCGCAGCCGTACGGTGACCTGCCCGGTCGACACGAAGTGCTCCAGGTAGCGGCGTGCGCTGACCCGCGACAGCCGGGTGGCCTCGGCGCACTCGGTCGCCGACAGGTCCGCCTCGGGCCCGGACCCCGAGTGCTCGCGCAGGGTGCCCGCGACGAGCTCCGCGGTCGGGGTGGTCAGCCCCTTCGGCATCCGTTCCGGGCCGCCGGGGGTGCGGGCCGGGGCGGCACCGGTGCCGCCGAAGAGCCGGTCGATGTCGGACTGGTCGCGGACCCGGTCCAGGTCGCGCCGGATCCGCGTCGCCCGGTGCACCTGGGCGGCGAGCGCGGCGGAGTCGAACGGCTTGACCAGGTAGTGCAGCGCACCGCCGTGCAGGGCGGCGGCGACCGTGTCGGAGTCGTCGGCCGCGGTCACGACCAGCACGAACGGGTCGTCGGAGGCCCCGGTGCGCAGCCGCGTCAGCACCTCCAGGCCGGACATGTCGGGGAGGTAGACGTCGAGCAGCACCAGCTCCGGGCGGAGCCGGGCGGCGGCGTCGAGGGCGTCGGCGCCGTTGTGCGCGACGCCGACCACGGTGCAGTCCGCGATCCGCTCCACGTAGCCGGAGTGGACCTTCGCGACCATGAAGTCGTCGTCGACGACCAGGACCCTCACACCCGCACCCCCGTCGGCGCCACCGGCAGCACCGGCAGCACCGCCTCGAACACCGCACCGACGCGGCCCGCCGGTGCCGGCCGCACCGCGATGGTGCCACCCCGGCGCAGGCACGCCTGCCGGGCCAGGGCCAGGCCGAGCCCGCGGCCGCCGATCTCGGCGGCCTTGGTCGAGTAGCCGGCCCGGAACACCTCCTCGGCCAGCTCGGAGGCGATCCCGGGGCCGGAGTCGCGGACCTCGACCCAGACCTCGTCGCCGTCGGTGTCGCCGCCGCCGGCGAGCCCGATCTCGATCCGGCGCGGGCCGTCCCGCCCGGCGGTCGCGTCGATCGCGTTGTCGATCAGGTTGCCGAGCACGGTCACGAGGTCGGCGGACAGGTCCGGGTCGTGGTCGGGGTCGGTCGGGTCGAGCCGGGACTCCGGGTCCAGGGCCAGCTCGACGCCGCGCTCGGCGGCCTGGCTGTTCTTCGCGACGAGCAGCGCGGCCGTCGCCGGGTCGCCGACGCTGGCGGTGACCTCGCGGCGCCACCCCTCCGAGGCGGCGACGATCCCGGCGACGAACCGGCGCACCTCGTCGTGCTCGCCGAGCTCGGTGAGCCCGGCGATGGTGTGCAGCCGGTTGGAGAACTCGTGGGCCTGGGCGCGCAGGGTGTCGGTGACGGTGTGCGAGGCGTCGAGCCGGTGCTGCAGGGTGGTGAGCTCGGTGCGGTCCCGCAGCGTGACCACGGCGCCCACGTCGCGGCCGTCGACGCGGACCGGGCGGCGGTTGAGCACCAGGGCCCGGGTGTCGCGCAGCACGAGCTGGTCCTCGCCGTCGGCGGCACCGGTGAGGACCTCGCGGAGCCGGTCGTCGAGGCCCAGGTCGGCGACGGCGTCGCCCTCCCGGGCGCCGGGCAGCTCCAGCAGCTCGCGGGCGACCGGGTTGAGCAGGGTGATCCGGTCCGCGGTGTCCAGCCCGACGACGCCCTCCTTGATCCCGAGCAGCATCGCCTCGCGGCGCTGTACCAGCTCGACGATCTCGTCGGGCTCCAGGCCGAGGGTCTGGCGGCGGACCCGCCGGGCCAGCAGCAGCGACCCGAGGACGCCGACGCCCAGCGCCAGCCCGAGCAGCGCGCCGGTCTCCGCGCGGGCCCCGGCGAGGGACTCCCACAGCGACGGCGCGCGGATCCCGGCCGACACCAGCCCGGCGACGGCGCCGCGGTCGTCGATCACCGGCACCTGGGCGACGACGGTGCGCCCGTCGGGGTTGCCGACCCAGGCCCGGCCCTGCGGCGCGGTGCTGGCACCGGGGTCGAAGCGCTGCCGGACCCGGGACGGGTCCGGCGAGGTGCGCACGACCAGCCCGGCGTCGACGATCTCGATCTCGTCGGCCCCGGACAGGTTCTCCGCGCTGCGGGCGAACGACGGCAGCAGGTCGTAGCGGCGGGTCTGCAACGCCTCGCGGACGGTCGGCACGGACGCGACGTCCTCGGCGACCGACAGCATCCGGCGTCCCTGGGTCTCGCGGAACGACTCCGAGGACTGCACCGCGGCCAGCGCCGCGACCGCGCCGAGCAGCACGAGCACGACCACCAGCTGCCAGACGAGGAACTGGCGGGCCAGCGGTCCGCCCGTGCCCCCGGCGCGCCGTCGCATGCGCCCAGCGTAGGACGCACGGCGACGGCGGCGGCCACGCGAGGCGGTGGGACCACGACGCGTCGCGCGGCTCACCCTCGGTGGACCGGCCCGGCCGCGGACGCGCAGACTCACCGGCGGCGGCACGGCGACGGGCGGGTGGACATGGCGGGGACGGTGACGCGGCCCGGCGGGCCACCGGTCGCCCGCCGGGGTCCGGTCGTCGCGCTGGTCGCGGTGCTCGTGCTGGCCCTCGCCGCGGTCGTCGTCCCGATCGTGCTCACCGACGGGCCGCGGCCGTTGTCCGACCTGCGGATCCTGGTCCCCAATCCACCCGGCGGCGGCTACGACGTCACCGCCCGCAGCGCGGCGAAGGTGCTGTCCGACAACGGGATCACCGGCCCGGTCGAGGTGTTCAACCTGTCCGGCGCCGGCGGGATCGCCGGGCTCGGCCGGGTCGAGGGCGAGGCAGGCAACGGCAGGCTCCTGATGAGCATGGGGCTCGGGATCGTCGGGGCGACCGCCTCCCGCGACACCCCGCTCTCGCTGGCCGACACCACGCCGATCGCGCGGCTGACCGAGGAGTCGGAGATCGTCGTCGTGCCCGCGGACTCGCCCTACCGCGACGTCCGCGCGCTGCTCGACGCCTGGCGCGCCGCCCCCGGCGGACTCACCGTCGGCGGCGGCTCGACCGTGGGTGGGCCGGACCACCTCGCCACGATGCTGCTCGCCGAGGGCACCGGCATCGCGCCGCCCGGGTCCGCTACGTGTCCTACGAGGGCGGCGGTCCGCTGCTCGCGGCGGTGCTGCGCGGCGAGGTGGCCTTCGCGGTGTCCGGGGTGGGCGAGTTCGCCGACCAGATCGGGTCCGGTGACCTGCGGGTGCTCGCGGTGACCGCGGGCGAGCGGGTCCCCGGCCTCGGCGTGCCGACGCTGCGCGAGTCCGGGGTGGACGTCGAGTTCAGCAACTGGCGGGGGCTGGTCGCGCCGCCCGGCCTGCCCGACGCCGACCGCGCCGCGCTGGCCGACGCCGTCGCCGCGATGCGCGACACCCCCGAGTGGCGGCAGGTGCTGGCCGCGAACGGGTGGCACGACGCCTGGCTCCCGGGCGCGGACTTCGCCCGGTTCACCGCCGCCGAGAACGAGCGGGTGGAGCACGTCCTGGGTGAGCTGGGCCTGCGGTCACGCTGACCCCGCGGTCCCGGTCCGCGATGACCGAAACGACCACAAGGACCGTTGTGGTCGTTACCGAGACACGGGGCGGGTGGGTCCGCACACTTCACCGCGTTCGCTTCGCAACGGTGAGATCGGACGCACATGCCCCAGTCGACGGCCCCTCCGCAGTCGCAGGAACCGCCCTCGCAGCACCGGCCCGCGCCGGACGACCCCACGCCGCCCGTGCCGCGGCCCCGGGTCGGACCCCTCCTCGGCACGGTGGTGGCCGTCCTGGCCGCCCTGCTCCTCGTCCCGCCCGCGGTGGGCGCTATCGGCGGCGGCGGCGACGGCACCCAGCTCCGCGGACTGCGGATGCTGGTCCCGAACGCCCCCGGCGGCGGCTACGACGTCACCGCCCGCAGCGCGGCCAAGGCCATGGAGGACGCCGGGCTGACCGGGTCGGTCGAGGTCGTCAACCTGCCCGGTGCGGGCGGCACGGTCGGGCTCGGCCGGACCGTCAACGAGGCCGGGGACGACCGGCTCGTGATGAGCATGGGCCTGGGCGTGGTCGGCAGCGTGTACTCCAACGACTCGCCGGTCACGCTCGAGCAGACCACGCCGGTCGCGCGGCTCACCGAGGAGACCGAGATCGTCGTCGTCCCCGGTGACTCGCCCTACCGGAACCTCGGCGACCTGTTGGCCGCCTGGCGGTCGGCCCCCGGGAGGACCCCGGTCGGCGGCGGATCCTCCCCCGGCGGTCCGGACCACCTGGCCCCGATGCTGATGGCCGAGGGCGCCGGGGTGGATCCGCGCACGGTCAACTACGTCTCCTACGACGGCGGCGGCGAGCTGCTCGCCTCGGTCCTCGGCGGCAAGGTCGCGTTCGGGGTGTCCGGGCTCGGCGAGTTCGCCGACCAGGTCGCCTCCGGCGACCTGCGGGTGCTCGCGGTGACCGCGGGCGAGCGGGTCCCCGGCCTCGACGCGCCGACGCTGCGCGAGTCCGGCATCGACGTCGAGTTCACCAACTGGCGCGGCGTCGTCGCGCCGCCGGGGCTGGACCCCGAGGGCGTCGCCGAGCTGGAGCGCGCCTACGCCGACCTGCACGCGACACCGGAGTGGCGGGAGGTGCTGGCACGCAACGGCTGGCAGGACGCGTACCTGCCGGGGCCGGAGTTCGGCCGGTTCCTGGCCGAGGAGGACGCCCGCGTCGAGCGGGTGCTGACCGGGCTGGGGCTGACGTGACGACCGTCGGGGACACCGGGACCACTCGCTCGTGGTGGTCCGAGCACTCCGAGCTGGGTGTGTCGGTGCTGCTGGCCCTCACCGGCCTGCTGGTGCTCGGCGACACCCTCGCCGAGGGCGGCGGCGGCACCGCGTCCGACCCGCTCGGACCCCGCACCGTCGCGTTCGCGCTCGGCACGGCGCTGCTGGTCCTGGCGGCGCTGCTGACCGTCGACGTGCTGCGCGGCGGCCGCGGCGAGGCCGAGGGCGGCGAGGACGTCGACCTCGACACCGCCATGGACCTGCGCACGGTCGGGATGCTGGCCGGGGTGATCGTCGCGACCGCGGCGCTGATCCCGGTGGCCGGCTGGCCGATCGCCGGGACCGTCCTGTTCGCCGGCGCCACGTACGCGCTCGGCTCGCGCGCGGTGCTCCGCGACCTCGGCATCGCCGCCGGGGTCTCCCTGCTGACCTGGGTCCTGTTCGACGCGGTGCTCGGCGTCGACCTCCCGGGCGGCCCGCTGATGGGGGTACCGGGATGATCGAGGTGCAGTGCTGATGGGCACGTTCGACCTCCTCATGAACGGGTTCGCGCACGCGCTGACCCCGCAGAACCTGCTGTTCGCCGCGTTCGGGGTGCTGCTCGGCACCGCGATCGGCGTGCTGCCGGGCATCGGCCCGGCGATGGCGGTGGCACTGCTGCTGCCGGTGACCTACGCGTTCGACCCGACCGGCGCGTTCATCATGTTCGCCGGCATCTACTTCGGGGCGATGTTCGGCGGGTCGACGACGTCGATCCTGCTGAACACCCCCGGTGAGTCCGCCTCGGTGATGGCGGCCATCGAGGGCAACCCGATGGCGAAGTCCGGGCGCGGCGCCCAGGCGCTCGCCACCGCCGCGATCGGGCACTTCATCGGCGGCATCGTCGGCGTGACCGGGCTGGTCCTGGTCGCCCCGCTGATCGCCTCGGTGGCGGTCGACATCGGCGCACCGGACTACTTCGCGATCATGGTGCTGGCCTTCGTCGCCGTCAGCGGCGTGCTGGGCGCCTCGCGGGTCCGCGGGTTCGCCGCGCTCGCCCTGGGCCTGACGATCGGCCTGGTCGGGCTCGACCCGATCTCCGGGCAGCCGCGGCTCACCTTCGGGGTGCCGCAGCTGGCCGACGGCATCGACGTCATCATCGTCGCGGTCGGGCTGTTCGCGATCGGCGAGGCGCTCTGGGTCGCCGCGCACCTGCGGCGACGCCCGCAGGAGGTCATCCCGGTCGGCCGTCCGTGGCTGGGCCGCGAGGACCTGAAGCGCACGTGGAAGCCGTGGCTGCGCGGACCGTTCATCGGGTTCGGGTTCGGCTCGATCCCGGCCGGCGGCGCCGAGATGTCGACGTTCATGGCGTACGTGACCGAGCGGAAGCTGTCGAAGCACCCGGAGCAGTTCGGGAAGGGCGCCATCGAGGGCGTCGCCGGGCCGGAGTCCGCGGCCAGCGCGTCGTCGGCGGGGACGCTGGCGACGATGCTGACCCTCGGCCTGCCGACGACGGCGATCGCCGCCGTCATGCTCGCCGCGTTCCAGCAGTTCGGCATCCAGCCCGGCCCGCTGCTGTTCCAGAAGGAGCCGGACCTGGTCTGGACGCTCATCGCGAGCCTGTTCATCGGCCTGGTCATGCTGCTGGTGCTGAACCTGCCGCTGGCCCCGGCCTGGGCGACGCTGCTGCGGATCCCGCGGCCGTACCTGTACGCGGGCATCCTGTTCTTCGCCTGCGTCGGCGCCTACGCGGTGTCCGGCCAGCCGGTCGACCTGCTGGTGCTGCTCGCGATCGGCGGCATCGGGTTCCTGATGCGCCGGTTCGGGCTGCCGGTGCTGCCGGCGATCATCGGCGTCATCCTCGGCCCGGACGCGGAGCTGCAGCTGCGCCGCGCCCTGCAGATCGCCGACGGCGACGTCACCACCCTGGTCTCCACACCGCTCGCGATCGTCGTGTACTCGCTGATCGCGATCCTGCTGGTCGCCCCGGTCGTGCTCCGCGCCGTCCGCGCCCAGCGCCGCGACTCCGAGCGGGTCTGACCCGGTCGGTGCCCCGACGCCCCCGCGGCCGCACCGGCCGCGGGGGCGTCGTCGTGCGCGCGGTGATCCGTGCGCCGCGCGCGTCCGGACGCACGCGCGGCACGGATCACCGCGCGCAGCGGATCACGTCACGGCGGGGTGGGGCAGGATCGGGTCATGGGGTTCGACGCCGCCCGCGCGCTCGCCGAGACGCTGCTGGCCCACCAGCGCCCGGAGCTGTGGGAGCGTGCGCAGCGGGCGGCGATCGCGGCCCGCGCCGCCGCCGAGGACGGCGGGCACGACCGGGACCTGCTGATGACCGCCGCGGTGCTGCACCCCATCGGGCACTCGCCGGTCGCCCGCCGGACCGGGGACCCGCAGCGCGACGCCGCCCGGTTCATCGAGGTCCGCGGCTACGACCCGCGGGTCGTCGAGCTCGTCGCCGGGCGCGGCCCGCTCGCCGGTGCGCTGCTCGCCTGCACCGACGCGGCGACGGTCACCCCACCGCGTGCGGACGATCCGCCCGCAGGAGCGGCGCCGACCGTGTCGTAGCGCGATCCCGGGCCGGTGGCGATCACCGAGACCCCGCGGCGGGTCCGCGACCGGCCCGGCGCCCGTGGCCGGGCGGCGGCGCTGCGGCCGGGCGCATCGGCGACGTCGACGCGCCCGGTCAGGTTCCGGTCGAGCGCGTCGGCACCCGTCACCACGACCTCGGCAGCCCGAGCCCGCCGTAGACGGCCGCGACGGCGGCGACGGCCGCCCGCAGATCGCGTTCCCCGTCGGTCCCGGTGAGGGCGCGTGCTGGTGCACGCCTGCATCGGCGCGATCCGGTCGACGCTGTTCCTCCGCACCGGCCCGGACCAGCACCGGCTCGTGGGGCTGCTCGGCGGGCCGGCGCACGGCCTGCTCGGGGTCGACCCGGTCCGCCGGTGAGGACCCGTGGTGATCTCCCCGGCATCCGGTTGACAACAACCGGCTCCGCGGGTTCGGTGGGAACGTGACCGGCTTCCTGCTGACCCGACGCCGTCACGTCGACAATCTCGTCGTCGTGAGCCAGGCCTGTCGCTGATCGCGTCACCGCAGGTCCGTTTCCTCCTTCTTTCCTCTCTTTTCGGCGCCGTCGTGCGCCCGTCTGCCGTGCCCGGCACACCCCCGAGGAGTCTCCCGTGTCCGATGCTCTCGACACCACGCCCAACACCCGGATCCAGGAGCCGCTGAAGTTCGCGTACTGGGTCCCGAACGTCTCCGGCGGACTGGTCACCAGCACCATCGAACAGCGCACCGACTGGGGCTTCGAGTACAACAGGAAGCTGGCGCAGACCGCCGAGAACAACGGCTTCGAGTACGCGCTGTCCCAGATCCGCTACATGGCCAGTTACGGTGCCGACCACCAGCACGAGGCCACCGCGTTCTCCCTGGCCCTGGGCCTGGCCACCGAGCGGCTCAAGGTGATCGCCGCCGTCCACCCCGGCCTGTGGGAACCGTCGGTGCTGGCCAAGTGGGTCGCCACCGCCGACCACCTGACGAACGGCCGGCTCGCGGTCAACGTCGTCTCCGGCTGGCTGAAGGCCGAGTTCACCGCGATGGGCCAGCCGTGGCTCGAGCACGACGAGCGCTACCGTCGCAGCAACGAGTTCATCCGGGTGCTGCGCGAGATCTGGACCTCCGACGGCGGCGCCGAGTTCGCCGGCGACTTCTACCGGATCCGCGACTTCGACCTCAAGCCCCGCCCGGTCGACGTCCCCGGCCGTCCGCACCCGGAGATCTTCCAGGGCGGCAACTCCACCGCGGCCCGCTACAACGGCGGCACCGTGTCGGACTGGTACTTCTCGAACGGCAAGGACTACGACGGCTTCTCCGAGCAGGTCGAGGAGGTCCTCGGCCACGCGAAGACCGCCGAGCGCCTCCAGCCGGTCCGGTTCGGGCTCAACGGCTTCATGATCGCCCGCGACGGCGAGAAGGAGGCCAGGGACACCCTGCGCGAGATCATCGAGAAGGCCAACCGGCCGGCCGTCGAGGGCTTCCGCGACGCCGTCCAGCAGGCCGGCAACTCCACCGGCGACAAGCGCGGCATGTGGGCGGACTCGTCGTTCGAGGACCTCGTCCAGTACAACGACGGCTTCAGGACCCAGCTGATCGGTACCCCGGAGCAGATCGCCGACCGCGCGATCGAGTACAAGCGGCGCGGCGCGAACCTGCTGCTGCTCGGCTTCCTGCACTTCCAGGAGGAGGTCGAGTACTTCGGCGCGAAGGTGCTGCCGATCGTCCGGGAGAAGGAGGCCGAGCTGGCCGCCCGCGAGCCGCAGCTCACCACCGTCTGACCGACACCGTCCGCACGGGCCCGGCGACCGTCGTCGCCGGGCCCGTCCGCGTTCCCGGGGTCCGTCCTGACCGGACATCCCGCGCCGCGTCCCATTCCCGGGAACGTCTCGTTGACTCCGCCGTGATCTCCCCGAACACTGGGACCGTGCTGTTCACCGAGCTCACCCGTCGACGCCACGTCGACCTCTCGCGTGTGACCTCGTCGCTCTGTCGCTGACCGGCATCCCCGCGGAGCAGGCTCTCTGACCTGGGCCGCGGCCGGCGACCCGCTCGCCGGTGACCGCCCCGACAGTTCCCTCCCGTCCGGGCACACCGCTCTCCCGCCGATCCGGTGCGCATTCCCGCGCGTATCCGCCGAATCGTGCGCCACCGCGCCCGGACACCTTTCTCCGACGACGAGGAGACACGTCATGACCACGACCGAGAACCGTTCCGCGCCGACCACCGTCGAGTCGCTCGACTGGTCCGCCACCCCCACCGACGCCGCGGGCTGGCTGGCCCGGGCCCGCGACGTCCGCCGCGTCCTGGAGCGCGACGCCGCGGCCCGCGACCGGGCGGGCGCCACCCCGCACGACGAGGTCGCCCTGCTGAAGGACTCCGGCCTGGTCACCCTGCTCGGCCCGGTCGAGCACGGGGGCGGTGGGCAGGAGTGGCCGTTGGCCTACCGGGTGATCCGCGAGGTCGCCGCGGGCGACGGCTCCATCGGTCAGCTCCTCGGCTACCACCTCCTCTGGTTCTGGGCCGCCCGGCTGGTCGGGACGCCCGAGCAGATCGCGGCGGTCGAGGCCGACGCCACCCGGAACCGCTGGTTCTTCGGGGGCGCGGTCAACCCGCGCGACGCCGACCTGACCATCCGCGACGACGGCGACGAGCTCGTGTACTCCGGCCGCAAGTCCTTCTCCACCGGCAGCAGGGTCTCCGACGTCACCGTGCTGGAGGGTGTGATCGAGCAGACCGACACCCACGTCTTCGCGATCGTGCCGAGCCACCAGGAGGGCATCGTCTTCGGCGACGACTGGGACAACGTCGGCCAGCGCCTCACCGAGTCCGGCAGCGTCACGATCACCGACGTCCGGGTGCCGTGGGCGGCGGCCGCCGGGTTCACCGACAGGGTGTTCACGCCGCGGGTCTACAACACGCTCAACGTGCCGATCATCCAGCTCGTCTTCGTGTCGTTCTACCTCGGGATCGCCCGCGGGGCGCTCGAGACCGCGGCGCGCTTCACCCGCGAGCGGACCCGGCCGTGGCTCTACGGCGGTCACGAGCGCGCCGTCGACGAGCCCTACCAGCTCGACCTCTACGGCGACCTGCACGCCAAGCTGTGGGCGGTCGAGGCGCTGGCCGACGCCGTCGCGCAGGAGCAGCAGGTGATCCACCGCGACGCCGACGGCGTCACCGCCGAGCAGCGTGGCGAGCACGAGGTGCGGGTGGCCGCGGTGAAGGCGCGGGCGTCCGACGTCGCGCTGGAGATCACCTCGGGGATCTTCGAGGGCCTCGGGGCCCGCGCGACGACGACGGAGCTGGGCTTCGACCGGTTCTGGCGCAACGTCCGCACACACACCCTGCACGACCCGGTCGCCTACAAGCGGCGCGAGGTCGGGGCGTGGGTGCTGCGCGACGAGCTGCCCGAGCCGACCTGGTACACCTGATCCCGCCCGCGGTGCCCGCCCCGTCCGGTCGGGGCGGGGCGGGCACCGCGCCGGGACCGCGGCGGCGCGTCAGGTCAGGGCGGCGCGCAGCGACCCGGCGTGCTCGGCCGCCCAGGCCTCCACGGTGGTCCCCGGCCGCCCGGTGACCTGCTCGACCACACCGTTCGGGGCCGCCGCGCCGGCCCGCAGGAACTCCCCGAGGACGGTGTGGACGACGACGTCCGCCCGGTCGGCGCCCATCGACCCGGCCAGCGCGGCGGCCGCCTCGTCCGGGGTGACCTGCTCGAACCCGATCGGCACCCCGGTCGCCCCCGCGATCGCCGCGACCCACCGGCGACGGGTGACGGCCTCCGGGCCGGTGAGGGTGAGCGCGCGCCCGTGGTACTCCTCGCCCGCGGTCAGGGCGACGGCGGCGACCTCGGCGATGTCGGTCATCGCGGTCGGGGTGCTCGCCAGGTCCGGCCACGGCTCGCGGACCACCCCGTGCGCCGCGATCTGCGGCAGCCACATCCGGCAGTTCTCCACGAAGTCCGCGGGCCACAGGTGGGTCCACGGGACCGGCGCGGCCTCGACCGCGGTGACGACCGTCCCCCACCAGCTCTCCGGCTCCCCGGACAGGTCGACCACGTGCCCGACCCCGGCGGCCGCCGCCCGGTCGAGGACCTCGGCCACGGTGGGCACGTGCGGCGCGAGGTAGAGCGCGCGGACGCCGTCGAACACCCCGTCCAGCGACGCCGGCCGGTGCAGTGAACCGCGCACGACCTCGACGTCGCCGGGCAGGGCGGCCCGGACCGGGTCGACGGTCAGCGCGCGGACCGGCTCGTCGGTGCGCGCCAGCAGGTGGTCGACGACCATCCGGCCGATGTTGCCGGTCGCGCCCGTGACCAGAACCGTCATGTCCCCACCGTACGACGGCGCGGACCGCCCGACACGACACCGCCCGCCCCGGTCGCGCCGCGGCGGGCGGTGTCGTCCCGCGGCGCCGCGGTGTCGTCGCGCTCAGCCGACGGTCGTGCGGTCGCCCTCACCCGCGGGGGTGCGGTCGGTGCGGATCCGCGGGAGGAACCGGCCGGTCCGGGCGCGGTACTCGTCGTACTCGGCGCCCAGTGCGGTGCCCAGGCCGAGCTCGTAGACCGCGCGGGCCTGGATCTGCACCGCGACCAGGATCAGCACCCCGGCGAGCACGCCGAGCAGGGTCGGGGCCATGAACAGCATCCCGGCACACCCGACGATCAGGCCGGTCAGCGCGGGGTTGCGGACGCGGCGGTAGATCCCGCCGGTGGCGAGCACCGGGCGTCGTGCGGCGTCCGGGTCACCGGCCGCGGCCGCACCGGCCTCGGTGGCCGAGCGGCGCCACACCGTGCCGAGCTGCAGCATCGCGACCGCGACGACGGCGAAGCCGAGCAGCAGCAGCCCCGCTCCGACGACGGCGACCGCCGGCCGGGCCAGCACCGAGATCGGCTGGAGCACGTCGAGGGCCACCAGCAGCGGCGCCCCGAAGCCGAGCACCGCGGCCAGCACGAACAGCGTGCGGGCCCACCAGGCCGGGCTCCCCGGGGTCCGGGCGACGTCGAGCCTGCGCTCCCCGCGGGCGCGGTGCGCGCGACCGCGGAACCACAGCCCGGCGCCGACGGCGAGCGCCCCCAGCACCAGCGCGGCCCAGCCGAGCCCGTGGTGTCCGGCGACGTCGAACACGCGGCCCCAGGCGCCCTCGCCCCACACCTGCGGGACGGCCTCGTACAGCAGCCAGGCGCCGAACACGAAGAACATCGCCGCGGCGCCGACCGAGATGGCCCGCTCCGGGAGCCGCTTGCCGAGCTGGCGCCCGACGACGATGGCCAGCCCGTCCGCGGCGACCATGCCGACCGTGGACCCGGCCCAGATGCCGATCGACCCGGCGAGGGTGCCGTGCTGGGCGGCCAGGGTGATCGTCGCGAGCATCGTCTTGTCACCGAGCTCGGCGAGGAAGAACGCGACCGACGCGGCGACGACGGCGGACCCGCCGGCCCGCTTGGCCTTGGCCTCCTCGTCCTCGGAGAGGCTGTCGCCGCGCAGCGTCCAGGCGCCGAACGCCAGGAAGGCGACCGCGGCGACCAGCGCGATCCAGCCGGTCGGGATCGACGCGCCCAGGCCGTAGCCGACGGCGACCGACACGAGGTGGGTCACCGAGGTGGCGATGGTGATCCCGATCAGGACCGGGATCGCGTTGAAACGCGTGGCGAACGTGAGGGCCATGAGCTGCGACTTGTCGCCCAGCTCGGCCACGAAGATGACGCCGAAGCTGATCGCGAACGCGATCAGGAATCCGTCCATGTCCATCCCTCGATCTCGACCGGACCGAGGTTCGGGGTGCCCTCGATCCGGTGCATCCGGATCGAAGGTCTCGCTCGCCTGGTGGTGGTCAGGCCGCTGCACCCGGGTCGGCCGTCGGAGTACGAGGCGGACCAGTATGTCGAGCGCAGCGTTGGGAGCTACTCCCCTTCGCGTACGCCGGAGACGGTACCTCATCGATCCAGAGCGTCTCGACACCTGATGCGCATCCGGTGCTGTGACCGCCCTCTCAGCGCCGACCCCTCCGATGGCTTAGCGTCGCGAACGAGTCGTGTCACCGGTGACCGGGGAGGACCCCGTGCCCGAGGCCGTCGTCCGCGCCGCCGTCCGCACACCGATCGGGAAGCGGAAGGGGTCCCTGGCCGGGGTCCACCCGGTCGACCTGTCCGCCGCCGTGCTGAGCGCCCTGGCCGAGCGGACCGGGATCGACCCCGCCGTCGTCGACGACGTCGTGTGGGGCTGTGTGAACCAGGTCGGCGACCAGGCCGCGCAGATCGGCCGCTACGCGCTGCTCGCCGCGGGCTGGCCGGAGACGGTGCCCGGGGTGACGGTGAACCGCGCGTGCGGGTCGAGCCAGTCCTCGTTCGACTTCGCGGCCGGGATGGTGCTGGCCGGGCAGTACGACGTCGTCGTCGCCGGTGGGGTGGAGTCGATGACGAGCTCGCCGCCGCCGCGATCGACGCCGGTGTGTTCGACGACCAGCTCGTCGACGTGCCCGGCGCGCCCGGGTTCGCCGCCGACGAGGGCCTGCGCCGTGGCACCACCGCCGACACCCTGGCCGCGCTGACGCCGTCGTTCTCCGCGGACGGGGTGATCCACGCCGGGAACAGCTCGCAGATCTCCGACGGCGCGTCGGCGGTCCTCGTGACCACCCCGGAGCGGGCCCGCGAGCTCGGCCTGACCCCGATCGTGCGCCACCACTCCGGGGCCGTGTCCGGTGCGGACCCGCTGCGGATGCTGACCGGGCCCGTCCCGGCGACGCAGAAGGTGCTGAAGCGTTCCGGGCTGTCGATCGGTGACATCGGCGCGTTCGAGGTCAACGAGGCGTTCGCGCCGGTCCCGCTGGCCTGGCAGGCCGAGCTGGGCGCCGACGACGCCGTGCTCAACCCGCTCGGCGGGGCGATCGCCGTCGGGCACCCGCTGGGGGCCTCGGGCACCGTGCTGCTCACCCGCCTGGTGCACCACATGCGCGACCGCGGGATCCGCTACGGACTGCAGACCATGTGCGAGGGCGGCGGCACCGCCAACGCCACGATCGTGGAGCTGGTCGCCTGACCTGCTAGGTTCCGCCCGTGCTGTGGGTGGGGATCATCGCGCTGCTGGCCGGGGCCGCCTGCATCTGGGTCGCGGTCCGCACCCAGCGCCGGGTGCACGCGATGATGGCGGCCGAGACGCTGTCGGTGCCCGAGCTGCTCGACCTCGCGGGCGTCGCGGCGGAGCTCGCCGGGCGGCCGGGCACGTTCCGGAAGGTCTGCGAGGTCGTCGGACGGACCGCGCCCGCCCCGGTCGGGGTGCTGCGCTCCGAGCTCGCGGGCGTCGACTGCGTGTGGCACATGCACCGGGTCGAGCGCCGGTTCGAACGCCGGGAACGCGACGACGAGGGCCGCACCCGGACGCAGACCCACACCGAGACCGTGTCCGAGCGGACGTCCCCGCACGGCTGGGCGCTGCTGCGCGACGGTCACACCGTCGGCGTCGACCCGGGCGGGCGGCACCCGGACCCGGTGGAACGGGTGCTGGACCGGTTCGACCCGGCCGACGACCGGGGCCGTGGGGGGGACCGGACCGTCGGCTACCGCAACCAGGAGTGGGTGCTGCGCCCCGGCGTCGCGATGTACGTCCTCGGCGAGGTCGACGACCGCGACGGGCCTCTGGTGATCCGGCCGCCGCAGGACCCCGGCGGGACCTTCGTGCTGTCCACCCGCACCGAGGCGGAACTGACCGACTCCGACCGGCGCGCGCAGCGGCTGTGGGCACGCGGCGGTGCCGCCCTCGCGGTGCTGGGACTGGTGCTCACGGTGGTCGGCGCGATCTCCTGACCTGCCCGGACCGCCGGTGAGGACCCGCGTGCCGGGCACTCTCACCCGATGCCCGAGCGATTCCCAGCGCGGTCACAGGGTCGTCTCAGGGTCACGGCGCACAGTTGCCCCATGACCGAGAACGGGCCGGGAACGGGCGAGTCGTCCGACGGACGGACCTCCACCGGAGGCGGCGCCACCGACCCCGTCCGGCCCGCACGGCGTCACGAGGGGGCGGTCCCCGCCCACCCGGCCGGCGACGACGGCACCCGCGCACAGGAGGCGACCACCGTGACCGACACCGACCACCGGCAGCAGGGCGGCAGCCAGGGGGGCTCCCCGGGCGCGCAGACCCCCCCGCCGTGGGCGACGACGAGCAACCCCACGATCCCGGCCTACGGCGCGGGCAGCCCGCCCACCTCGGTGTACCCGCCGTTCCCGCAGCAGGGTCCGGCACCGAGGCCGCCGCGCCGGTTCGGTGCGGGCCTGGCCGCCGTCGCGCTGACTGCCGCCCTGGTCGGCGGTGCGGCCGGCGTCGGCGGCGCCTACCTGGTGCTCGACGGTTCCTCCACCCCGGCCACGCTGACCAGCGCCGCCGCCCCCGGCACCCCGGCCACCCCCGCCGACGGCTCGATCGCCGGCGCCGCGGCCGCGATCACCCCGAGCACGGTGGACATCCAGGTCCGCACCGCGCAGAGCGTCGCCGAGGGGTCCGGGGTCGTCCTGACCTCCGACGGCCAGATCCTCACCAACAACCACGTGGTCGCCAACGCCACCGACGGCGGCCGGATCACCGTGTCCACCGCCGACGGCAGGCAGTACACCGCGACCGTCGTCGGCACCTCCCCCAGCTACGACCTCGCCGTCATCAAGCTGCAGGGCGCCACGGACCTCAAGCCCGCCACCCTCGGGGAGTCCTCGAGCGTGCAGGTCGGCGAGCAGGTCGTCGCGAACGGCTCGCCGCAGGGCCTGTCCGGCACCGTCACCGCGGGCATCGTCTCGGCGCTGAACCGGACCGTCACCGCGGGCGGCGACGGCCAGGCCCCGGTCGTCTACAACGGCCTGCAGACCGACGCCCCCATCAACCAGGGCAACTCCGGCGGCCCGCTGGTCAACCTGGCCGGGCAGGTCGTCGGCATCAACTCCGCGATCGCCACCGCCGGGCAGAGCTCCGGCTCGATCGGGCTGGGCTTCGCGATCCCGGTCGACACCGCCAAGCGGGTCGCCCAGGAGCTGATGGACTCCGGCGTCGCGACCAAGCCGCAGCTCGGCGTGCAGGGCTCGGTGTCGGCCTCCGGCAGCGCCCCGGGTGAGACCGCGGGCGCCCAGATCACGACGGTGGAGCCGGACTCGCCGGCGGCCGCCGCGGGCATCACGGCGGGCGACGTCGTCACCAAGGTCAACGAGTACCCGGTGTCGAGCTTCGCGGACCTGATCGCCCGGGTCGGCAACTTCACCCCCGGCCAGCAGGTCACGCTGACCGTCGGCAGCGGGTCCGGTGCCCGCGAGGTGCCGGTGACGCTCGGCAGCGTGCGCGACACCGCCGCCGCGACCGCCCAGAACGGGGCGCGCACCGTGCCCGAGGGCGGCTCCACCGGCGAGCTGCCGTTCGGCATCGACCCCTTCGGCGGCGGCAACTGACCCGATCCCCGGGGCGACGCCACGCCCCGGGCATCCGCTCCGGCCGGGCGCGACATCCCCCCTCCCGTCGCGCCCGGCCGGTTCCGTGTGCACCGGTGGACGGGCGTGCCGCGCGCGTGCCGGGACGGCGGGGCTGCCGGGCTCAGCCGGTGGGGCGCCGGGTCCGTAGCCGGGTCCGCACCCGCCCGGCCAGCGCGGTGACCGCCGCGACGACGGCCACCAGCCCGACCGCGAGCAGCGCAGCCACCAGCGGGGAGTCGGTGAGGTTGCCGGTCAGCACCCCGAGCACGCCGTAGAGCAGCGTCCACAGCACCGCCCCGGCCGCGACCGCGGGCACCAGCTTCGCCCAGGCCATCCCGGAGACCGCGGCCGCGATCAGGGTCGGCACCCGCCCCGCGGGGGCGACCCGTCCGACCAGCACGACCAGCCAGCCGCGCTCGGCGAACGCGCCGCGCATCCGTTCGATCCGGACCGCGGTGCGCTCACCGCCGAGCCGCCCGCCCGCGACCGCGGCGCGGACCGGGTCACCGGCCAGCCGGGCGACGGCGAAGGTGATGACGTCACCGAGCAGGGCCGCGGCGAAGGACAGCAGCAGCACCACCGGCAGCGACAGTGCGGAGCTGGTCATCGCCGTCGCGGCGGCGGCGCCGACGATCGCACCGGTCGGCACGACCGGCACCACCGAGCCGAGCAGCACTCCCCCGGCGACGACGAGGTAGGCGATCCGCCCGGCGTCCGGGCTGAGCTCGGCGTCGAGCCACTCCTGCGCGGACGCGGCCAGCAGGTGCGGCGCGCTCACGCCGGCGTTCCGACGGCGGCACCGGGCGGGAGCACGAGGGTGCGGGTGGGCAGCCCGGCCGCGGCGACGGCGTCGGCGAAGTCGTGGGGCGGGCGCACGAGCAGCTCCCGCATCCGGGACCCGGTCCGGCCCGGGACCGAGCACAGCCCGGCGACGGCGAGGGTGCCCCAGTGCACCGGCAGCGCGACGGCCGGTGCGAGCCGCCGGACGGCCTCGGCGGCACCGGCCGGGTCGAGGTGGCCGGGGCCGAGGTTCGGGCCCCAGCCCCACACCGGCAGCGCGGCGAGGTCGATCGGGCCCCGGGCGGCGACGTCGTCGAGCCCGGGGAACAGGCCGGTGTCCCCGGCGACGTAGACGCGCAGCCCGTCGCCCTCCAGCAGGTGCCCCATCGCGTCGGCCTGCGGGCCGTGGGTGAACCGGGGCCCCCACCGGTGCCCGGAGTGGTCGGCCGGTGTGCCGGTGACGCGCAGCCCGTCGAAGACCCGGGTCTGCCCGACGGCGAGCTCGGAGACCCGGGCGACCCCGCGGCGGCGGAGCCAGTCGCCGGCGCCCGCGGGCACCACGACCTCCACCGCGCGCGGCAGCCGGCGCAGCGAGGCGAGGTGCAGGTGGTCGGCGTGCAGGTGGGAGATCAGGACGAGGTCGGCCCCGGCGGGCCCCCGCGGGTCGACGGCCGGCGCGGCACGGCGCAGCGGCCCGACCGAGCGCCCCAGCACGGGGTCGGTCAGGACGGTGCGCCCGCCGATCCGCAGCCGCAGGGTGCTGTGGCCGAGGAAGGTCGTCTCCGGCAGGTCCACACCGGCGAGTATCCCCTCAGGCGTTGCCGAGGACCCGGTCGACCGCGATCTGCAGCACCACCCGCTGGGGGTTCTCCCGGGGCTGCTTGTACTCGGCGGCGTAGCGGCGCTCGGCGTCGGCGACGACGTCGGGCTCGTCCCGCACGACGGCGCGGCCCTCCAGCGTGGACCAGGTGCGCCCGTCGACGACGGTGACGCTGACCCGGGCCCCGTCCGGCCCGGCCGCGGCGACGTTGCGCGCCTTCTGCGACCCACCGCTGCAGATCACCCGGGCGATGCGCTCGGCCACGTCGACGGTCACCCCCACCGGAACCGCGTGCGGGGTGCCGTCGCGGCGCGGGGTCACCAGGACGCACGGGCGGCGCTGGGACCAGAACTCGACGAACGCGTCGGAGACGGCGTCGTCGAGGGACCGGCGGCGGCGCCGGGGCGGTTCGGGGGTCGTCGTCACGGTCGCCATCCTGGACGTCGCACCGGGCCCCGCGCGCCGCGGCACGCCGAGGCCCCGGTCACTCCGGGCGACGCCACCCGCCCCGGTGATCCCCGTACGGGCGACTTCCCTGGCCCTGTCGACCGGGTGTCGCTTCACTCTCCGCCATCGGACAGGGCGTCACGTTCGCCCCACCGGTCACCAGGATCACGTTCGTCACAGGGAGTGGATCATGACCGCACGTTCGCTCGTCCGCCGCACCGGCGCCCTCGCCGCGTCCCTCACCCTCGCCGCGCTCGCCGGGGTCCCGCTGGCCGGGTCGGCGTCGGCCGCGGAACCGGCCGTCACCCCGGTGGCGAGCCCCGTCTCGGCCGCCGTCGCCACCGCGGGCCCGGTCGTCACGGCCCCGGCCCAGGAGGACACCGAGGAGCCGCCGGCCGAGGAGCCCGCGGACGACGCGACGCCGGCCGACGAGGACCCGGACGCCACCGCCCCGGACCCGACCGCACCCGAGGAGACGGCGCCCGAGGAGACGGCGCCCGAGGAGACCGCCGCGGCCCCCGAGGCGACCACCCCCGCGGCCGGCGCCCCCGCCGCCGGAGCTCCCGCCGCCGGGCGCGGCAGCGACCTGGACTGCGTCGACCTCTCCCGTGGTCAGGCCCAGGCCGTGCTCGCCGCCGACCCGTCGGACCCGAACAACCTGGACCGCGACGACGACGGCCGGGCATGCGAGGGCTCGGACCTCGTCGCGGCCGCCGGTACCGGGCAGGTGCGGGCCGTCCCGGGCGGCGGCGTCGAGGCCGGTGACGGCTCCGGCGGCGCCGGGGTCGACCCGACGGTGTTCCTGCTGGTGGGGACGGGCGCGATCCTCGCCGCCGGGGCGGGCGTCGTGGTGGGGAACGGGCGTCGCACCGGCCGCGCCGCACTCCCCCTGACCACCCGCCACTCGTGACCCCCGCCCCCGCACCCGCGCACCCGTGGGGACACCGGACGCGCACCGGTCCGGAGAACGCGCTCCCGATCGGGGACGCGTCCTCCGACCCCGCGCGCGTCCGGGATCCGCGGGGGCCGCTCGGGCCACGTGGGTCGCGCGGGCCCCGTGCGGTGCGACGGGTGTGGTGGGGGGTGCTCGTCGTGCTGGCCCTGGCCGTCCCGCTCGGGGCGCCGCCGGTGGCGCTCGGCGGGGCGGTGCCGCCGCTGCCCACCACCACGCTCCGTCCGGCGGCGGCCCCGCTGCCGCCGTCGGAGCCGGTGCGGGTGCGGGCGCCCTCGATCGGGCTCGACAGCGGGCTCGTCCCGCTCGGACTGACCGGGCGCGGAACCCTCGAGGTGCCGCCCGACGGCGCCGACACCGGCTGGTACACCGGCGCCCCCACCCCGGGCGCCCGGGGACCGGCGGTGCTCGCGGCGCACGTCGACTGGGACCACGAGCCGGGCCCGTTCCACCGGCTGCACGCACTGGCCCCCGGTGACCTGGTGTCGGTCGACCGCGCCGACGCCACCACCGCGACCTTCGAGGTCCAGGCCGTGCGCCGCTACGCCAAGGACCGCTTCCCCACCGCGGCCGTCTACGGCGACCTGCCCGGCGCGGGCCTGCGGATGATCACCTGCGGCGGGACGTTCGACCGGGGTGTGCGCAGCTACACCGACAACGTCGTGGTGCTCGCCTCGCTGGTCGACCCGGGCCGCGGACCGGTGTAGACGCCGGTCGGCCGGAACCGCGGACCGGGCTCGGCGTACTCCTCCCGGGCGTGCGCCACCCAGCCGACCGTCCGGGCGCAGGCGAACAGCAGCTCGCCGGCGTCGGGGCGCAGGTCGTGGGCGTGCATCAGCGCGGCGAGCGCCAGGTCGACGTTCGCGGCGGGGCCGTCGCCACCGCGGTCCATCCCCGCGACGACGGCGTCGACGCAGGCCACGACGCGGTCCGCGGCCGGGTCGGCGCGCAGCCGGTCGAGCAGGACCGTGGCCCGCGGGTCGGTGCCCCGGTAGACCGAGTGCCCGAAGCCCGGGACCCGCTCGCCGGCCCGCAGCCGCTGGGCGAGCGCGCCGGGCGGATCGTCCAGCGCGTCGGCGAGGAAGCGGTACGCGAGCCCGCTGACCAGACCGTGCCGGGGCCCGTCGAGGGCGCCGAGCCCGGCCGAGACGACGGCGTGCACGTCGGCCAGGGTGCTCGCGGCGACCCGGGCGGCGACCGTCGACGACGCCAGGCCGTGGTCGGCGAGCAGGACCAGCGCGGCGCGGACGTGTCCGGCCGTCGCCGGCGCGGGTACCCGGTCCGGCTCACGGACCAGTGCCGGCAGCAGCCGCTCCGCCAGGTCGGCCCGGTCGGACCCCGCGAGCACCGGCTCCGCCCCGGGGCCCGACTCCTCGCCGGGCCCCGCCCCCACGGCGCCCCGTGGCTCGCCCGCGGCGCCCGGGTCCCCGGCGAGCGCGGTCACGACCGTCCCCAGCAGCGACGACGCCGTCGCCACCACCGCGCCCGGCCGCGCGTCGGCGCGCAGCGGGTCGGCCGCGGCCACCGCGGCGACGGCGAGCCGGAACCGGTCGGTCGCCCGGGCCCCGGCGGGGGCGGCGGCGAGCACGGCGCGCGCCGGGGCGAGCAGGTCCGGGTCGGCGTCGAACGGCACGCGGCCCGGGACCTCCCACAGCAGGGCCGCGACGTGCTCGAGGTCCGAGGACCCCGCGAGCGCGGGCACCGCCACCCCGCGGAACCACGGCCCGCCGTCGGCGACGAGTGTGATCCGCGTCCTGATGCGCTCGACCGTCCCGGACGGCTCGCCCGACTCACGGCCGCGCGCGGCCAGGGCCTCCACCTCGTCCTGGGCGAACCGGCTCCCCCGCCGCTGCGCGCCGCGCACGCTGGTCAGCAGCCCGCGGCTGGCGTAGGCGTAGACGGTCTCCCGCTTCACACCGAGGCGTTCCGCGGTCTCGGCGGCGGTCAGGTACTCCACGACGTGCACCGTATCAACATTGACTGGATCAATATTGACAATGGTTCCCGACGGGCGGACGGTCCGGTCATGACCAGCACCGACAGCATCGGCGCCGCCGTCCCGCAGGTCCCACCGGGCCTGCGCGGCGTCGCCGTCACCAGCACCCGCATCGGGGACGTCCGCGGCGACGAGGGCTTCTACCACTACAGCCGGTACTCCGCGGTCGACCTCGCGCGCACCCGCACCTTCGACGACGTGTGGTTCCTGTTCGTCCACGGCCGCCTCCCGGACGCGGACGGGGCCGCGGAGTTCGCCGCCACCACCGCCCGGCGCCGGGCCCTGCCCGCCGCCGTCGCCGCGCAGCTGCCCGCGATCGCCGACGCCTGCGGGCCCGACCTGCTCGCCGGGCTGCGCACCGCGCTGTCGCTGCTCGGCCCGCAGCACGGGATGCGCCCGCTCTGGGACGACCCGGCGGCGGGAGCCCGCGACGCCGCGACCGTCTGCGCCGCGACTCCGACCGTCCTCGCCGCGCTGCACCGGCTGCGCCACGGCCTCGACCCGGTCGCGCCGCGCACCGACCTGTCCTCCGCAGCGAACTGGCTGTGGATGCTGGACGGGGCCGAGCCCGCGCCGGCGCACGTCCGCGCGCTCGACGCCTACCTCGTCGCGACGGTGGACCACGGCTTCAACGCCTCCACCTTCACCGCCAGGGTGGTCGCCTCCACCGGCGCCGACGTCGCGTCCTGCGTGGTCGCCGCGCTCGGGGCGTTCGCCGGGCCGCTGCACGGCGGCGCCCCCGACCGGGCGCTGGAGAGCCTCGACGCGATCGACCGCGACGCCGACGGCTCGCCGGAGCGCTGGGTGGCCGACCGGCTCGCCGCGGGGATGCGGATCATGGGGTTCGGCCACGCCGTCTACCGCGGGCCGGACCCGCGCTCGGCGCTGCTGCGCGAGGTCGCCGCGGAGCTGGGCGGGCCGCTGCCCGCGCGTGCCGCCGACGTCGAACGGCGGGTGGCCGCCACCCTCGCGGAGCTGCGCCCGGACCACCCGCTGTTCGCGAACGTCGAGTTCCACGCGGGCGTCGTGATGGAGGGCTGCGGGATCCCCCGCAGCATGTTCACCCCGACGTTCGCGGTCAGCCGGGTCGTCGGCTGGTGCGCGCACGTGCTGGAGCAGGCCGCGCAGCGACGGCTGATCCGGCCCTCGGCGGTCTACGACGGCCCGCCGCCGCCCGAGCCGGTCCCCTCGCGCGGGGGATGACCCGGGTTGCCGGACGGGTGACCGGCGTGCTCATCTGATGGGTGACTCCCGCTTGCGCGGGGCTCACCCGTCGGCACGATCTGTCACCCACCACGGAGGTCGAGTGTTCCGGGCACGCCGTCCGCACCAGCAGCCCGGGAGCACCCACCCCGAGGGAACCGCACCGGCGCCACCGCGCCCCGGCGTCGCGATCGCCGTCCTGGCCTCCTGCGGGCTGCTCGTCTCGCTGGTCCAGACCATGGTCGTCCCGCTGCTGCCGCGGTTCCCGGAGCTGCTCGACGTCAGCGGGTCGACGGCGTCGTGGCTGATCACCGCCAACCTGGTCGCCGGCGCGGTGTCGGCGCCGGTACTGGGGCGGCTCGGCGACATGTTCGGCAAGCGGCGGATGCTGCTCGTCGCGCTCGGCCTGGTCGGGGTGGGGTCGCTGCTGGGCGCGCTGGCGCCCGGGATCGGGCTGCTGCTCCTCGCCCGGGTGCTGCAGGGCGCCGCGTTCGGGGTGATCGCGCTCGGGATGAGCCTGATGCGCGACGTCCTGCCCGCCGACCGGGTCGGGTCCGGGGTCGGACTGATGTCGTCCTCGCTCGGGTTCGGCGGGGCCATCGGGCTGCCGATCACCGGCGTCGTCGCCCAGTTCGCGAGCTGGCGCTGGCTGTTCGCCGGGGCCGCGGTGCTCGGCGTCGTGCAGATCCTGCTGGTCCGCCGGCTGGTGACCGAGTCACGGCTGCGCACCGGCGGCCGGTTCGACGTGCCCGGGGCGCTCGGCGTCGGCGGGGCGCTGGTGTGCCTGCTGCTGGCGATCTCCAAGGGCAACGACTGGGGCTGGGCCTCCCCGACCGTGCTCGGCCTGTTCGCCGGCACCGTGGTGCTGGTGGCCGCGACCGTCCGGTACGAGCTGCGCGTCCCCGCGCCGCTGGTGGACCTGCGGGTCTCGGCACGGCCCGCGGTGCTGCTGACCAACCTGGCCTCGGTGCTGGTGGGCTTCGCGATGTTCGCCGGCTTCGTGCTCGCCACGCAGATCCTCCAGGCGCCGGCCGCGACCGGCTACGGGTTCGGGCTCTCGCTCGTCGTCGCCGGGCTGGTGCTGCTGCCGATGGGCGGGTCGATGGTGGTGTTCTCCTCGGCCTCGGCGCGGCTGTCGCGGCTGCGCGGCCCGCGCACCACGCTGGTGGTCGGCACGCTCCTGCTGGGGGCGGGCAACTTCGCCTTCGCCGCGATGCCCTCGACGGTGCCGCTGCTGATGACCGCCTCCACCGTGGCCGCGGTCGGTGCCGCGCTCGCCTACTCGGCGATCCCGCTGACGATCATGCGGGCGGTGCCGGAGTCCGAGACCGCCGCGGCGAACAGCCTCAACACCCTGGCCCGCCAGCTCGGCACGAGTTCGTGCACCGCGGTCGTCGCCGCCGTGACCGCGACCTACGTGCTCGGCGAGGGCGGACCCCCCTCGGCGACGGCGTACACGATCTCCTTCGTCGCGGCGGGCGCCGCCGGGCTGCTCGCCACGGTGCTGGTGCTGCTCACGCCCACTCCGGCGGCGGGGACCGTCGGGACCCCGGCCCCTGCCACCGCCCACGGCTGAGCACCGGACGACCCGGGAACGGGACCCCGGAAACGCGACCGCATTCCGCCGACGCATTCCTCCCCGGGTGCCGTTCCGGCGGTCCCGCGCGCCCGCCGCGCCCCCGCGGACGACCGTCCACATCGGAGGCACGACGCCACCCTCCCCCCGTTCGGACGACGGCGCACCCCACCAGGTGCAGGTGGCGACCACCGCACGGGCTGTGACGCCGACGACCACACTCCCGCCTGCATGTGCACCCGTCGGGGCCGACCGGTCGTACCCGGTGATCATTCCACTGTGGACGGACCCTGCCCGCCAGCCTGCGGATCTGCCGAACTCCTTTGGGGAACCGACGAGTAGAACCGACCGGTAACATTCTCGCCGGTAACAGTCCGAGTTGACCTACCATCCGTGAGAGCGCACACTCGGCGGCTGGATCACATTCCGATCGTGACTGTTCATCGATAGCGTTGCAGCCACCGCAACCGATCCGATCGACCAGGCCGCACCGCGTCCCGCCTGGCGATTCCGCCGGTCGACGCCGCTGCTGGAGGTCGTCACATGAAACCGTTCGTGGTCAACAACCACGACCGACTGGTCTTTCCCGCCAATTTTCTCGGAGAACTCGACTTCTCCGTCATCGACGAAATGGAGCAGTTCACCGCCATCGTCGGTCGCGATTTCGAGGCAAAGGCGCCCACCGGCACCGACATCCTCGAGCGGGTCACCAGCGGCGCCTACGAGAGCCGCTTCGCGCTGCTGCGCGACATGAGCCAGAACCTGTTCTGGGTCAACCGGTACACGCTCACCATGTTCGAGAAGCGTCCGACCCGCTGGCGTGACCTGCCCCGCCACCGCAACGACGTCTTCCTCCCGCTGCTCACCCCGTGGCGCGACGGCGACAAGAAGGTGCGGGCCGTCGCCGACGCCTTCGCCGCGCTCCCCAGCACCTGGGACGAGGAGACCGAGCGCCGCATCTTCGACCTCCTCTTCGACGTCTACGGCAACCGTCGCCACCACGCGACCGAGCTGCCGGCCGTCAAGCCGACCGTCGAGCAGTTCCTCACCACGCCGGGGGCGCAGACCTTCGTCGTGCCGCGGCACGACCCGGACTACCCGGTCTTCTCCTTCAACGAGATCCTCGACGCCCACGCCGAGCGTCCCGAGCTCGAGGCCCTGACCCGCTGGGCCATGGTGCTGCACAACCAGTACCCCTGGGACCGTGCCGCCACCGAGCTGCGCACCGCCGACGAGATCGGCGACGACGAGTACGTCATCGCCTTCCACCCGCGCAACCGCGACGTCGAGCAGTTCCTGGACCGCGCCACCGGCACCCGCCCGGCGCGCCGTGGCCGGCTCTCCACCCAGTCCGACCCGGTCGAGCCCGCCACCCCGCTGCCCCCGATCCGGGTCCGCGAGGTGTTCGCGGTGCAGCCGAAGGTCGAGGCGCTCGCCGTCGTCCGGGGCGAGCACGTCTGCTCCAACGACGACGTCGTCCGCAACTCCGCGTTCTCCTGGTCGCCGATGAGCGCCGACGAGATCTCCGCCAAGACCGGTATCGACCAGCGCCGCTACACCGAGCTGGACATCGAGGACCTGGCCTGGGCCGCCGCGGTCCGCGCGCTGGAGCACTCCGGCCGCGACCGCTCCGAGATCGGCGCCGTGCTCGTCGCCACCTGCACCAGCGAGCGGCTCATCCCGTCGCTGTCCACGTGGCTGTCCGGGCGGCTCGGCCTGCTCCAGACCCACTGCTCGGCCGACATCGTCGCCGCCTGCGCCGGGCTGCCCTACGGCCTGTCCGAGGCCGTGCGCCAGCTGCAGGAGGTGAACCGGCCGGTCCTGCTGGTCTGCGTCGAGAAGTTCTCCGACAAGATCGGCAACGTCCGCACCTCTCGGATGATCTTCGGTGACGGCGCGGCCGCGATGGTCGTCGCCCCGGCCGCCGAGGGCGAGCGCGGCGACATCGACCTGCTGCAGACCTACGCGTCGGGCCCGGACACCCAGGTGAACTCGATCATCTGGCCGAACCCGGAGTTCGACAACGACATCACCGTCTACGGCCCCGAGGTCAAGGCGCTCGTCGCCCGCTACCTGACGCAGATGATCGGCGAGCTCACCGAGCAGCCCGGACCCGAGGGCGAGGGCTCGATGCTCGACGCCGTCGACCTGATCGTCCCGCACCAGGCCAACAAGACGATGATCCTGCAGCTCGCGGGTGAGGCGGGACTCTCGGCCGACCAGCTGTACTTCAACATCGAGTCGATGGGCAACGTCTCGGCGGCGTCCATCCCGATCGCGCTGTTCGACTCGGTGGCCGACGGCGTCGTGTCCGGCCGGACCCGGGTCTTCGCGCCCGGCTTCGGGGCAGGCGCGGTGGGCGGCTACGCGGTGCTCGAGGTCGACCCGGCCGTGATGGCACCGGAGGTCCACCTGGACCCGACCACCGCGACGGTGGCCGAACCGGTGGCCGCACCGACCTCGGACGACGTCCGCATCGCCTTCGGAGAGTAGCCACGAGCGGGTGACACGGGCCACAGTAGGCGGGAAGATCCCCGTCAGAGAGGTGAGCCCGCCCGCATTCCGGCACCGACCGGGCCACCGTCCGCCGACCGCCGACCGCACGACGACGATGTCGATGCGGCACCCCCGCCGCCATCTCGTCGTCGCACCCGTAGGAGCAGTGAAGCCCAGCCATGTTCTCGCGCATCGCCATCGTCAACCGCGGCGAACCTGCCATGCGGTTGATCAACGCCGTCCGTGAGTGGAACGCCCAGAACGGGCCCGACCACCGCCTGCGCACGATCGCGCTGCACACCGCCGTCGACCGGCGGTCGATGTACGTCCGCGAGGCCGACGAGGCCGTCCTGATCGGGCCGGACGACCCGGACCACATGGGCGCCAGCCCCTACCTCGACCACGCCGAGCTGGAGCGCGCGCTGCGCGCCACCCGCGCCGACGCGGTCTGGCCGGGCTGGGGCTTCGTCTCGGAGAAGGCCGACTTCGTCGAGCTGTGCGAGCGGCTGGGGATCACCTTCGTCGGCCCGTCGGCCGAGGTGATGCGCCGGCTCGGGGACAAGATCGCCTCCAAGCAGCTGGCCGAGTCGGTCGGCGTGCCGATGGCGCCGTGGTCGGGCGGCCCGGTCGCGGACCTGGACGAGGCGCGCAAGGCGGGCGAGTCCATCGGCTACCCGCTGATGGTCAAGGCGACCGCCGGCGGCGGCGGGCGCGGCATCCGGTTCGTCGCCGGTCCCGAGCAGCTGGACGAGGCGTTCGAGCGGGCCGCGTCGGAGGCGTCGCGGACCGCCGGTGACGCGACCGTCTTCCTGGAGCGGGCGGTGTCGGGCGGGCGGCACGTCGAGGTGCAGGTGGTCGCCGACGCCACCGGCGACGTCTGGACCCTCGGCGTGCGCGACTGCTCGGTGCAGCGCCGCAACCAGAAGGTGATCGAGGAGTCGGCCTCCACCGCGCTGGACGCCGAGCAGGAGGCGCAGCTGCGCGCCGCGGCCGCCGACCTGGCCCGCGCCGCGGGCTACGTCAACGCGGGCACCGTCGAGTTCCTGTACCAGCCCGAGGAGAAGCTGCTCTCCTTCCTCGAGGTCAACACCCGGCTGCAGGTCGAGCACCCGGTCACCGAGGCGTGCACCGGCATCGACATCGTGAAGCTCCAGCTGCACGTCGCCGCGGGCGGCACGCTCGCCGAGGTCGCACGCCAGGTCCCGGTGGCCCGGGGCTGGGCGATCGAGGCCCGGCTGACCGCCGAGGACCCGGAGCGCGAGTTCGCGCCCGCGCCGGGACGCATCGAGCACCTCGCGCTGCCGTCCGGCCCGGGCATCCGGGTCGACACCGGCGTCGCCGCGGGCGACGTCATCCCGCCGCAGTTCGACTCCATGATCGCCAAGGTGATCGCCTGGGGCCGCGACCGCGACGAGGCCCGCGCCCGGCTCTCCCGTGCGCTGCGCCAGACCTCCGCGGTGATCGACGGCGGCTCCACGAACAAGGCGTTCCTGCTGGACCTGCTCGACCGCGACGAGTTCCGCTCGGGCGAGCTGCAGACCACCTGGCTCGACGGGATGATGGCCGACGGCTACGCCCCGCCGCGCCGCCTGGACGTCGCGCTGCTCGCCACCGCCGTGCAGAGCCACGACGGCCACGTCGCCCGCCAGCAGGACCGGCTGTTCCGCTCCGCCGAGGCCGGCCGGCCCGAGGTGGGCTACGAGACCTGGCACCAGACCGACGTCACCGTCGCCGGGCAGTCCTACAAGCTCACGGTCGCCCGCACCCGCGCCGGCCGCTACACCGTCGAGCTGGACGGGGTGTCGGTCGACGTCGACGTCGAGCGCAACGGCGCCTACGAGCGCCGGCTCACCGTCGGCGACCTGTCCTGGACCGTGCTGTCGGTCGCGCAGGAGGCGGACTACCTCGTCGAGGTCGACGGCGCCGTGCACCGCATCTCCGGCGGCGAGGCGGGCATCGTCCGCGCCCCCGCCCCGGCGATGGTCGTCGCGCTGCCCGTCACCGCGGGCCAGACCGTCGCCGAGGGCGACACCCTCGCCATCGTCGAGTCGATGAAGCTGGAGACCTCGCTGCGGGCGCCGTTCGCCGGCATCGTCGCCGAGATCCTCGTCCCGGCCAACACCCAGGTCGACGGCGGCACGAAGCTCGTGCGGCTGGAACCGTCGGCCGACGCGGACGCAGCAGGCCCCAGCGGGGAGCGCGCCGACCTGTCCGCGTTCGCCGCGTCCGGCGCCGACACCGACGCCGCCGCGACCGCGGCCGACGCCCTGTCCGCGCTGCGCTTCCAGGTGCTGGGCTTCGACGTCGACGAGCGCCAGGCCCGCCCGCAGCTGCGCCGCCTCGCCGGCGCCCGCGAGCAGCTGGCCGCCGACGACCCGGCCGTGCTGGCCGGGGAGACCGCCGTCCTGCAGATCTTCGCCGACCTGTGCCAGCTCTCGCGCAACCGGTCCGAGACCGACGACGAGACCGGCGAGACCGAGCGCAACCCGCAGGAGTACCTCTACGCCTACCTGCGCTCCCGCGACGCCGACGACGAGGGCCTGCCCGAGTCGTTCCGGGCCAAGCTGCGCCGGGCGCTGGCCCACTACGGCGTCACCGAGATCGACGGCGGGGCCGGCCGCGCCGACGACCTGGGACCCGCGCTGTACCGGATGTTCCTGGCCCACCGGCGCGCGCCGCAGCAGGTGCCGGTCGTGCTGGACCTGCTGAACTGGCGGCTGCGCCACCCGGAGTCGGTCGCGAACCTGTCCCCCGCGGCGCGCGAGGACTACCTGCGCACCCTCGACGAGGTCGTCGTCGCCACCCAGCTGCGGCACCCCGTCGTCGGGGACACCGCGCGGCTGGCCCGCTACCGGGCGTTCGACGCCCCGGTCGTCGCCGCCGAGCGGGACCGGGCGCTGGCCGAGGTCCGGGAGAGCCTGGACGTGCTCGCCGCGGACCCGGAGACCGCGGACCGGGCCCGCCGGATCGACATCCTCGTCGGGTCCTCGGAGCCGATCCTGGGCGTGTTCGGGGAGCGGCACGACGCCGTGCTGCTCGAGGTCATGACCCGGCGCTACTACCGGGTGCGGGTGCTGCGCGACCTGGAGCTCGTCGAGCACGCGGGCAAGCCGCTGCTGACCGCCCGCTACCAGCACCTGGGCCGGGACCGCACGGTCTTCGCCTCGGTGATCGACAACAACGACCCGGCCGCCGCGCAGGCCGTGTCCGACGAGCTGCGCCGCCGCGTCGGCGAACTCGACGGGGACCGCACCGCACTCGTCGACCTCTACGTCACCTCGACCAAGGCCGACGACGGCGGTGACCCCGACGCCCGCGCCGAGCGCGTCCGCGCCGCGCTGGGGAAGGTGCCCGCGCACCTGCACCGGGTCGCCGTCGCCGTCCGCCCGAACCCGCGTGCCGCGGGTGCGGCGAGCGACGAGGCCGAGCCGCCGACCTGGTTCACCTTCCGGCCCGACGAGACCGGCGAGCTGGTCGAGGACCGCACGCTGCGGGGCATGCACCCGCTGGTCGCGGACCGGCTGCGGCTGTGGCGCTTCCGCAACTTCGAGCTGCACCGCCTGCCCGCCGCCACCGACGTGCACCTGTTCCGGGCCACCGGCCGCGAGGTCACCGCCGACGACCGGCTGGTCGCGATGGCCGACGTCCGCGAGCTGACCGTGCTGCGCGACGAGGAGACCGGGAAGGTCCGCTCGCTGCCGCAGTTCGAGCGCGCCCTCGACGCCTGCATCAACTCGCTGCGTGCCGCCCGCGCCGGGGACCGCACCCTGGCCCGGATGTCGTGGAACCGGATCGCGCTCTACGTGTGGCCGGAGGTCGACGTCCCGCTCGCCGAGCTGGACTCGGTGGTCCGCCGGCTCGCGCCGCGCACGGCCAACCTCGGTCTGGAGCAGGTTCTCGTCGAGTTCCGCACCGCCGATCCGCAGGTCACCGGCGGCCAGGGCGGTCCGCGCTCGATGCTGCTGCGCATGTCGCGCCCGCCCGGCGCTGGGCTCACGGTCAAGCTCGACCAGCCCCCGACCGAGCCGATGCGCGAGCTCGACGCCTACGACCAGAAGGTGCTCAAGGCCCGTCGCCGCGGCGCCGTCTACCCGTACGAGATCGTCCCGCTGCTCACCGCCCCGGTCGACGCCGGCCCGGGCACCTGGCAGGAGTACGACCTCGTCGACCCGGCCGACCCGGCGCTGCCGGTGCCGGTCGACCGCGCGCCCGGCGGCAACAGCGCCAACCTGGTGCTCGGCGTCGTCTCGGTGCCGACCCGGCGCTACCCGGACGGGATGAAGCGGGTCGTGCTGCTCGGCGACCCGACCCGGGCGCTCGGCGCGATCGCCGAGCCGGAGTGCCGCCGCGTGATGGCCGCGATCCACCTGGCCCGCGAGCTGGACGTGCCGATCGAGTGGTTCGCCGTCTCGGCCGGCGCGAAGATCGCGATGGACTCCGGCACGGAGAACATGGACTGGATCTCCCGGGTGCTGCGCGGGATCATCGAGTTCACCCAGGACGGCGGGGAGCTCAACGTCGTCGTCACCGGCATCAACGTCGGCGCCCAGCCCTACTGGAACGCCGAGGCGACGATGCTCATGCACACCAAGGGCATCCTGGTGATGACGCCGGACTCGGCCATGGTGCTGACCGGCAAGCACTCGCTGGACTTCTCCGGCGGTGTCTCGGCCGAGGACAACTTCGGCATCGGCGGCTACGACCGGATCATGGGCCCGAACGGGCAGGCGCAGTACTGGGCGCCGGACCTGGGCGGCGCCGTGGGCGTGCTGCTGGCGCACTACGCCCACACCTGGACCCAGCCGGGTGAGCGGTTCCCGCGGCCCGCGCCGACCACCGACCCGGTCTCCCGCGACGTCACCACGGCGCCGCACTCCGGGCCGAACTGCGACTTCACCACGCTCGGCGAGATCTGGGCGCCGGAGACCAACCGGGAGCGGAAGAAGCCGTTCGACATCCGCTCGGTGCTGCGCGGCGTCGCCGACGCCGACCACCCGACGTCGGAGCGGTGGGCCGACATGCACGACGCCGACTCGGTCGTCGCGCTCGACGCCCACCTCGGCGGCCAGCCGGTCGCGATGATCGGCATCGAGTCGCGGCCGCTGCCGCGGCGCGGGCCGCGCCCGGTCGACGGGCCGTCGCAGTTCACCGCCGGGACCCTGTTCCCGCGCTCGTCGCGCAAGTGCGCGCGGGCCATCAACGCCGCGTCGGGCAACCGGCCGCTGGTCGTGCTGGCGAACCTGTCCGGGTTCGACGGCTCGCCGGAGTCGCTGCGCGGCCTGCAGCTGGAGAACGGCGCCGAGATCGGCCGGGCCATCGTCAACTTCGACGGCCCGATCGTGTTCTGCGTGGTCTCCCGCTACCACGGCGGCGCGTTCGTCGTGTTCTCCGGGACACTGAACGACAACATGGAGGTCGCCGCGATCACCGGCTCCTACGCCTCCGTGCTCGGCGGGGCGCCCGCCGCGGCCGTCGTGTTCGCCGGCGAGGTCAACGACCGCACCGCCAAGGACGAGCGGGTCACCGGCCTGGAGACCCGGATCAAGCAGGCCGTCACCGACGGCGACGAGGCGACGGCGGCACGGCTGCGCGGCGACCTCGCCACCCTCCGCCCCGACGTCCGCTCCGAGAAGCTCGGCCAGGTCGCGGACGAGTTCGACACCAAGCACTCCATCGAGCGGGCGCAGTCCGTCGGCTCGGTGCACCGGATCGTCTCCGCCGACCAGCTCCGGCCGTACCTGGCCGACGCGGTGCAGCGGGGAATGAAGCGCACTCTCGACACCCTTGGAGGACATGCATGACCGCGATCACCGACACCCACCCGGAGCAGCGCGTCGCCATCGTGACCGGCGGTGCGCGCGGGATCGGCGCCGCGATCACCACCACCCTGGCCCGCGCCGGGGTGCACGTGGCCGCCGGCTACTCGTCGAACTCCCGGGCCGCCGACGAGCTGAAGGGCAAGCTGGAGGCCGAGGGCGCGTCGGTCTCGGTGCACCAGGGCAACGTCGGCTCGCCCGAGGACTGCCAGCGGGTCGTCAACGAGGTCCTGGAGCAGCGGGGCCGCGTCGACTACCTGATCAACAACGCCGGCATCACCGTCGACAAGACCGTCCGCAAGCTGACCGTCGACGACTGGCACGCCGTGCTGCGGATCAACCTGTCCGGCGCGTTCTACATGGCCAAGGCCGTGCTGGAGCACATGACCGACAACGAGTTCGGCCGGATCGTGAACATCTCCTCGGTGATCGGCCAGACCGGCGCGATGGGACAGGCCAACTACGCCTCGTCGAAGGCCGGCCTGATCGGCTTCTCGAAGTCGCTGGCGCAGGAGGTCGCCCGCAAGGGCGTCACCGTCAACTGTGTCGCCCCCGGCTTCATCGAGACCGAGATGGTCGCCGCGGTGCCGGAGAAGGTGCTCGAGAAGATCGTCTCGAAGATCCCGGTCGGCCGCCTCGGCCAGGCCGACGAGATCGCCCGCGCCGTGCAGTTCCTCGTCGACGACCGCGCCGGCTACGTGACCGGTTCGGTGATCAGCGTGAACGGCGGGCTGGACATGGCGTCCTGACCGTCGTTCTCTCCGGCCGAGGGCCTCGCACGGTGTCGTGCGGGGCCCTCGTGCCTTCCGCGGGTGCGCTCAGCCGCGGCTGCAGAGCCCCTTGGCCGCCAGCACCCGCGCGACGGCGGTGTCGTTGGCCTGCACCGTGATCCGTCCGTCGGTCAGCGCCTTCTCCGCCGCGTCGAGCAGCGGGGCGACCGGGGTGACGTTGGAGAACAGGGCCATGTCCGCGCCGGCGGCCAGGGCCCGGGTGGTGGCCTCGGCGAGCCCGAAGCGGTCGGTGATCGCCTTCATCGCTCCGAGGTCGTCGGTCATGGCGAGGCCGTCGAACCGGTAGTCCTCGCGCAGCAGCCGGTAGGCGGCCGGGGCGATGCTGGTGGGCACGTCGGTGGTCAGACCCGGGACGTCGAGGTGGCCGAGCATGACCCCGACCCGCCCGTCGAGCGGCTTCCCCGGTCCGACGAGGTCGGCGTAGGGCCGGAGGTCATCGGCACGCAACCGGTCCAGCGGCGGTGTGCTCACCGAACCCTTGTGCGAGTCGCCGGAGCTGTGCCCGTGGCCGGGGAAGTGCTTGAGGACGCCGAACACCCCGCCGGCCTGCTGCCCCTCGGCCCAGGCCGCGGCGTAGCGGGTGACGGTGGCCGGGTCGTCGGAGAACGAGCGGTCCCCGACGACGGCGGCGCGCGGCTGGTCGGAGACGTCCACCGACGGCGCGAGGTTCCAGGTCACGCCGCGGGCCCTCAGCTGCCCGGCGCGCTCACGGGCGATCCCGGCGACCTGCTCGGGGCTGTCGGACGCGGCCATCTGCCGGGCGCTGGGGACGTCGCCGTCGAGCTCGTCGATGCGCTGGACCCGGCCGCCCTCCTCGTCGACGGCGACGGCGAGCGGCGTGCGGGACGCCTTCTGCAGCGCCGCGAGCCGGTCGTCCTGCAGCAGCGCGGTCGCGTTGCCGCCGAGGAACACCCCGCCGACCTGCGAGTCCCGCACGATCGCGGTGGCGCCGGCCGGGTCGGCGGCGTCCACCCCGACCATGAGGCGCTGGGCGAGCCGGTCGCGCGGGGACAGCGCCGCCACCATCGGGGCGCAGGTGTCCGGGTCCGGCGCCGGCTGTGCCGCCGGCGCCGCCTGCGGCTGTGCGCCCGGCGGGGCGGCGTCGGTGCTGTTCGCGGTGAGCCGGGGCCCGGCGACGGCGACGAGCCCCGCCGTCAGCGCGCCCACGACGGCGGCGGTGAGCAGTCCGGTGCCGCGACGGCGTCGCTGCCGGATCACGGGGTGGGGTCGTCCAGGCGCTCGCATCGCGACCATCGTGACAGGCCCTCCCCGGCCCGGCGCCCCCGCCGCGCCGCGGTCACCGGCTCCCCCGGCTCGACCCGCTCCTCCGGATGCGGGGCTCAGCCGATCGCGGGGACCCGCTCGGACTCCGGCGGCGGGCCGGGCGGGGTGCCGTCGCCGAACGGGCGTCCGCCCAGCTCCGCGCGGCCGTGCGCGGTCGTCCAGCCCGCGGTGTCGGGCCCCTTCGGGACGATCCCGGTCGGGTTCACCGACACGTGCACGCCGTAGTAGTGCTGCTTGACCTGATCGAAGTCGATGGTGTCGCCGAAGCCGGGGGTCTGGAACAGGTCCCGGGCGTAGGCCCACAGCACGGGCAGCTCCGTGAGCTTGTGCCGGTTGGCCTTGAAGTGGCCGTGGTAGGCGGCGTCGAAGCGGACCAGGGTCACCCACAGCCGGATGTCGGCCTGGGTGATCGAGTCACCGACCAGGTAGCGGCGCGTCGACAGGTGCTCGGACAGCTCGTCCATCCGGGACCACAGGGCGTCGTAGGCGCGGTCGTAGGCGCGCTGGGACGAGGCGAACCCGCACTTGTAGACGCCGTTGTTGACGTCGTGGAAGATCCCCTCCCCGATCTCGTCGATCGCCTCCGGGTCGGTCCACAGGTCCGGGGCGCCGTCGCGGTGGAGCCCCCGCCACTGGGTGGACAGGTCGCGCTCCAGCAGCGCGTACTCGTTGGTGACGACCTTGCCCGAGGCGACCTCGACCATCGCGGGCACGGTGACGCCCTCGTCGTAGCCGGGGACGGCCTTCTCGTAGGCCTCGCGCAGGTACTCGATGCCGAGCACGGGGTCGACGTTCCCCGGGGCGAGGTGGAAGCGCCAGCTGCGCTCGTCGTGCAGCGGGCCCGCGATGCCCATCGAGATCGCGTCCTCCAGCCCGAGCAGCCGCCGGGTGATGATCACCCGGTTCGCCCAGGGGCAGGCGCGTGCGCCGACGAGGCGGTAGCGGCCCGCCTCGACCGGCCACGGCGACGACCCGTCGGCCGTGATCCGCTCGGCCACCCCGAGCGCCTCCCGTACGAACTCACCGCTGTCCTGGTCGGTCCCCATGCCCGCCAACGCTAGCCCTGTGGTCGGATGGGCGCATGGGCGTCGACGGTGACCTCGCACGCGGTCTGTCCGAGCTGGTCGCGCCGGGTTCCCGGGTGGCGCTGGCCGACAGCTGCGGGCTCCCCTACGCGCTCGCCCGCCCGCTCTCGGCGGTCGCGGCCCGGGCCGGGGGTGTGCGGCTCGTGCTGGGCTGGGTGCCCGGCCCGGCCCCGGACCTCGAGCCGGACGCGTTCGCCGACATCCGCACCGTCGTCGGGGGGCCGGGAGCGCGGGCGCTGATCGAGTCCGGGCGCGCGCACCGGGTCCCGGCCCGGCTCTCGGCGACGCCCGCGCTGCTGGCCGGCCCGCTGCGCCCGGACCTGCTGCTGGCGACCGTCGTCCGCGACGACCGCGGTGACCTGCGGTTCGGCGCGGAGGCCTCCTGGATGCGCGGCCTGTACGACGCCGGGGTCCCGGTCGCGGCGGTCGTGTCCCGCTCCGCGCCGCACGCCGACGCCGGTCCCCCGCTGGCCGGAGTGGCGGTGCTCGGTGAGGTCGACGGACCGGACGGGGCCCCGCACACCGTCGCCACCCCCGCGCCGCGCGACGCCGACCGGGCGGTGGCCGCCGCGGTCGCGGGCCTCGTCCCGGCGGGGGCGCGGATCCAGTTCGGCCCCGGGCGGCTGGCCGCGGCACTCGTCGAGGCCCTGGACGTGCCGGTCGCGGTGGACTCCGGGCTGCTCGCCGACGCGGTCGTCGACCTGGACGAGCGCGGGCTGCTGCGCGGGACACCGTCGTCGACGGCGCTCTACGGCAGCCCCCGGCTCTACGACTGGGCCGACCGGCTGGGCCGGGCCGGCTGCGGCACGGTCCGGCCGGTCGAGCACACCCACGACGTGTCCCGGCTCAGCACGGACCCGGGGCCGCTGGTCGCGCTGAACACCGCGCTGGAGATCGACCGGGACGGCCAGGTCAACGTGGAGGGAGTCGCCGGCTCGGCGACCGGGATGATCGGCGGGCACCCGGACTTCGCCGCCGCCGCGGCCCGCGGGCCGGGGCTGTCGGTGATCGCGCTGGCCTGCGCGCATCGGGGCCGCCCGACCCTGGTGGAGCGGCTGGGCGGACCGGTGACGACGCCGTCGTACGACGTCGACGTGGTCGTCACCGAACGGGGTACGGCGGACCTGCGGGGGCTCGGCCGCGGGGAGCGGCGACGCGCGCTGAGCGCCCTGTGGGACGGCGCCGTTACGCCGGACGGATGAACTCCGATCCACGGTGTGACCGGAACCACAGATCACCCGGGGTGAACGGATCGCCGACGTCCCGGCCGCGGGCCGCCGCCGGCCGGACGGCCGCGCCGCGACGTCCACTCCGGACCCACGACGTGTGACGACCACATGACGTCACTGGTGGGCCCGCGCGCCGCCGGTCACCGCCCGGGCCCGCTCGCCGCCGCCCGGAAAATCCCCGGATGACCGGCTGAGTTGCGCATAACACAACTCCGGCGGCCGTTCCAGGCTCACCCTGGGTGAGCGGACAGGGGCCGCGGGGGCACCTACGGTCAGGACCGTCCCGCACCCGAGCGCCGAGGAGGCGCGCCCCATGACGGCAGACCACCGCAGCGGGCTCCGGGGGCCCGCCAGCACCGTGCAGGAGTTCGGCGACGCGCCCACCGAGGTCCGCGAGTCCACCCACTACAAGCACGAGTACGTGCAGACGTTCGTCGACAAGTGGGACGAGCTGATCGACTGGCGGGCCCGCTACGCCAGCGAGGGGCGGTTCTTCGTCGACCAGCTCCGCACGCGCGGCGTCACCAGCGTGCTCGACGTGGCGACCGGCACCGGCTTCCACTCCGTCCGGCTGCTGGAGGAGGGCTTCGAGACCGTCGTGTCCGCCGACGGCAGCGCCGAGATGCTGGCGAAGGCCTTCGACAACGGGATGAAGTTCGGCGGGCACGTGCTGCGCGTCGTGCAGGCCGACTGGCGGTGGCTCAACCGGGACGTGCACGGCGAGTACGACGCGATCATCTGTCTCGGGAACTCGTTCACCCACCTGTTCTCCGAGCGGGACCGCCGCAAGGCGCTCGCCGAGTTCTACGCGATGCTCTCCCACGACGGCGTGCTGATCCTGGACCAGCGCAACTACGACGCGATCCTGGACAACGGCTTCACCTCGACGCACCGGTACTACTACTGCGGCGACGACGTCGTCGCCGAGCCGGAGTACGTCGACGACGGTCTCGCCCGGTTCCGCTACCGGTTCCCCGACGGGTCCCAGTACCACCTGAACATGTTCCCCCTGCGCAAGGACTACACCCGCCGCCTCATGCACGAGGTCGGGTTCCAGCGGGTCGACACCTACGGCGACTTCCAGTCGACCTACGCCGACGACGAGCCCGACTTCTTCGTGCACATCGCCGAGAAGGCATACCTCGACCAGGAGGACGCCGAGTGACACGGACGACCCAGGACACCGCCGAGCACACCGCCCGGTCCTACTACGACTCCGACGACGCCGACACCTTCTACTCCCGGGTCTGGGGCGGCGAGGACATCCACGTCGGCGTCTACGACGCACCGGACGAGCTGATCTCGGTCGCCAGCGCCCGCACCGTGACCCGGATGGCCGAGGTCGCCGGGGTCGGCCCCGGCACCCGGGTGCTCGACCTCGGGGCGGGCTACGGCGGCGCGGCCCGCCGGCTGGCGGCCGCACACGGGGCCACGGTGCACTGCCTCAACCTCTCCCCGGTGGAGAACGCCCGCAACGAGCGGATGACCCGGGAGCAGGGCCTGGCCGGTCGGGTCGAGGTGACCACCGGCAGCTACGAGGACGTGCCGGTCGAGGACGCCTCGGTCGACCTGGTGTGGTCGCAGGACGCGTTCCTGCACTCCGGCTCCCGCGACACCGTGCTGGACGAGGTCGCCCGGGTGCTCCGCCCCGGCGGGCAGGTGGTGTTCACCGACCCGATGGCCGTCGACGGGCTCGACCAGTCCTCGATCCAGCCGATCCTCGACCGCATCGCACTGTCCACGATGGCCACGCCCGGCTTCTACACCGACGGCCTGGAGCGGCGGGGCTTCACCGGGGTCCGGTTCCTCGACCACGCCGAGCACCTCGCGACCCACTACCGCCGGGTGCGCGAGGAGCTGGTGGCGCACGAGGAGGAGCTGTCGTCGTCGATCTCGGGGCCCTACCTGACGGCGATGAAGGCGGGCCTGCAGCACTGGGTGGACGGTGGCCGCGCCGGCAAGCTCACCTGGGGGATCGTGCACGCGGTCCGGGCCTGAGGACGGGCTCCGGCCCGGACCCCGCACGGGGCACGGGCCGGGCGCGCTCAGCCGTCGTCGTCGGCGTCGTTGCCGCCGTCGTCGCCGTCCTGCCGGCCGTCCTGGTCGTCGTCGCCGTCGCGGTCGTCGTCGTCCGTGCCCTGCTGCTGTTGCTGCTGCTGGGGGGCCGGCGCGGGGGTCGCGGACCCGCCGCCGCAGGACGCGGCGGTCGTGAGGACGAGCGCGAGCGCCGCGAGGGTGCCGAGCAGCGCCCGGAGAGGGGTGGTTCGTCGCATACGCACGAGTCTTCCGGATCGCCCGGTCAGCCGCAGAGGAAGGCGCGCACCGCCGCGGTGGTGGCGGCGGGCTGCTCGTCGACGAGGAAGTGCCCGGCCCCGGTGACCGCCTCCCCGGTGACCAGCCCGGGATCGGCGGCCGCGCGGCGCCAGACCTCCAGCGGGCTCTCGCCGTTGGCGCCGACGACGCCGCGCTCGCCCCACAGCACCAGGGTGGGCGCGGCGATCCGCTCGCCCGCCGCGTCGGAGGCGGCGTCGTGCTCCAGGTCGATCGAGGCGCCGGCGCGGTAGTCCTCCAGCATCGCGTGCCGGGCCGCCGGGTCGGCGAACGCGCGCTCGTAGCTGGCCAGTGCCTCGGGCGGGTGCGCGTCCAGTCCGGAGCCCCAGCCGCCGAGCAGCGAGTGCAGGTAGCCGATCGGGTCCCCGGCGATGAGTCGCTCGGGCAGGTCGGCGGGCTGGATGAACAGGAACCAGTGGTAGTACGCCGTCGCCAGCGCCCGGTCGGTGTGCGCGTAGACGTAGGCGGTGGGGAGGATGTCGAGCAGCGCGGCCCGCGCGACGCGCTCGGGGTGGTCGAGCAGCATCCGGTGGGTGACACGAGCGCCGCGGTCGTGACCGACCACGGCGAAGCTGTCGAACCCGAGCCGCGCCATGACGTCGACCTGGTCGGCGGCCATCGCCCGGAACGAGTAGCCGGCATGGTTCTCGCCGTCGGAGGGGCGGCCGGACTCGCCGTAGCCGCGCAGGTCGGTGGCGACGACGGTGTGGTCGCGCGCCAGGTCCGCCGCGAGCGGCCCCCACATGGCGTGGGTCTGCGGGAAGCCGTGCAGCAGCAGGACGGGCGGGCCCTCGCCGCCGCGCACCCCGTGGACGACGACCCGCTCCTCGGGCGGGCCGACGGTCAGGTCGAAGGCGTCGAAGTCGACTGTTCCGGGCACGGGTGCCGTCCTCCCTGGTCGGGTCGCGCACCGGCGGCCGGCCGCGCCACATCGAACACCCAGAACCGCAGCACCGCGAACCGCAGCAGCCCGCCGGCGAGGCTGGCGACCGCGACGACCGCGGCCTCCTCCCCCGGCGTGGTGGCCCCGGCCAGCTGGTGCAGCGCGAGCAGCACCGCGGAGGTGTAGGTCGCGTAGAACGCGACGGTGCCCGCGTCCTGCACCCACTCGCGCAGCCGGTGCGCGGGGGCGCCGTCGAAGGCGAAACGGCGGCTGGCCTCGGTGCTGATCGCGGTGGTGAGGACCAGCGCGACCAGGTTCGCCGGGACGGCCGGGAGCACCGGGCGGAACAGCAGGAACAGGGCGGCGTTCAGCGCCGTCGCCCCACCGCCGACGGCGGCGTAGCGGGCGAGCTGCACGGCCAGCGGGTACCGCCGCGACAACGCGACGACGGTACCGGTGACGCGCCCGCGGACCCGGGCCGCGGAGGTCGCCGGGTCCCCGAACGGCACGTGTGCCGCCGACTGTGCTGCGTCCACCGGTCCTCCCGCCCCTGCTGGGTAGATCTTCGCAGGAGTACCCCCGACGGATCACCGGGAATCAACCGGACGCGTCACACCTCCACGGTGTGATGCCCCGGGCGGGTGCGCGCGCGGCCGGGCACCGTCACAGAGCGAGGAACACCGTCTCCCCCTCGCCGCGCAGGCGGATGTCGAACCGGTACCGGCCCGGCCCCTCCGCGACGGCGACGAGCGTGTGCCGGCGCGTCTCCGGGACCGCGGCGAGCAGCGGGTCGGTGGCGTGGGCCTCGGCGTGCTCGGGGAAGTAGATGCGGGTGACGACGCGGTCGAGCAGGCCGCGGGCGAACACCGAGACGTTCACGTGCGGAGCCTCGACGGAGCGCGCATCGGAACCGGGGGACGCCCCGTCGGGCAGCGCACCCGGTAGCACGGTGCGGATCCGCCACCGGCCCTCGTCGTCGGTGGGGCAGCGGCCGAAGCCGCGGAAGCCCTCCACCGTGGACGTCGCCGCGCCGCGCGGGTCGTCGGGGTGGTCGAAGCGGCCGTCCGGGTCGGCCTGCCAGGTCTCGACCAGCGCGTCGGGCACGAGCGCGCCGGTGCCGTCGACCACGGTCCCGCTGATCAGGACGGCGCCCGGGGTGCCGTCGGGCACGACGTCCGGGCCGTCCGGCCAGGGCAGGCCCAGCGACAGGTAGGGGCCGACGGTCTGGGTGGGGGTCAGCGGCAGGCTCATGCGTGGGGCTCCTCGAACGCGGTGGCGCCGCGGCCGCGCAGCACGATGTCGAAGCGGAAGGCCAGCGCCCACTCGGGGCGGGTCGCGTCGAGGTCGAAGGTGGACACCAGCCGCCCGCGGGCCGCCTCGGGCGTCGCGTTGTAGATGGGGTCCTGGCCGAACAGCGGGTCGTCCGGGAAGTACATCTGGGTGACCAGCCGCTGGGTGAACGCGCGGCCGAACAGCGAGAAGTGGATGTGGGCGGGGCGCCAGGCGTTGTGGTGGTTGCCCCAGGGGTAGGCGCCGGGCTTGATCGTGGTGAAGGAGTAGGCGCCCCGGGCGTCGGTGAGGACGCGGCCGCCGCCGGTGAAGTTCGGGTCGAGCGGGGCGGGCCGGTCGTCCCGGCGGTGGGCGTAGCGGCCGGCGGCGTTGGCCTGCCAGACCTCGACGAGGGTGTCCGGCACGGGGCGGCCGTCGGAGTCCAGGACGCGGCCGGAGACGACGATGCGCTGGCCGATCGCCTCGCCGCCGGCGCCGACCGTGAGGTCGTCGTCGCCGGGGCGGACCGGGCCGGTGAGCAGCGGGCCGGTGATCTCGGTGAGCCGGTGCGGCAGGATCACCGGCTGCTCGGACGGCGCCCGCAGCGCGGTGCTGCGGTAGTCCGGGGAGAGCAGCGGTGCGTGGGTCCCGGCCGGGACGGGGGCGTAGCCCTGCATCGGCGGTCCTTCCTCGTGGTGGGTGGGGGCTAGACGGCGCCGTGCGGGAGGCCGACGTAGTTCTCGGCGAGGCTCGTCGCGGCGGCGCGGGAGGTGACGGTGTAGCGCAGCTGGGAGCGCTGCAGGCCGACCCCGAACGCGTCGCCGCCCTCGGTGGCGGGGTCGAAGCGGTGCAGCATCGAGGTCATGGACCAGGAGAAGTGCTCGGCGCGCCAGACCCGGCGCAGGCAGGTGTCGGAGTAGGTGTCCAGGCCCCCGGTGTCGCCGTCGCGCAGGGCGCGGACGACGGCGTCGGCGAGCACCCGGACGTCGGCGATGGCGAGGTTCATGCCCTTCGCGCCGGTGGGCGGGACGATGTGCGCGGCGTCGCCGGCGAGGAACAGCCGCCCGCGGCGCATCGGGGCGGCGACCATGCTGCGCATCGGGGTGACCGAGGGCTTCTCCAGGAACTCGCCCTCGTTGGTCGTGAAGCCGTCGCAGGCCAGGCGGGTGTGCAGGGCGTCCCAGATGCGGGCGTCGGACCAGTCGGCCGACCTGGTGTCATTCGGGACCTGGACGTAGAGCCGGGTCACCTCGGGGCTGCGCATCGAGTAGAGCGCGAAGCCGTCGTCGTGGTGGGCGTAGACGAGCTCGTCGGTGGTGGGCGCGGCCTTCGCGAGCACCCCGAGCCAGGAGAACGGGTGGACCCGCTCGGCGACGTCCGGCGCCACCAGCGGGCGGGAGACGCCGTGGAAGCCGTCGCAGCCGGCGACGACGTCGCAGCGCAGCACGTGCCCGGTGCCGTCGGCGTCGGCGTAGGTGACCGACGGGGTGTCGGTGTCGACGTCGTGCAGCGCGACGCCGGAGACGCCGAACTCGACCGGCAGACCCGCGTCGTCGACGCGGTCGGCGAGCAGGTCCTTCACGACCTCCTGCTGGCCGTAGACGGTGATCCCGGTGCCGACGAGGTCGGCGAAGTCGATCCTGTGGTCGGCGGCGGGGGCGCCGGGGGCCTCGGCGAAGCGCAGCGAGATCCCGGTGTGCGGCATGCCCTCGCGGTCCAGCCGTCCGGCGACGCCCATCCCGCGCAGCAGCTCGACCGTGGGCGCCTCCAGCACCCCGGCGCGGACCCGGGCCTCGACGTAGGCGCGGTCGCGCGACTCCAGGACCACCGAGTCGATCCCGGACAGCGCGAGCAGCTTCGCCAGAACGAGCCCGGCCGGGCCCGCTCCGACGATGCCGACCTGGGTCCGGGACTCGCGTCGCTGCGTCATGGGGGTCACCTTCCCGCCCCGGCACCGGAGCATTCGACCTCGCTTCCGCTCTGCGGAAGAATGCCCGGTCATGACGACGCGTCCGGTCCGCTCGGGGGTCACCGCGCGGGTGCTGGACGTGCTGGGCGCGTTCAGCGCGCAGGCCCCGGTGCTCGGGCTGACCGACATCGCCCGGCGCACCGGGCTCCCGCTGACGACGGTGCACCGGATCGCCGGCGAGCTCGCCGCGGGCGGGGCGCTGGACCGCGGCGACGACGGCCGCTACCGGATCGGGCTGCGGCTCTGGGAGATCGCGCACCTGGCCCCGGCCAGCCGCGGGCTGCGGGAGTCGGCGATGCCGTTCCTGGAGGACCTGCACGAGGTCACCCGGCACAACGTGCAGCTCGCCGTGCTCGACCCGGACGACGCCGGCGAGGTCGTCTACGTCGAGCGCCTGTCCAGCCGTGACGCCGTCTCGATCGTCACCCGGACCGGGTCACGGCTGCCGTCGACGGCGACCGGGGTCGGGCTCGTGCTGCTCGCGCACGCCGACCCGGCCGCGGTCGAGGCCGTGCTGGCCCGTCCGATCCGCCGGTTCACCCCGTGGACGGTGTGCCACGCCGACGGCGTCCGGGCGCTGCTCGCCCAGGCCCGGACCAGCGGCGTCGTGGTGTCCGACCGGCAGATCGAGGAGGTGTCGATGTCGGTGGCCGCCCCGGTGCGCAGCGGCGACGGGCCGGTCGTCGCCGGGCTGTCGATCGTCGTGCCGGCCGCGACGAACCCGCACACCCTGGTGCCCGCGGTGCGCGCCGCGGCGCGCGGCATCAGCCGGGCGCTCGCCGCATCGTGATCGTTCCGATGCCGTGGCCGGTACGCCCGTCGGGGTGTTCCGTGCCACCGTGACGACGTGCGCGACTTCCGGATCGAGATCCCCGACGCCGAGCTGGACGACCTGCGTGAGCGGCTCGCCCGCACCCGCTGGCCGGACCCGGCGACCGTCGACGGCTGGTCCCAGGGCGTCCCGCTCGACTACGCCCGCGAGCTGTGCGAGTACTGGCGCACCCGCTACGACTGGCGCCGCGTCGAGGCCGAGATCAATGCGTGGCCGCAGTACCGCACCGGCCTCGACGGCGGCGGCGACGACTCGGTCGAGATCCACGTGCTGCACGCCCGCTCGAAGCACCCGGACGCGATGCCGCTGCTGCTCACCCACGGCTGGCCGGGCTCGCTGGTCGAGTTCCTCGGCGTGCTGCCCGCACTGACCGACCCCGAGGATCCGGCCGACGCCTTCCACGTCGTCGTGCCGACGCTGCCCGGGTTCGGGTTCTCCGGCAAGCCCACGGCGACCGGGTGGGGGGTCGAGCGGATCGCCGTCGCCTGGGCGCAGCTGATGGACCGGCTCGGCTACGAGCGCTTCGCCGCGCAGGGCGGCGACTGGGGCTCGATGATCACCTCGGCGCTGGGGACCGCGGCCCCGGAGATGCTGTACGGCATCCACCTCACGATGGCACTGGCCCCCAAGCCCGACGACGCCGCCGAGCTCACCGCGCAGGAGAAGGCCGACATCCGCTTCTCCAAGGAGTTCTCCCGCTACGGCTCCGGCTACTCCGCCGAGCAGTCCACCCGTCCGCAGACCATCGGCTACGGGCTCGCCGACTCCCCCGCCGCGCAGTGCACCTGGATCGTGGAGAAGTTCTGGGACTGGACCGACTGCGCGGGCCACCCGGAGAACGTGATCAGCCGGGACCGGCTGCTGGACAACGTCATGCAGTACTGGCTGGGCTCGGCCGGCGCGTCGTCGGCGCGGATCTACTGGGAGAGCTTCGTCCGCCGCCGCCTCGACGACGTCGAGGTCCCGACCGGCGTCGCCCAGTTCCCGCACGAGATGGTGAAGCTCCCCCGGTCCTGGCTGGAGCGCCGCTACACCGACCTGCGCTGGTTCTCGCGTCCCGACGTCGGCGGGCACTTCCCGTCGCTGGAGCAGCCCGAGTCCTTCGTCGACGAGGTGCGGGGGTTCTTCCGGACCCTGCGCTGAGGTCTCAGACCACCAGCACGGACGCGGTGAACGCGTGCAGGTGGTTGCCCGGACCGACCGGTCCGATCTCCCCGGCGGCGAAGAAGCCGGCCACCCGGGGACCGGCCGCGTCGCCGGAGCCGCTCGCGTGCGGGTCGAGACCGACGCGCACGGCGTGGACGTCGTGGTCGGCGTCGCCGAACATGCCGGCGCCGCGGCCGTTGCAGGAGAACAGCAGCGCGCCCGCGGCCGGCGCGGCGCGGCGCACCGGGGCGAGCAGCTCGTGCAGGTCCTGGGCGGCACCCGCGGCGTCGCGGACCTGGAAGCGCACGGTGGTGCCGACCTCGACGACGTCGCCCGCGATGACGGCGCCGTCGCCGACGTCGACGGCCAGCACCGCGCGGACCAGGAAGTCCCCGCGGTCGTGGGACTCGGCGTACTCGTCGACGGCGACGCCCAGGTGCAGCCCGGTCAGCGCCTGCTGCTGCTCCTCGGGCGGCAGCGCGGTGACGATCTCGCGCAGCCGCTCCGCCGCGGGCCGCCCGGCGAGCTCGGCGATCCGGTTCTCCTCCGCGCGGGTGACGACCATCGGCGGCCCGATCGGGCGGCACCCCTGGCTGACGACGACCCGCGCGTCGGACGTGCCGCCGAGCAGCACCCCGACCGCGCCGCCGTGGTGCACCGTGCCGCCGGCGAACAGCCGGTCGACCCCGGGGCCGCCGGGCCCGCTGGCCAGGCCGCCGATCACCGGGAAGCCCGGGTTCGTCGACGCGAGCCGGTCCAGCACCCCGCTGACCGGGAACACGAACGGGTCGGCGAGCAGGACGGCGACGCGGTCGTCCTCGGCGGGCGGGACCAGGCCGCGCACGCCGATGGCGTCGCGGCCGTCCGGTCCGGCGCCGGGGCGGCGCTCGGCGACCGGGAAGATCGTCCGGACCCGGGTGCCGGGCAGCGACGCCGCCCAGACGGCGACGGCGGGCTCGCCCTCGACGCCGCGGCCGTCGGCCATCACGCCGTGCGCGGTGGTCCCGATCGTCGCGCCGGGCGCGGCGAGCTCCATCACCCGCAGCCCCGCGGCCTCGACCTCCTCGACGGGAGCGGCGGGCCCCGCACCGGGGCAGAGGAAGAACACCACGAGGTCCGGGACGACGCCGAGCGCCGCCAGCGCCTGCCCCGTCGCGACCTCCGCGGCCCCGACGAGATCCGGCCCGACGGCCAACCCGTCCCCGACCCGCACACGCCCGTCCGCACCCATGGCTCCCGACGCTACGTCAGCCGGCGGCTCGCACACGGGTTCGGGCGTCCCGCACGGGATCGGGACCCGTGGGGGACGCCGGTTCCCGTGCGGGACTCAGCGGCGGGGGGCGGGGACCCGGCCGGGGCGGGGCCAGAGGCGGTGGCGGGCGACGGCGTGGACGCGGGCGGGGCCCAGGGTGGTCGAGTCCGTGGACCCGAACGGGTTGTCGCCGCGGACGTGCCAGCCGTCGCCGTCGGGGTGCACGGCCCGCTTCACCGACAGCTGTCCGGGGCGGGACCCCCAGGTCACGAGGACGACGTCGCCGGACCGGACGGGTGCGCCGAACCGGACCAGCACGACGTCGCCGTCGGACAGGGCCGGGGACATCGAGGGCCCCCGCACCGTCACCCTCCGCAGGCGCATCGCGGACTCCCTCCAGAGTGGATCTCCCGTGACGTGGTCGTCCTGCCCGACCACCGTCGCGAGGGTAGGGTCGCCGATGCCAGAACGATCACCCCACCAGGGAGGACACTCATGCGGCTGTCCCGCATTCTCCGTCCGCGACTGGAGGCCACCGCGCACTGCGACCTCCCCTGCGGCGTGTACGACCCGGCCCAGGCCCGGATCGAGGCCGAGTCGGTCAAGGCGATCCAGGAGAAGTACCAGGGCAACGAGGACGTGGACTTCCGGTCCCGCGCCATCGAGATCAAGGAGCAGCGCTCCGACCTGGTCAAGCACCACCTGTGGGTGCTCTGGACCGACTACTTCAAGCCGCCGCACTTCGAGAAGTACCCGGAGCTGCACGAGCTGTTCAACAAGGCCACCAAGGCCGCCGGCGCGTCCGGCACCAAGGGCTCGAACGACCCGGCCACCGGCCAGGAGCTGCTCGACTACATCGCCCAGATCGACAAGATCTTCTGGGAGACCAAGCAGGCCGCCTGATCACAGGCTCTGAGACGGCGCTGACCAGCGGGAACCTTCTCCCGTCGGTCAGCGTCGTTCTCGTTGTCGGGTGGTCTCCGACGGCCCCACCACGGCCCAGGGGCGCCCTCGCCGGCCCCGCTCTCCCCCACACGCCCCGGCTGCGGTTCGAGTGCCATCCCGTCGGCCTGGCGCGGCCCGACCGCGCGGTCGTCCGTGAGCAGCCCCTCGACGCACACCGGCGGCCGACCGTCTACGACGAACACGCCCACGACGTCATCACCCGATCCCCCGCACCGGCACCCGGCCCCCGACCCGGTTCAAGGCCGACGGTGTCCGAGACCCGGCAACCGGCCAGGAGCGGTCACCGATCATCTGAAGCCGGCCCGTCGCGCATCATCCGAACCCGGACACACGCTTCGACCGCGTCTGCCGATGCACCGCCCGCAGGGCCCGACCCCACGAGAGCACCACTCGGGTCTTGACAGCTACCTGTCGTATCGACAGGATCCTGTCATGAAATCAGGGGCGGCGGCAGCGGGTACCGAACTCGTCCTGGACGTGTTCATGATCAATGGCCTACTCCTCGGTGCCGGCGACCGGCTGGCGGCTACCGAAGGTCTGACGTCCGCGCGCTGGCAGGTTCTGGGCGCGATCGCCCTCGCCGGCGAGCCTGCACCGGTCCCTCGCGTCGCCCGTCGGATGGGATTGACCCGGCAGAGCGTGCAAGCCTCGGTGAACCGGCTCGTTCATGACGGGATGCTCACCTCCGAGCCGAACCTCGATCATGCGCGCTCGCCGCTCTTCGGCCTGACCGACATCGGGACGGCGGCCTACGAGCGCCTCACCGCCATACAACAGGAGTGGATCGAAGGACTCGTGGCCGATCTGCCCGCCGCCGAGCTGCAGGCCGCGTCCCGCATCCTGCGGACCCTGTCCGTCCGCCTCGGGTTCGACACCGAGCCGGCTGCGCAGATCTCACGAACGACGAGAGGGGTTGCGACATGAAGTTCCGAGAGGTCGACCGGCAGGTCACGTACGCCGAACAGCTCGACGGCGACGAAGGGCCGATAGAGCTGATCAACCTCTTCACCATGGATATCGCCGATGTGGACCTCTTCCTGCGGGTCTGGAGCGATGACGCGGCGTTCATGAAGCGCCAGCCGGGCTTCGTCCGGACTCAGCTGCACCGCGGTACCGGCGGAAGCGCGACGTTCGTCAACATCGCCACCTGGGAGTCGGCAACCGCACTACGTACGGCCTTCACCTCGCCCGAGTTCCGCGCCGCGGTCGCCAGATACCCGCACAGCGTCGAAGCGGCGCCGCAGGTATGCACCCCGGTCGCGGTCCCCGGAATCTGCACGGCCTGATCGCCGGGGAGGTCGGCCGGGCGAACAGAACTGCGGGCAGCCGCCCGCAGACGGCCCGGAGTGAGCACGACCAGCGTCCGTGCGTGGTGCGACGGGTCGGCACTCGACCGGGCCCTGAGCCGGCTGGACCCGGCGGCCGCAGGCCGGCAGCGGGCGGGGACCCTGGTCCTGCGCTCGGACCGGCTCACCCCGGCGGGGCCGGCCGCCGCCGTGCCGGCCGCCGCCGACCGCCCGTCGTGACCCTCGGGGTCAGGATGACTCGTCGTCGTCGACGCGGCACCATCCCCGGCATGCGTACCCACGTCGCGCTGCTGCGCGGGATCAACGTCGGCGGCCACGGCAGAGTCCCGATGGCCGACCTGCGCCGGGCGCTCGGCGAGCGCGGCTGCGCCGACGTCGTCACCCACATCCAGTCCGGCAACGTCGCACTGACCAGCCCCGCGGGCGACGACGAGGTCGCCGCCACGGTCGGTGCGGTGCTGGTCGAGGAGTTCGGCGTCGAGCGCCCGGTGGTCGTGTTCGGCCGCGACGACTACCTCGCCGCGGTGGCGGCGAACCCGTACCCGGAGGTCACCGACGCGAAGCAGCTGCACGCCGTGTTCCGGTCCGACCCGGTGTCCGACGACGACCGCGAGCGGATCGCGGCCGCACTGGCGGCCGAGCGGGCGAAGGGCGGGCGGGGCGACGCCGTCGCCCGCGGGCGGGTGGTCTGGCTGCACCTGCCCGACGGACTGGGGCGCAGCGAGCTCGCCACCCGGCTGGCCGCCCGGACGAAGGGCGGCGGCCAGGGCGGGACGATGCGGAACCGGGCGACCGTGGAGAAGCTGGCCGAGCTCCTGGGCTGATCCGGACGCGCGACGGCGCCGCGGCCGCGTCCGGCCGGACGTGGCGCACGGCGCCGTCGACGGTGGATTCGAGCTGCCAGAACGATCCCCACCGCGTCGCCCGCATTCCTGCAAGTGACTTGCAGAAGGGTACATGTGGCGACTCGCTGCGTCCATGCGTGCGCGTCACCCGTCGCGGGTAGGCAGCAGTTGCTACATAGTGGCACGTGACCACGCGTGGCATCCCGCCGCGCGTCCCCACGAGGAGAGGACCCATGGCCGAGTACACGCTCCCGGACCTGCCCTACGACTACTCCGCGCTCGCCCCGCACATCGCGCCCGAAATCATGGAGCTCCACCACTCCAAGCACCACAACACCTACGTCCAGGGCCTCAACACCACCCTCGACAAGCTCGCCGAGGCCCGCGACAAGAACGACTTCGGCGCCGTCGTCGGACTCGAGAAGACCCTCGCGTTCAACCTCGGCGGCCACGTCAACCACACCGCCTTCTGGAACAACCTCTCCCCCGACGGCGGCGACAAGCCCACCGGCGACCTCGCCACCGCCATCGACGCCGACTTCGGCTCCTTCGACGGCTTCCAGGCCCACTTCACCGCCGCCGCCACCACCATCCAGGGCTCCGGCTGGGCCATCCTCGGCTACGACCAGCTCGGCGGCCGCCTGCTCATCCACCAGCTCTACGACCAGCAGTCCCAGCTCCCCGCAGGCCAGACCCCCATCGTCCTGCTCGACATGTGGGAGCACGCCTTCTACCTGCAGTACAAGAACGTCAAGCCCGACTACGTGAAGGCCTGGTGGAACGTCGTGAACTGGGCCGACGCCGCCGAGCGGTTCGCCGCCGCGAAGGGGTGAGCCTCCCCCGCACCGCCAGCGCGCCCCGTCCGGGATCCCCGGGCGGGGCGCCGTGCTCTCAGCGGTGCGCGCCCGGCCCGGTGACGCCGGTGGCGCGCAGCAGCAGGTGCATCGCCAGGTCGACCGAGCGCTCGCGGACGTCGGCGCGACCGCCGGGCAGCTGCGGGTCGCGCGCGATGACCTGGCCGTCGGCGGTGGTCACGCAGAAGCAGACGTAGCCGACGGGCTTGGCCCCGGTACCGCCGCCGGGGCCCGCGACGCCGGTGACACCGACGCCGACGTCCGCCCCGAACCGCGCCCGTGCACCGTCCGCCAGTGCCCGCGCGACCTCCGGCGACACGGCTCCGTGCGCCTCGATGAGCGCGGCGGGGACGTCGAGCAGCGCGGTCTTGGCCTCGTTCGAGTAGGCGACCACGCCCCCCGCGACGTAGGCCGACGACCCGGCCCGGTCGACGAGCCGCCCGGCCAGCAGCCCGCCGGTGCAGGACTCCCCGGTCGCGACCGTCCAGCCCTTCGCGCCCAGCGCCGCGGCGAGCAGCTCGTCGGTGGTGCTGCCGTCGTCGCTGACGAGTGCGCGGCGGTGGCGGTCGACGATGCGGGCGGCCAGCTCGCGGGCCACGGGCTCGGCGCCGGGCAGCGGGTGCAGGTCGACCTCCAGCTCCGAGCGTCGCAGGCAGGTGGTCACCTCCACCCCGGACACGTCGAGCTCGGCCTCCAGGTCGCGCAGCGTCTCGGCGATCTCGGACTCCGGCAGCCCGGCGAAGCGCAGGAGCGTGGCCTCCGCGCGGGGCACCCGGGTCAGCAGCTCCGCCACCGGGGCCGACTCCAGCGCGGCGGGCCACATGCCCTGCAGCTCGCGCGGCGGCCCCGGCAGCACGACGACGAGCGGCCCGCCCGGCCGCGTCACGGCCAGCCCCGGCGCGGTCCCGACCGGCTCGAGGACGCTCGCGCCGCGCGGCACCCTGGCCTGCTTGGCCGTCGCCGCGTCGAGCGCGGGCCCGGCCCAGCCGGCGCGGCTCGCCCAGCCGGCGACCCGGTCGTGGATCCGGCCCTGCAGCGCGGTGTCGACCTCCGTCTCCGCGCCCGCGAACCCGGCGACGACCTCGGCGGTCAGGTCGTCGGCGGTCGGCCCGAGCCCGCCCGAGGTGACGACGAGGTCGTCCGAGGCGACGAACTCCAGCGCCGAGCGCAGGTCCTCCGGGCGATCCCCCACCAGGAGGACCCGGGAGACGGCGAACCCGAGCTCGCCGAGGGCGCGCGCGACGAAGGGGCCGTTGGCGTCGGCGACGTGGCCGGTGAGCAGCTCGCTCCCGGTGACCAGGACCGACGCGGTGGGACGGGACTCGCTCATGATCCGAACCTACCCGCGCCGGGACGTCCGCACCCCGTCGCGCGCGGGGTCACCATCGGTGCAGGTCCGCGGCGTCGGGACGCCGTCCGGTGTGGACTCGCCACCCGTTCGGGTGATGACCGTGGGCGACACGCCCGGAACCGGACCACTCCGGCGTGTCGTCGCATCGCGAACGCCGCTCGTCGTGCCCCCGGACGGCCGTGGGCAACCGCACACAGCGGCCGCCGTCGTCACCCGTACGGCACACGATCGGGCGGCACGGCTCCGACCTGCGTCGACGCCGCCCGTCGCACCACATCCGGTGAACTCCGCGACCACGCACACGCATGGTGTCCGTTCTCCGGCAGCTGCGCACTCTCAGTGTGAGCACAGCGGGCGTACCCGACACTGTGTCCCATGTCAGGGATGTCTGCGCCGAACGACGCCGCGACCTGGGTCGGTGAACTGGACCGGCTCGGCCCGCTGCGTGATCTGCGGGTCGACCCGGCCTTCCACGCCGCCCGTCTGCTCGTCACCGTCGGTGGCACTCCGCAGGGCCAGGTGACCGTGCCGCTGCGTGGCGGTCGCGCGACGGTCGCGGAACTGCGGTCCGCGCTGATCACCCTGGGGTCACCCGAGCAGGTGGCCCCGGCGCCGGTCGCGGGCGCCCCGGTGACGGTGGTGATCGCGACCCGCAACCGGCCCGAGTCGCTGGCCCGCTGCCTGCGCGCGGTGCTCGCCTCCGACCACCCGGCACTGTCGGTCGTCGTGGTCGACAACGACCCGCCGGACGAGCTCACCCGCGACACCGTCGCCGCTGCCGGGTCCCCGCGGGTCCGCTACGTCCGCGAGCCCCGCCGGGGCGCGTCGGTCGGGCGCAACCGGGGTCTGGCCGAGGCCCGCACCGAGATCGTCGCCTTCACCGACGACGACACCGAGGTCGACCCCGCCTGGGCCTCGCGCATCGCCGGCGCCTTCGCCACCGACCCCGAGCTCGCCTGCGTCTCCGGCCCGGTGCTCGCCGCCCGCCTGGGCAGCCCCGAGGAGCGCGCCGCCGACGTCGCCCTGGCCTGGAACAAGGGCTTCACCCCGCGCCGGTTCACCCTCGCCGAACCCCCCGCGGACTCCCCGATCTTCCCGTTCGCCCCCGGGCTGTTCGGCATCGGCGCGAACCTCGCCGTGCGCGCCGGGGCCGCCCGCGCCGTCGGCGGCTTCGACGAGGCCATGGGCCCGGGCACCCCCACCCACGGCGGCGAGGACTGCGAGTTCCTCGTCCGCATGATCCTGGCCGGCCACGTGCTCGGCTACGCCCCGGGCGCCTACCTGTGGCACCACCACCGCCCCGACCAGGCCGCGCTGCGCAAGCAGATGGAGGGCTACGCCGTCGGGCTGGGCAGCTTCCTGGCCAAGGTGGCGCTGTCCCCGCAGGGCCGGTCGGTCGCGCTGCGCCGGCTCCCGGCGGCCGTCGCCCGGCTGCGCCACATCTCCGACCGCGAGGCCGGGGCCGGCGACGCGATGCCCGACGACGCCGACCAGACGCGCAACCGGGGCCTGCTGAACGGCCCGCGGGCCTACCTCCGGTCGCGCCGCGCGGTGCGGCGGGCCGGCGGAGCGGTGCCGCCGCTGATCGGGCCGGCGCGGGCCGGGACGACCGCCCCGCACAAGATCCTCGCGACCGGCGGCCACCCGGCCGTCACACCCGCCCGGCCGCAGGGCACCGGCGGGTACCCGGCGGTCGCGCCGGACCGGCCCCGGAGCACCGCACACCCGGCCGCCGCACCCGGGCGCCCGCAGGACACCGGCGGGTACCGGCCCGTCCCCGTCCGCACCGGCGGCCCGTACGGCGCCGGTCCCGCCCGGCGCGGCTGAGCCGCCGCGGGCCGGCGACCAGCCGTCGCGTCGTCGTGTCGAGAACCCCCAGGGTGCACTCCACCTCGGCCGCGAGATCGTCCGTTCGGGCGCCGTCGGCCGCGGCCACCCGGACGATCCGGTGACTCATCGTGAACGGCTTGCGCGCCGTGCACGCGATCACCGCGTCGATCCGCAGCTGGTCGCCGGCGCTCGGCTCGGCCCGGGAGTGCGCCGTCGTCGGCAGCAGCACGATCGTCGGACCGTGCGTGCCGAGCGCGTGCTGGGACGCCCCCGCGGCGCGGACGTGCTCCCTCCGGGCGTGCTCGCCGCACTGGTGGTAGACGGCGTGGTTGACGTGCCCGTTCACGTCCGTCTCGTAGCTGCGGACACCGATCCGTACCCCGAACGGCGGAGACTGCTCGACGCCCGTGGTCCACTCCCTGCCGGCTGCGCCGGACCACCCCGGGCAGCGCGCCCGACCGCGTCGCGGAACGTTTGTGCCACCCACGACCGCGGTCGTAGGGTGGGAGGCCGCGCTGACTAGGCTGGTGCGGAGGCAGCACGAGCGGTACGTCAAGCAACGGCGGCCGGTTGTCACTCACGGTGAGGTCGACGGCGCGTCCCGGAACGGACACGAGCACGTCGACGGCGCCGACGGCGACGACTCGCGAGGGAGCACGACACATGAGCAGTGAGACGCCCACCGGTGTGGGGGGAGACCAGGGCCCCGACGTCGGCGAGGTCGTCCGCTTCGAGGTGGTCGAGCACGGTGACGGCGCCGTCGTCGTCCACGTGCACGGCGAGATCGACACGATGACCGCGCCCGTGCTGAGCGCACGACTCGCCGAACGGATCGGCTCCGCGAGCCTGCTGGTGGTGGATCTGACCCGGGTCACGTTCCTCGGGTCGGCCGGGCTGGCGGCGCTCGTCGAGGGCAAGGAGAAGGCGGAGAACGCCGGCAGCCGGCTCCGGCTGGTCTGCGGCTCGCACGCCGTCACCCGCGCACTCGAGGCGACCAACCTGATGTCCCTGTTCGACGTGGCCGACGGCGTGCCGGAGGCGCTCCGCACGGCCTGACGACCCGGAGGCGTATGGGTGCCTGGTGGCCCCCGCGGTCTTCAACACCGACGTGGCCGAGCATCTCGGCCAGGCGGGTTCGATTCCCGTCCGCCTCCGCCGACCACCACCCCCGACGACCGGGACGACGAGCCCCACCGCGATGAGCATCCGGCACCTGGACGAGCTGTCCCCCACCTCGGGTGACGGCCCGTCCGGGGTGTCGGGGCTCGCGGCCGCGGTGCGCGAGGGACGGCTGAGCGCGGCCACGGTCGCCGAGCGGCTCCTCGCCACCCCCGACGACGCGGTCCCCGTGGGCGCCGGGCTGGTGATGGACCCCGGGCCGCTGCGCGCGGCCGCCGCGGCGCTCGACCGACGCACCGACCGGTTCGCCCTGCCGCTGGCGGGCGTCCCGGTGGTGGTCGAGGACGGCATCTCCGTCGCCGGGCGGGGGGACGAGATCGTGCGCAGGCTGCGGGCCGCGGGCGTACTCGTCGCCGGGCGGGTGCGGACCGCCGAGCACGACGTGGGCCTCGACGCCACCCCGGGCGGCCGGGCCACCGCCACCGTGGTCGCCTCCGGCGTCGTCCCCCTCGGGATCGGCGTGGACGGCGACGGCACCCTGCGCTGCGCGGCCGCCGCGCACGGGATCGCCGCACTCAAGCCGGGCCGCCGGGTGCTCCCGCTGCCCGACGCCGCCGAGCGGCGCTGGTGCGGGCTGGCCGAGCCGACCCTGCTCGCCGGGCGCGCGGAGGACCTCACCGCGGTACTCGACGCGCTCTCCCGCGGCACCGGCGGGCCGCCCGCGCCGTCGTCGGTGCTACGGCTCACCACCCCCGCCGGCACCGACCCCCGATCCGCCGCGGCGCCCGTCTCCTCGCTGGCCGCGTCGCTGCGCACCGGCCGCACCCGGCTCGCCGGGCCGGACTCGGCGTCCGCGGTGCACGCGGCGATCCGGCTGCTGCAGGACGCCGGGCTGGGCCTCGTCGCGGCCGACCCGCCGTACCGGGCCGTGCTGGTCGTGCACTCGGCCCGCCGCCGTCAGGCCGGGCTCGCCCGCCGGGTGGAGGACCTCGGCCTCGACCCCGCCGAGCTGCCGCGCAGCGCCCGCAGCCTCGTCCGGCGTGGCCGCCGCGTCCGGCGCCTGGGCGGGCTGCGTCCCGCGACGCCCGCGTCGTGGCGGCAGCGGATGGTCGGCTGGCTCGACGACGCCGGCGCCGAGGCCGGTCTGCTGCCCGCCCCGCCCGGGGCGTCCGGGGCCGGCTCCACCGGGGTGGCCGCGTGGAACCTGGCCGGTCTGCCGTCGGTGGTCGCGCCGGTGCACCGGCCCGGGGAGCACGGCTGCGTGCAGCTCGTGGGACGGCCCGGGTCGGAACGGCGGCTGCTCGCGACCGCCGCCCTGCTCGCCGGGGAATGATCCGCGGCCCGGTCCGGGCCGGCGTGCCGGCTCAGTCCGCGGGCGGGGACCAGACCCCGGTCGCGACGAACCGGTCGAGGGTCTCCGTGTAGGGCGCCAGGTCCATGCCCTGGGCGGCGACCCAGGCGTCGTCGTAGTAGCTGTGGCGGTAGCGCTCGCCGCCGTCGCACAGCAGGGTGACGACGCTGCCCGCGCGCCCGGCGCGCAGCATCTCCGCGACGACCTGGTAGACGCCCCACAGGTTGGTGCCGGTCGATCCGCCCGCCCACCGGCCGGTGCGGTCGCGCAGGTGGCGCGCGGCGGCGACGCTGGCCGCGTCGGGCACCGGGACCATCCGGTCGATCACCGACGGGACGAAGCTCGGCTCCATCCGGGGCCGCCCGATCCCCTCGATCCGCGACGCCGACCCGGTCGCGTACGCCGGGTCCCCCGCCGTCCAGCCGGGCAGGAACGCCGACCCCTCCGGGTCGACGACGGCCAGCCGGGTCGCGAGCCGCCGGTAGCGCAGGTAGCGGCCGATCGTGGCGGAGGTGCCCCCGGTCCCGGCCCCGACGACGATCCACTCCGGCACCGGGTGCGGCTCCTCGGCCAGCTGGGCCAGGATCGACTCGGCGATGTTGTTGTTGCCGCGCCAGTCGGTCGCGCGCTCGGCGTAGGTGAACTGGTCGAGGTAGTGCCCGCCGGTGGCCGCGGCGAGCCGCTCGGCCTCGGCGTAGACCTCACCGCCGTGGTCGACGAAGTGGCAGCGCCCGCCCTCCCGCTCGATCAGCGCGATCTTCTCCGGGCTGGTCGAGCGCGGCATGACCGCGACGAACGGCACCCCGAGCAGCCGGGCGAAGTACGCCTCGGAGACCGCCGTCGACCCGGAGCTGGCCTCGACGACCGTGGTGCCCTCGGTGATCCAGCCCGACGCGAGCGCGTAGAGGAACAGCGACCGGGCCAACCGGTGCTTGAGGCTGCCGGTGGGGTGCACCGACTCGTCCTTGAGGTAGACCTGCACGCCCCACCCGGCCGGCAGGTCCAGCACGTGCAGGTGGGTGTCGGCGGAGCGGTTCGCGTCGGCCTGGACACGGCGCACCGCCTCGTCGACCCAGGCGCGGGTACGGGCACAGGAACGGTCGACGGGCTGCACGCCCCGACCCTAGATCGGTCTCAGAGCCGGACCAGCCCGGTCCCCTCGGTCACGGTGCCGATCCGGGCCGCGTCGTACCCGCGCCCGCGCAGCCACGCGACGGCGGCGTCGCCGCGGCCGGGGGCGGCGCCGAACAGCAGCCCGCCGGAGGTCTGGGCGTCGGACAGGACCAGCAGGTCCTCCTCGCCCGCGGAGCCCGCGACGATCCGGTCGTCGATCCAGGCGCGGTTGCGCAGCGTGCCGCCGGGGACGACGCCGTCGGCGACCAGCTCCCGCACCCCGCCGAGCAGCGGCACCGCGGCGACGTCGACGTGGGCGTCCACCCCCGAGGCGACGGTCATCTTCGTGAGGTGCCCGAGCAGGCCGTAGCCGGTGACGTCGGTGCAGCCGGTGGCGCCCGCCCCGCGGGCGGCCGCGGCGGCGTCGTCGTTGGGGGTGGTCATGACGGCGACGGCGGCGTCGACGTCCGCGGGAACCCCGCGCTTCACCGCGGTGGTGGTCACGCCGATCCCGAGCGGCTTGGTCAGCACCAGCTCGTCGCCCGGGCGCAGGCCGGCGTTGGTCAGGACCCGGTCCGGGTGCACCTCCCCCACCACGGCGAGGCCGTACTTCGGCTCCGGGTCGTCGATCGTGTGCCCGCCGACGACGGCGAACCCGCACCGGCGCCCCACCCCGGCGCCGCCCTCCAGGACGGCGGCCAGCACGTCCGGCCCGAGCTGCTCGGACGGCCAGCAGACCAGGTTCAGCGCGAACAGCGGGGTGCCGCCCATGGCGTAGACGTCGGAGACGGCGTTGGTGGCGGCGATCGCGCCCCAGGTCCCCGGGTCGTCGACGATCGGGGTGAAGAAGTCGGTGGTCGCGACCAGCGCACGGTCCGCGGACAGCCGCCAGACCGCGGCGTCGTCGCCGGTGTCGGTGCCGACCAGCAGGTCCGGATGGGACGGGGGCGTGACCGCCGCCAGGACCTCCCCCAGCTGGGCCGGTCCGAGCTTGCAGCCGCAGCCCGCGCCGTGGCTGAACTCGGTGAGACGACGGACGACACCGGTGTCGGACATGCCCCCATCCTGGCAGCGTCGCTCCGTGATCGCCCGCGTCACACACCGTCGACCGCCGGGCTGCCGCCGTCCGCCGAACGGGGGCTGTCGGGCTGCGCCGGGGACACGGAGACTGACGCACCGTGAGCAGCTGCACGGGGGGTACGACGAGGTGACCGACGGTGTCACGGATGCCGGCGCCGAGGTGACGGCCGAGGACGTACGCGACGACGAGACGACCCGTTCCGGGAACGCGGTCCCCCCGGCCGGACCCGTTCCCGAGGCCGCGGTCCCTCCGACGACGGCCGCCGGACTGCCGCAGCGCGCCCCGCGCGGCGGCGACGGTGCCCGCAGCGTCGAGCACACCGTCGAGGACCTGGTGGGCCGCCTCGCCGCGGCCGAGCACGGCCGCGACGCCGCCGAGCGCCGTGCCGAGGCACTCGCCGCCGCCCTGGCGGACGCCCGGTCCCGGCCCGCGGAGACCTTCGGGATGCGCGCGGACAAGGTGCTGCGCATGGCCGAGCACGAGGCCGCGATGCGGCGGCGCACCGCCGAGACCGAGGCCGCGCAGCTGGTGGAGGCCGCCCGCGACGAGGCCGCCCGGATCGTCGACGACGCCCGTGCGGAGGTCGACCGGCTCCGTGCGGCCGGGGTGGCCGCGCGGCGGGACGGCGAGCTCGTCGCGGACACCGCGGCGTCGATGCACTCGCACGTGTCCGCGCTGCGCTCGTCGGTGCGCGAGGAGATCGCCCGGCTGCACGAGATCCTGGGGTCCGAGCTCGGCAGGCTCGACGCACCCGCCCGCGCCGCGCGGGGCGCCGACCAGGGCGAGCGTGTCCGGCGCCCGGTGGGCGGCCCGGCGCACGCGCTGCGGACCGGGGAGGCGCCCGGGGCCGACGGGGCCCCCACCGTCGACGCCGCCGCGGTCGAGGACCACGACGACGAGGCCGTCGACCTCCCGGCGGTGGTGCTGCCCGAGCAGCGGGAGCCGGAGCCGCCGGCCGACGCGGCCCCGGCGACCGGCACCGCCGCCACCACCGAGGGCGAGCAGCGGACGTCCTGACCCCGGGCCCCGGAGCGCGACGGCCCGGAGCACGGGACAGCGCGGTGTGACGGGGGTTACGGTGCGCCGGTGACCCCCGCCGAGCCCGACCCGCGCCGGCGCGTCCCCCGGACCGACGTCGTCCTGGCCGATCCGGCGCTGGCCGGGGCCGCCGCACGGCTGGGCCGCCCGCGGGTCAAGCGCGCCGTCGTCGCGGCGCAGCAGGACGCGCGGGCGGGCCGGATCACGCCGGAGGAGGTCGCCGCCGTCGCCGGGGCGGCGCTGCCCGCCGCCGCGACCGGGATCCGGGCGGTCCTCAACGCCAGCGGCGTCCTGCTGCACACCAACCTGGGCCGGGCGCCGCTCTCGGCCGCCGCCGTCGACGCGCTGGGGGTGGCCGCGGGCACCTGCGACGTCGAGCTGGACCTGGCCACCGGGCGGCGCGGGCCGCGCGGCACGGACGCGCTGGCCGCGCTGCGCGACGCCGTCCCGGGTGCGGGGGCGGCCTGGGTCGCGAACAACGGCGCCGCCGCCCTCGCGCTGGTCTGCGCCGCGCTCGCCGGCACCGGCCGCGAGGTCGTGGTCTCCCGCGGGCAGCTCGTCGAGATCGGCGACGGCTTCCGCATCCCCGAGCTGATCGAGTCCACCGGGGCCCGGCTCCGCCCGGTCGGCACCACCAACCGCACCCACCTGCGCGACTACGCCGGCGCGATCGGCCCGGACACCGCGTTCCTGCTGGTGGTGCACCCGTCGAACTTCGTGGTGACGGGGTTCGTCTCGGCCGTCGGGGTCCGGGAGCTGGCCGGGCTGGGGCCGCCGGTCGTCGTCGACATCGGGTCCGGGCTGCTGACCCCGCACCCGCTGCTGCCCGACGAGCCCGACGCCGCGGGCACCCTCGCCGACGGCGCCGACCTCGTCACCGCCTCCGGGGACAAGCTGCTCGGCGGACCGCAGGCCGGTCTGCTCCTCGGCGGCGGGGACCGCGGGGCCGCCCTGGTCGAGCGGGTGCGGCGCTTCCCGCTGGCCCGGGCGGTGCGCGTCGACAAGCTGACCCTCGCGGCGCTGGAGGCGTCGGTGGCCGGTCCGCCGACGCCCGTCCGGGAGTTCCTCGACGCCGACCCGGCGGCGCTGCGGGCGCGGGCCGGCGCGCTCGCCGCGGCCCTGGCCGCCGACGGGATCGACGCGACCGCGGCGGACACCGTCGCCGGGGTCGGCGGGGGCGGCGCGCCCGGGGTGGAGCTGCCCAGCGCCGCGGTCGCGCTGCCCGAGCGGTACGCGGCCGCGCTGCGCGCCGGTGACCCGCCGGTGCTGGGCCGGGTCGCCGACGGGCGCTGCCTGCTCGACCTGCGGGCGCTGCCGCCGTCGGCGGACGCGACGCTGGCCGGGGCCGTGCGCGCGGTGCCCGTGCGTCCGGGGGGCTGAGCCGTGCACGTGCTGTGCACCGCGGGCCACGTCGACCACGGCAAGTCCACGCTGGTCCGGGCGCTGACCGGGATGGAGCCCGACCGGTACGCCGAGGAACGCCGCCGCGGGATGACCATCGACCTAGGCTTCGCGTGGACCGAGGTGCCGGGGGCGGGCACGGTCGCGTTCGTCGACGTCCCCGGGCACGAACGCTTCGTCGCCACGATGCTCGCCGGGGCCGGCCCGGTCCCGGCGGCGCTGTTCGTCGTCGCCGCGGACGAGGGCTGGATGCCCCAGTCCGGGGAGCACGCCGACGCGCTCGCGGCCGCGGGCGTCACCGACGGACTGCTCGTGGTCACCCGCTCCGACCTGCTCGACCCCGAGCCGGCCCTCGACGACGCCCGGGCCGCGCTCGCCGCCCGCGGGCTCGGCGGCTGGCCCTCGGTCGCCGTCTCCGCCCGCACCGGCGCCGGTCTCGACGCGCTGCGCGGCGCGCTGGCCGCGCTCACCGCCCGGCTGCCCGCACCCGACCCGGACGGGCCCGTGCGGCTGTGGGTGGACCGGGCGTTCACCGTCCGCGGGGCCGGGACGGTCGTCACCGGCACGCTGCGCAGCGGCACCGTGCGCCCCGGTGACACCCTGGAGCTCGACGGCGCGGCCGGGCGGACACCGGTGACCGTGCGCGGGGTGCAGGAGCTCGGCGAGCCGGTCGACGCCGCCGTAGCGGTCGCGCGGGTCGCGCTCAACCTGCGGGGCGTCGCACGCGACCGGGTCGACCGCGGCGACGCGCTGCTCGGCCCGGGGGCGTGGCCGGTGACCGGGGAGGCCGACGTCCGGCTGCACGGGGTCGGTGGGCCGGTGCCGCCGCCGTCGTCGCCGGTCGGGCTGACCCTGCACGTCGGCTCGGCGGCCGTGCCGGTGCGGGTACGACCGCTCGGTCCCGGCCCGGCGGGCGGCGACCCGGTCGTGCGGCTGACCCCGGCGCGGCCGCTGCCGCTGCGGATCGGGGACCGGGCGGTGCTGCGTGATCCGGGTGCCGGGCGGATCGTGGCCGGGGTGACGGTGCTGGATCCGGCACCGCCGCCGTTGCGCAGGCGCGGCGCGGCCCGCCGCCGGGCCGACGAGCTCGCACGGGTCGGTGCCGTCCCCGACGCCGACGCCGAGCTCGCCCGGCGCGGCACCGTCCGGGCCGACGACCTGGTGCGCTGGGGTGTGCCCGCAGGGGAGGTGGCCGCGCTCGCGGCCCGGGTCCCCGGCGCGGCGGGCCGGTTGCTGCACCCGGCCACCGCCGCGTCGGCGGCCGCCGCACTGGCCGTCGCCGTCGCGGCGCACGACGCCGAGGACCCCCTCGACCCCGGGCTGCCGCTCGCCGCGGCCCGGCGCGCCGCGGGGCTGGCGGACGTCGCGCTGGTGGAGACCGTGCTGTCCGCCGTCGACGGGGCCGGTCTCGTCCTGCGCGACGGGCGGGTGCGGGCCGCCGCGGACACCGGCCCGCCCGCCGCCCTGCGCGACGCCGCGGCCCGGGTGCGCGCCGACCTCGCCGGGGCCCCGTTCGCCGCGCCGGGGGCGGCCCGGCTCGCGGAGCTGGGGCTCGGGCCGCGGGAGCTGGCGGTGCTCGACCGCGCCGGGGAGCTGCTGCGGGTGGCCCCGGAGGTCGTGCTCGGCCCCGACGCGCCGGAGCGGGCGGTCGCCGCGCTCGGCGGGCTCGACGGCGCGTTCACCGTCTCCGCCGCCCGGGAGGTGCTCGGCAGCAGCCGCCGCGTCGTCGTGCCGCTGCTGGAGCTGCTGGCCCGCAGGGGCCTCACAGTGCGGATGCCCGACGGGACACACCGCCTGCGCTGAGCGGGCTCCGAGTGGCGACGCCGTGCCGCGGTGCCTACCGTCGACCCAATGACCGACCCCCGTCCGCCCGCCGCCGGCACCACCGACGGCTCGGGCGGGACGTCACCCGATGTCACCGACACCTGCGACGGGCTGCGGCTGGAGACCTCCCGGCCCGCGGACGGGACGGTCGTCGTCGCCGTGACCGGTGAGCTGGACATGCTGACCGCGCCGGAGCTGCGGCACGCGGTGGCCGAGCAGATCTCCGCGGCCTCGCTGGTCGTGCTGGACCTCGACGGGGTCCGTTTCCTCGGCACCTCCGGGCTGGCGGCGCTGATCGAGCTGCGGGAGCAGGCCCACCGGGCCGGGGTCGAGCTGCGTCTGGCGTGCACCGAGCGGCGTGTCCTGCGCCCGATCGGTATCGCCGGGCTGCACCATCTGTTCGACATCCACGACGATGTGCAGGCCGCACTCGACTCCTGAGAAAGTGACCTGAGTCACATCTCGTGATGCCCGGATCGGCCCGTCATCGCGGCGCAGCTCGCGGCGCGGAGGCGCGTGGCGGTGTCGTGAACAGGGGCGATGTCCGGCCCGTCCGACCGCGCGACCGGCCCCGGCCACCTCGCACGGCCCGTCGCTAGCACCGATCCCGACTTCGCGCAGGTTTGATCTCGAACCCCCTCGGGAACCGGGGTGAGGAGCCAACCCGGTCCTCCCGGGCCCCGAGCGACGAGGTGAGCACGTGAGCGACGTTTCCCGGCTTCCCGGCCCGATGGACGACGTGTGGCAGTGGCAGCGACTGGGTGCGTGCCGCGGCATGGACAGCGCCGTGTTCTTCCACCCCGACGGGGAGCGCAACCCCTCCCGGTCGCGTCGCACCGAGCGCGCGAAGCAGGTCTGCCGGGGATGTCCCGTGCTGCAGGAGTGTCGCCGCTTCGCGCTGGCCAGCCGCGAGCCGTTCGGCGTGTGGGGCGGGCTGGGCGAGTCCGAGCGACGCGCCATCATCGAGCGTCGCGACGCGGAGCGCATCGTCGCCGAGCAGGGCCCCGGTCTCGCCGCCGTCGTCTGACGGGCCACGTACGACGGATCACCGATCCGGCACGGCCCGCCCGGGATCCGGGCGGGCCGTCGTGCTGTCCGGCCGTCCTGCCGCACGGCCGGGTGTCAGACCGCCGAGGGCAGTGCCTCCGGCTCGGTGACCTCCTCCGCGACGGGCCCGGCGGGCCGGTAGGGCAGCACCGGCAGGCCGTAGACGCGGGCGACGCGGCGCACCGCGCGGCGGACCACCTCGAGCTCCGGGTCGTTCACCGGTCCGGCGGCGGCCGGGGCCACGCACCAGGTGTCGTCGTCGGGGTCGAACCCGACCAGCTCCGAGAGCGCCGCGACGAGGTCCGCCTCGTCGCCGTCCTGCACCGCCCAGCGCAGCCCGAGCCGGTGCACCCGCACCCGCTCGACCGGCAACGCCTCCACCGGCACGTCCTCGGTGTCGTCCTCGGCCGCCAGCAGCTCCCGCGCCTCGGCCGGTGTCAGCGGGCGCCGCGTGGGGGCCGGGTCGTCCCGCACGACCAGCAGGTCGGTCTCCCCCGCCGCACCGGAGAGCGCCGCGAGCGGGCCCCCTGCACGGGCGGACTCCGCCGCGGTCAGTGCCACCGCGACCAGCCTCCGCGGTCGCGTCGTCCCCAGCCCCACGCTCGCCCCCGTCGATCCCACACGCCGTCGTCCGTCGAGTACAACGCCCGGATCCCCGATTCGGCCGCCGATTACCCACCCGGACGGACGAGTGGGGTCACCCGGTCCACGAGCGGGAGACGACCCCCTGTCCGGAACCCGTGGACGGCGCCGACCGCAACACCGCCGTGACCTCGGCCCGCCCACCGGTAGCGCGTATGGGCCGGACGGTCGAACGGCGCAGGCCGACCGCCGAGCGGGGCACCGCCGGTGAGCGGTCGCCCCGGACGGTCGAACCCGGACGCCCGACGCGGCCGGAGCGGTCGGCCCGATGGGTCGGTGCGGCCGGTCCGGTCGGTCGGTGCGACCGGTCGGGCCGGTCCAGCGGATCGTCAGGCCTGGTGGTCCAGACGGATCGCGAGCAGCGCGATGTCGTCGTCGAGCCGGTCCGGCAGGCACACCTCGAGCACCCGCTCCACCACCCGCTCCGGGTCGGCGTCGGACGGCAGCTCCTCCAGCGTGCGTTCGATGAGGTCGGTGCGGGCGTCGGCGTCCTCACCGACGATGTCGGTCAGACCGTCGGTGTAGAACACCAGCAGCGACCCGGCGGCGCACGGGACGGTGGCGCCGCCGCGGTGCGCCCCGGCGGCCCGCCCGAACTCCGGCACCGCGCCGAGCATCGGCGAGTGGTGCGCGTCGAGCCGGTGCAGCCGGCCCTGCGGGTCGCGCAGCAGCGGCGGCGGGTGCCCGGCGTTGGCGTAGGTCAGCTCGCGTCCGCCGTCGGGGCCCGCCGGCCCGAACCGGGCGTACACCGCGGTCGCCATCGCGGCGATGTCCAGGCCCTGCACCAGCTGGTCGCAGCGGTCGAGCACCGGCCCGGGCGCGTCACCGCCCCAGGCGTAGGAGCGCAGCACCCCGCGCAGCTGCCCCATCGCGGCCGCCGCGGACAGGTCGTGCCCCACCACGTCGCCCACCGCGGCGCCGACCGAGCCGTCCGGCATCGGCAGCACGTCGTACCAGTCCCCGCCCACCTGGTTGCCGTCCGCGCCGACCAGATAGCGGGCCGCGACCCGCATCCCCGGGACCTGCGGCAGCGCCGGGAGCAGACTGTGCTGCAGGGTCGCCGCCGCGGCCCGCTCCACCTCGTAGAGCCGGGCGTTGTCGACGGCCAGCCCGGCCCGCCCGGCCAGGTCCGAGGCGAGGTGCAGGTCGCGCTGGGTCCAGCGACGGCCGTAGGGGAACTGGGTGGACAGCGTCACCAGGCCGAGCACCCGGCCGCGGCCGAGCAGCGGGACGACCATCGCCGAGCGCAGCCGCAGCCGCTCGTAGGCGTCGGCGGCCTCCGGGTCGTCGGGGTAGACCTCGCGGCCGTCGTCGGGCAGCTCCTGCACCAGGTACGGCTTGCCGGTCCGCACCGCGGTCTCGGCCTGCTGCTCGATCCGCACGGCCCCCAGCGGACCGGACCGCGACAGCAACGCCTCGTCGTCGGCGTCGCGGGCGGCGACGGCCATCCGTTCGCGGGTCGCCCCGTCGGGGGTGTCGAGCAGGTCCACCGTGCACAGGTCGGCCAGCTCCGGCACCACGATCCGGGAGAAGCGGCGGCAGGCGTCGGCCACGTCGAGCGCCGTCGTCATCTGGGTGGTCGCCTCGGCCAGCAGCCGCAGCTGGGCCCGCGCGGCCTCGGCGTCGGCGAGCGCCGCCCGCCGCTCCTGCTCGACGACGACCCGCTCGGTGACGTCGCTCTGCACGCCGACGAAGTTGACCAGCTCGCCGTCGCCGTCGTGCACCGGCGAGATGGACACCTGGTTCCAGAACGCGGTGCCGTCGCGCCGGTAGTTGAGCAGGACCTCGGTGATCGCACGCCGTTCCCGCAGCGCCTCGCGCACCCGGCGGACCGCGGACCGGTCGGTGTTGGGGCCCTGCAGGAACCGGCAGTTGCGCCCGACGACCTCGTCGAGCGGGTACCCGGTCAGCCGTTCGAACGACGGGTTCACCCAGGCCAGCGGGTCGTCCTCACGCTGCGGGTCGGAGATGGTGAACGACATCTCGGTGGCGAGCACCGCACGGTCGCGCAGGAACCCCATCCGGTCGCGGTCCTCGCCCTGGCCGGCCTCGGAGTCCGACAGCGGCAGCAGCACGGCCAGCGCCCGGCCGGGCCCGGTGGTCGAGGCCTGCGCGAACGTGCCCTGGCCCTGGGCGCCCGGGTCGGCCAGCGCGAACCCGGTCACCCAGACCAGGGTGCTGGTCGCCGTGCCCCCGTCCGGGAGCGCGGAGCTCGCGTGGCGCGCACCGGCACCGTCGACCGGGACGCCGTCGCGGTCGGGCATCAGGCCCGGCCCGTGCAGCGCGACCGGCTCGCCCGACACCGCCTCGCCGGAGGCGATCCTGGCCAACGGGGACCCCTCGCCGGTGTACGGACGGCCGTCCAGGTCGGTCAGCCGCGCGGCCTCGCTCCACTCGCGGACCCCGATGGGCAGCCGCACCGGGCGGTCACCGGCCAGCTCCAGCGCGGTGGTGTTGGCGTAGACGATCCGGCGCTCGGAGATGTCGATCATCAGGACGGCCACCTGCGCCCCGCCGCGCACGTGCGGCATGGCCGGGGTGCTCGGCTGCTCCCCGAAGGACTCCACCGAGGTCGCGACCGCCTGGTCGACGGCCCGGTCCACCGCGTCACCGGGGGGACCGGCCGGGGCGTCGGGGCCGAGATCGGAGTACCGCGTCACCCGCGCGAGCCTAAGGGCAGGCGCCGTGCCGGGCCCGCCGAGCCCGGCCGGTATCGTCGGGCCCGGTCTCCTGTCGTGGGTGGACCGGACCCGGCGCGGGCCAGGACGGCCCCGCCGCGACCCGGTGCGTCGTGCGGCGCGAGAAGACACCTGCCCGTCGAGAGCACGGCGGCGCTCCGCAACGCTTCCGCGCCGCCCGGCGCCCGACACGGAGGTGATCACCCTGCCCGGATCCGCGCCGGCGCAACCGTCCCGGGGGGACGGGGACGCCGAGCTGGACGGCACCGACTCCGCCCACCTCGGTGTCGGCTTCTCCTCACCGCGCAGCGGCCTCACCGTGCTGACCGTGCGCGGCGAGGTCGACACCCTGACCGCACCGCGTCTCGAGACCGCACTCGACGAGCTGCTGGACCTCGCGCCCGACGGCGACGGCCGCGACCTCGCCGTGGACCTGGAGGGCGTCACGTTCCTCGCCTCCAGCGGCCTCGGCGTGCTCATCCACACCGCCCGGCGGGCCGCCCGGGACGGACGGCGGCTGTTCGTCGTCGCCACCAACCGGGCCGTGCTCCGGCCGCTCGAGGTCACCGGCTCCGCCCAGCTGTTCACCGTCCTGCCCGACCAGGAGGGCATTCCCGGCGCCTGAGCGGGCACCCGGTCCTGCACACCCCCGCCGGAGGCGACATGATCCGGCCCGACACCCCCGTCGTACGAAAGGACTCGTCAGCGTGGCCCAGGAGGACGTGGCAGGCACGGCGCACGGCGCCGGCACCGACAACACCGTCGAGATCAGGGTCGCGGCGCGGCCCGCGCTGATCCCCACGGTCCGTGCGGTGGCCTCCGACCTCGCCGCACGCGCGGACTTCGACCTGGACGCGGTCTCCGATCTGCGGATGGCCGTCGACGAGGCGTGCGCGACCCTGGTCGCGATGGCCGCCCCCGGTTCGCCGCTGCGGTGCACCTTCGCCGTCTCCGACGAGCGGATCGAGGTCGCCGCCCGGGTCGAGACCGGCACCGGCGCGCAGCTGCCCACCGACTCCTTCGGCTGGCGGGTCCTGCAGACCCTGGCCGACCACGTCGCCGTCGAGTCCGGTGAGGAGGACGGCGGGCGCCCGGCCCTCACCATCCGGCTGCACAAGCTCGCGGGTCACGGGCTGTGACGTGACGGCGGACCCCCAGTACGCCCACCTCACCCCGCTGCTCGAGCAGTACGCGGGTCTCGACGACGGCGACCCCCGCCGGGAGCGGCTGCGCGAGCAGCTCGTCACCGGCTACCTGCCCGTCGCCCAGCACATCGCCCGCCGGTTCAACCACCGCGGCGAACCCCTCGACGACCTCGTGCAGGTCGCGACGGTCGGGCTGATCAACGCCATCGACCGGTTCGACCCGGAGAAGGGCGGCGAGTTCTTCTCCTTCGCCGTGCCCACGATCTCCGGTGAGGTGCGCCGGCACTTCCGGGACCAGAGCTGGTCGATGCGGGTGCCGCGACGGCTCAAGGACATGCACGTGTCGATCAACGGCGCGGTGTCCGAACTGTCCCAGACCCTCGGCCGCGCGCCCCGGCCCTCGGAGCTCGCCGAGTACCTCGACCTGCCCGTCGCCGAGGTCCTGGAGGGGCTGGAGGCCGCCGAGGCCTACCGCAGCTCCTCGCTCGACGAGATGCTGTCGTCGGAGGACGGCAGCGCCACCGTGGGCGAGCTGGTCGGCGACGCCGACGCCGAGCTCGACCGGGTCGACTACCGCGAGTCGCTGCGCCCGCTGCTCGCCGAGCTCGCGCCCCGCGAGCGGACCATCGTGATGCTGCGGTTCTTCGGCAACCGCACCCAGACCCAGATCGCCCAGGAGGTCGGCATCTCCCAGATGCACGTCTCCCGGCTGCTCGCGCAGACCCTGTCGCGGCTGCGCAACCGGCTCGACCCGGAGGACCGCACCTTCTGACGCCCGGGCCGCGCGGCGGCCTCGTGCCCCGTCCGCGAGGATCGGGGCGGGACCGGCGCACCGTCCGGGCCCGGAGCGGGGAGGTAGGAGATGAGCGTGCCGGAACACGTGCTGGTGGTCGGCGCAGGTCTGGCCGGGCTGCGCACCGTGGAGAACCTGCGCCGGGACGGTTACGAGGGCCGGATCAGCCTGGTGGGGGCCGAGGAGCACCTCCCCTACGACCGCCCGCCGCTGTCCAAGCAGTTCCTGGCCGGTGAGTGGGACCGCATCAAGGTCGACCTCTGCACCGCCGAGGACCTCGACGAGCTCGGCGTCCGCACCCACCTCGGCCGCTCCGCGGTCGCCCTGCGGCCCGCCGAGGACCCGGCCGACGGCTCCGAGGTCGAGCTCGACGACGGCACCGTGCTGCACGCCGACGCCGTCGTCCTCGCCGTGGGGGTCACCTCCCGGGTGCTCGACGACCAGCCCGGCTCCGCGCACCTGCTGCGCGCCGTCGACGAGTCCGAGCAGCTGCGCGACGCGCTGGCCGCGGCGTCGTCGCTGCTCGTGGTGGGGGCCGGGTTCATCGGGGCCGAGGTCGCGAGCACCGCCCGGGACCGGGGCGTCGCGGTCACCGTGGTCGAGAGCGGCGCCGTGCCGATGGCGCGGCTGCTCGGCGAGGAGGCCGGCGCGGTGGTGGCCCGGCTGATGACCGAGGCCGGTGTCGACCTCCGCACCGGGGTCTCGGTGTCGGAGCTGACGGACGCGGGAGCCACGCTGTCCGACGGGTCGACGGTGACGGCCGACGAGATCGTCGTCGGCGTCGGCGGGATGCTCGACCTGGGCTGGCTGGAGGCCACCGGCGTCGACGTCGCCGACGGCATCCCCTGCGACCACCGCGGCCGCGTCGACGGGCTGACCGGGGTGTGGGCGGCGGGCGACGCCGCCGCCTGGACCGACCCGGACACCGCCGAGCGCACCCGGCTCGAGCACTGGACCTCGGCGAGCGACCAGGCCGCCGCGGTCGCCGCGGACATCACCGGCACGACCCCGCCGCCCGCCGCGGTGCCGTTCTTCTGGTCCGACCAGTTCGGCATGAAGATCCAGCTCGTCGGGCGGCCGGACCGCGCGGACTCGCTGCTGCCGCTGCACGGCGGGGGTCTCGACGACGGCCCGGTGAAGGGCACGGTGCTCGGCTACCTGCGCGGCGACGACCTCGTCGCCGTCGCCGGGTTCGGCGCGGCCCGGCTCGTCGCCCGCTACCGCCGCCCGCTGGCCGAGGGCGCCGACCGCGCCGCGACGCTGGAGCTGCGCGACTCGCTGTCCTGACACACGAACGCCCGGCCGGTGCGCACACCGGCCGGGCGTGACGTGCAGGCGGTCTAGCGGAAGATCGAGCGGACGATCGCCAGCCCGACCAGCGCGCCGACCGCGATCAGCGAGTACTTGACCTTCGGGTCGGCGAGCCGCTCCGCGAGCTGCTCCTTGCCGCCCTCGATGAGGTTCTTCGGGTTCGCCCGGTCCGCCAGGGCGTCCAGACTCTCGGCCAGCGCGTCCCGGGTCTTCTCGATCTCGCGCTGGATGTTCTCGGGGTCGCGGGCCACCACGTCCACCTCCGGTTCGGCCGGTACGCGTCCGCGCCCGGGAGTCCTGCTGCTCGCGCCCGACGCTGCCCGGACACCGACGTCCGGGCAGCGCGAGCGGCGTGGCACACACCGTAGCCACCGCACGGACCGGTCCGCGCGCCCGGCCACCGGCGCGCCGCCGATCGGGTCGGCCCGACGGTCGTCCGCGCCGCCTCCGTCCACAACCGGCGGGTACGTCCACAGGCACCGCACTCGGGTCCGCGGCCCGCCCGGCGGGTGGCACGCTGATCGTCATGAGCACACGGCTGCAGGCGGGCGACACCGCCCCCGACTTCACCCTCGACGACGCCGACGGCACGGCCGTCTCCCTGGCGGACTACCGCGGCCGCAAGGTCGTCGTCTACTTCTACCCGGCGGCGAGCACCCCGGGCTGCACGAAGGAGGCCTGCGACTTCCGCGACAACCTCGCCGAGCTGAACGGCGCGGGCATCGACGTGCTGGGCATCTCCCCGGACGAGCCCGCCAAGCTCGCGACGTTCCGCGACGACGAGGAGCTGACCTTCCCGCTGCTGTCCGACCCGGACCGCGGGGTCCTCACCGCCTGGGGCGCCTTCGGCGAGAAGAAGCTCTACGGCAAGACGGTCACCGGCGTCATCCGGTCCACCTTCCTGGTCGGCGAGGACGGCACGATCGTCGACGCGCAGTACAACGTGAAGGCGACCGGGCACGTGGCGAAGCTGCGCCGGGACTGGAAGGTCTGATGCCCGTCCGGCCGGCGGGCGCGGGGTGAGCGGACGTGCCCCGCGCCCGCCGGTGGACCGACGAGGAGCTGGTCGCGGCGGTGGCGGCGGCGCGGACCCTGGCCGAGGTGTGCCGGGCCCTCGGGCTGCGCCCGGGTCGCTACGACCGGCTGCGTGCCCACATCGCACGGGTGGGCGCCGACGCGAGCCACCTGCCGGGCCCGGTGGAGGGCCGTCGACGCCACCACTGGACCGACGACGACCTGGCCGACGCGGTCCGCAGCTCGGTCTCCCTCGCCGAGGTGATGCGCAGACTCGGCTACCGCCCCAGTGGTGGCATGCACCGGTTCCTGCGGTCCCACATCCGCACCCTCGGGCTGGACACCTCGCACTTCACCGGCCGGGCCTGGGCCCGGGGTCGGACGTTCCCCGGGCGGCGGCCCGTCCGGCCGCTCTCGGAGATCCTGGTGCGGGACTCGGACCACCGTGGCAGCGCGGGGCTGCGGCGCAGGCTGATCGCCGAGGGGCTCAGGGCCGCGCGGTGCGAGCAGTGCGGCCTGACCGAGTGGCGGGGCAGCCCCGCACCGCTCGAGCTCGACCACATCAACGGAGACCACACGGACAACCGGCTGGAGCACCTTCGTATCCTGTGTTCCAACTGCCACTCGCTCACCGAGACGTGGTGCGGCCGAAAGAACCAGCCGGCGTACTCCAACTGGCAGAGAGACACGGCTTAGAACCGTGACAGTGCGGGTTCGAATCCCGCCGCCGGCACGCGTCGCGTCGCCCGCCTCACCCGGCGGGCGGCGCGGTCCCGGCCGGCTCCGCGCCCCCGGGCGCGACGCCGTCGGCCTCGTCCGGCAGCGGCCGCCGGGCGGCGAGCAGCACCCCGCCGAGCCCGAGCACCGCGCAGATACCGGAGACCAGCAGCAGGGCCGGCGGTACGTGCCCGGTCACGGCGTCGCCGAGCGCGACGACGGCGATGGTGCTCGGCGCCGACCCGATCACGGTGCCGACCAGGTAGGGCCAGAACCGCACCTGGGACAGCCCGGACAGGTAGTTGAGCACCGCGAACGGCACCATCGGGATCAGCCGCAGCGAGGTCACCGCGAGCACGCCGTGGTGGTCGAGCCTGCGGCGCACCCACACCGCGCGCGGGTGGCCGGCGTAGCGGGCGACGAGCCGCCCGCCGGTGGCCCGGACGAGCGCGAACGCCACGACCGCGGACAGCGCGGTCGCGAACAGGGTCAGCGCCGCACCGCCGACGGCGCCGAACAGCACGCCGGCGGACACGGTGAACACCGTCCGGGGGAAGGGCGGGACGTTCAGCGCGACCTGGAGCAGCACGAACACGACCGGGCCCCAGATCCCGGCGGCCTCCACGGCGCGGCGCAGCTCACCGAACCGGGGGACGGCGGACAGCCCCAGGGACCGGGCCACGAGTACGACGAGTGCGGCCGCGAGCACCAGCCCGAGGCAGCCCAGCAGAAACCGCCACCACCGCACGGAGATCACGGTACCGAGACCCGCGCCGGTGCCGTCGGCCGCGGTCGCCGCACGTGACCGGGCTCCCCCGTGTGCGCCGCCGACCGCGGCCGACCGGCGTGGCCGGACACCTCCGGGCGCTGCGCCGGGCCCGGTCGGCGCGCGTGCCGCCGGGGTCGGCCGTGGGACGCTGCCGACCATGAGCGACTCGGGTATCGACCCCGCCGAACTGGACGCCGACGGGCTGGCCGTGCGCCGCGAGGTCCTCGGCTCGGACCACGTCGACGCGGCGCTGGGCCGCGTCGACGGCACGACCGCCGACTTCCAGAAGCTGATCACCCGCTACGCGTGGAACGAGATCTGGACCCGCCCCGGGCTGGAGCGCCGGATGCGCTCGGCGGTGACCCTGACCGCGCTCGTCGCGCACGGGCACTGGGAGGAGTTCGAGCTGCACGTGCGGGCGGCCCGGCGCAACGGCCTGACCCCCGACGAGATCGTCGAGATCATCCTCCAGACCGCGATCTACTGCGGGGTCCCGGCGGCGAACTCGGCCTTCCGGATCGCACAGCGCGTCCTGGCCGAGCCCGCCCCCGAGTAGCCCTCAGCCGTCGACGAGCAGCGCCTGCAGGTGCGGGACGAGCGCGCGCAGCGCGGTTCCCCGGTGCGAGGCCGCGTCCTTCTCCTCGGCGCTGAGCTCCGCCGAGGAACGGCCGTCGCCCTCCGGGGCGAAGATCGGGTCGTAGCCGAAGCCGTTCTCCCCCCGCGGGGCGCGCAGCAGGGTGCCGCGCCACGTCCCGTGCACCACGGTGCGCCCGGGCACGGAGGCCTCCGCGTCGGGGCCGCCGGGGCCGTCGGTGCTGTCCGGGCCACCGGAGACGGGGACGGCGGCGGCCGCCTCGGGCGTCACGAGCGCGGCGGCGCACACGAACGCGGCGCCGCGGCGCTCGTCGGGGACGTCGGCGGTCTGTCCGAGCAGCAGCTCGAGGTTGGCCCCGTCGTCGCCGTGCCGGCCGGACCAACGGGCGGAGAAGATGCCCGGCATGCCGTTCAGGGCGTCGACGGTGATGCCGGAGTCGTCGGCGATCGCGGGCAGCCCGGTCGCCGCGGCCGCGTCGCGGGCCTTGGCGAGCGCGTTCGCGGCGAAGGTCGCACCGGTCTCGGGCGCCTCCGGGAACTCGGGGACGTCCGCGAGCCCGACGATCTCCACCCCGGAGAGCCCGGCGGCCTCGGTGATCCGGCGCAGCTCGACGAGCTTCTCGGCGTTGCGGGTGGCGAGCAGGATCCTCACGCCTCGTCCTCCTCCCCCGCGTCGTCGGCGGCGGACGCGGCGGCCAGCTTCGGGTGCGGTGCGGCGAGCACCTCGACCTGCAGGCGGGCCAGCTCGGCGATCCCGGCGAGCGCGGAGTCCAGCATGGCGTCGAGGGTCGAGCGGGAGAACGTGGCGCCCTCGCCGGTGCCCTGGACCTCGATGAGGGTGCCGGTCTCGGTGGCGACGACGTTCGTGTCGACCTCGGCCCGTGAGTCCTCGGAGTACGGCAGGTCGAGCCGGACGCGGCCGTCGACGACGCCGACCGACACCGCTGCGACCTGGCAGGAGATCGGCTTGGGGTCGGAGAGCTTGCCCTGCTCGCCGAGCCAGGTGACGGCGTCGCACAGGGCCACGTAGGCGCCGGTGATGGCCGCGGTGCGGGTGCCGCCGTCGGCCTGCAGGACGTCGCAGTCGATCGCGATCGTGTTCTCGCCGAGCGCGCGCAGGTCGATGCAGGCGCGCAGGGACCGGCCGATCAGCCGGGAGATCTCGTGGGTGCGGCCGCCGATCCTCCCCTTCACCGACTCCCGCGACGAGCGGGTGTCGGTGGCCGAGGGCAGCATCGCGTACTCGGCGGTGACCCAGCCGAGGCCGGATCCCTTCCGCCAGCGCGGTACCCCGTCGGTGACGCTGGCGGCGCACAGCACCTTCGTGTCACCGAACTCCACCAGCACCGATCCCGCGGGGTGCTTCTGGAAGCCCCGGGTGATGGTCACCGGCCGCATCTCGTCGTCGGTCCGGCCGTCGGCCCTGCCCTCTGTTCGTGTCACCCGGCCATCGTAGGAAGCCGGCTCAGACCTCGAACACCGCGTCGGGCCGGGCGAGCTCGACGGTCCCGCCGAAGGCCGCCTTGGCCTCGGCGCCGAGGGACTCGCGGTCGAACCAGGCCGGGACGTGCGTGACGACCAGGCGCCGGGCCCCGGCGGCGGCGGCGGCGTGCTCGCCCGCCTCCCGACCGGACAGGTGCACCCCGGGCGGCCCGGCCTCGGCGTGCGGCCAGCTGGCCTCGCAGAGCAGCAGGTCGGCGTCGCGCGCGGCCTCGACGAGCCCGGGGCAGGCGGCGGTGTCCCCGGAGTAGGTCAGGACCCGGCCGCGGTGCTCGAGGCGCAGGGCGTAGGCGGGGCAGACGTGCACGACCTCGTGCGCGGTGACGGTGACGGCGTCCTCGCCGGTGCCGACGGTGAACGGCTCGCCCACCACGAGGTCGTGGAAGGAGAAGACGTCGGTGAGGTCGGTGCGGGCGTAGTCGGCCTCGGTGACGGCGTCGGCGCGGGCGAAGCGGGTGTGCGCACCGGCCGGGGCGTGCACGGCCAGCTTGCGTGCGGTCGCGTCGAACGGGGGCCGGGGGTGGTAGCGGCGGTGCACGACCAGCGAGGGGAAGTCCGAGCAGTGGTCGGGGTGCAGATGGCTGAACACGGTGGCGTCGAGGGAGAACGGGTCGGCGTGCCGTTGCAGGGCGCCGAGGGTGCCGTTGCCGAGGTCGAGCGAGAGGCGGGTCGCCCCGGCCTCGACGAGGTAGCCCGATGCCGGGGACTCGGGTCCGGGGCCGCTGCCGGAGCACCCGAGAACGATCAGCCGCATGCGCGACCCTAACCCGTTCGTGAGGTACGCCGCAGCCACCAGAGACCGACGAACGGCAGCACCAGCGGGACGAAGCCGTAGCCGGCGCCGAAGTGCGACCAGACCGTCCCGCGGGGGAAGTCGGCGGGGACGAAGGTGGTGAACGCGCCGACGGCGAGCACGCCGACGAGCTCGAACACCACGGCGGACCGGGCCAGGCGGCGGAAGCCGGGGCCGGTGCCCGCCAGACCGACGGTGGCCAGGATGTAGACGAAGCCGGCGAGCGCGGACAGCGAGTACGCGAGCGGTGCCTCGCCGAAGCGTTCGGCGATCTGCACGCCGGCCCGCGCCGAGGCCGAGAGCGCGAAGACGCCGTAGACGGCGATGAGGATGCGGCCGGGGCCGGTGGCGGTGGCGCGGGGCTCAGGCACCGGGCACCCCCGGGATCCACAGGCCCTGCAGGCGCAGCACGGCGACGAGCGTCCCGATCGCGCCGACGGCGATCACGGCGCCGCCCCAGCGGCTCGGCTCGGCGGTGGCGAACTGCAGCGCGATCACCGGGACGCAGACCGCGACGGCGAGGTAGATGAGGAAGGTCGACTGTTCGGGCAGGGTGACCCCGCCGAGCAGGACCCGGTACGCCGCGATCGCCGCCTGCACGACGATGAGCGCCACACAGATCCCGACCGCGACGGAGTGCACCCGGCTCGGGGGCCGGTTCAGCGCCGTCGTGACCAGGCCGAACAGCGCGGTGGCCGAGAGCGCCACGGTGATCACCAGGACGAGCGTTCCGATCACGGCCGGAACGCTACCCCGCGCCCCCCGGCCCGCTGCCGGAGGACCCGCACCGGCGGGCGGACCGTCATGCGGACGGGAGCGCGGCGCCCGCGCGGCCCACGACCGAGCCGATCTCGGGGCCCAGGAAGCGGCGGCCGAGCCTGGCGAAGGGCTCCGGGTCGCCGGTGGCGAGGAAGCGGTGCGGCGCGGGCGGGGTCGTGTCGTCGCGCAGCAGGTCGTGCGCGTGCAGGGTCCGGACCAGGGTGCGGGCGGTCTCGTCGGCCGAGGACACCAGCGTCACGTCCGGGCCGAGGACGATCTCCAGTACCCCGGACAGCAGCGGATAGTGGGTGCAGCCGAGGACGACGGTGTCGACGCCGGCACGCTGCAGCGGCTCCAGGTACCCCTGGGCGACGCCGAGCACCTGCCGTCCGCTGGTGGTGCCGCGCTCCACGAAGTCGACGAAACGGGGGCAGGCCACCGAGGTGATCTCGGTGTCGCGGGCGGCGTCGAAGGCGTCGGTGTAGGCACCCGACGCGATGGTCGCGGCGGTGCCGATGACGCCGATCCGGCCGTTGCGGGTGGCGGCGACGGCACGGCGCACGGCCGGGCGGACGACCTCGACGACCGGCACCGGGTAGCGCTCGCGGAAGTCGGCGAGACAGGCCGCCGAGGCCGAGTTGCAGGCGATGACCAGCGCCTTGACACGTGAGTCGACGAGTTCGTCGCCGATGGCGAGCGCGAGGCGCCGGATGTCGGCGAGCGGGCGTGGGCCGTAGGGGCTGTGCGCGGTGTCGCCGACGTAGACGATCTGTTCGGCGGGCAGCAGGTCGATGACCGAGCGGGCGACGGTGAGCCCGCCGACGCCCGAGTCGAAGATCCCGATCGGTGCGTCGATACCGGGTGCGTCGCTCACACCCGCGAGGGTAGGCGGTCCGCCCTGGCGACCCAGTAGGCGGCGGCGACTCCGCCGATCGCGCCGAACAGGTGGCCCTGCCAGGACACCATCGGGTCCGACGGCAGGACGCCCCAGAGGATCGAGCCGTAGAGCAGGAACAGCAGGACCGCGAGCAGGATCTGCCTGCCGTTGCGGGCGTAGAAGCCGCGGGTGAGCAGGAACAGGAACCAGCCGAACACGATGCCGGAGGCGCCGAGGACGGGGGCGGGCGAGGTCAGCCACACCCCGAGCCCGCTGACCAGCCAGATCGTGGCGGTGACGGCGACCCACTGGACGGGGCCGCCGGACATCGCGAGGAAGCCGAAGATCAGGAACGGGAGGCTGTTCGCGGCGAGATGGGCGTAGTCGCCGTGCAGCAGCGGCGCGGTGAGGATCCCGGACAGCCCGTCGACGTCGCGCGGGTAGATCATCGCGGCGGAGTCGACCATCCCGCCCGATGCCTGGTCGACCGCCTCGATCGCGTAGAGCGCAACGGTGAACACCAGCATGATCACCGCGGCGCGAACCGGCGCGGGCGGCAGCACACGGGCGGGGCGGCCGTCCGGGAGTGCGGTCATGTCACCCACGGTACCGGCACGGCCGCCCACTATGCCCGTTGTGCCCGGTTCAGGCCCAGAGGTGACCGTCGATGCCCTGCGCAGCGGTGCCCAGGTCGCCGGAGTAGGCACCGGTGGACAGGTACTTCCAGCCGCCGTCGCAGACGATCATGACGACGTCGGCGCGCTGCCCGGCGTCGAGCGCCTTGTTCGCGACGCCGAGTGCGGCGTGCAGGATCGCGCCGGAGGAGATCCCGGCGAAGATGCCCTCCTGCTCGACGAGCTGGCGGGTGCGGCGCAGCGCGTCGTAGGAGCCGACCGAGAACCGGCCGGTCAGCACGGTCTCGTCGTAGAGCTCCGGGACGAAGCCCTCCGACAGGTTCCGCAGGCCGTAGACGAGCTCGCCGTAGCGGGGCTCGGCCGCGACGACCTGCACGTCGGGCTTGTGCTCGCGCAGGTAGCGCCCCGCGCCGACGAGGGTGCCGGTGGTGCCGAGCCCGGCGACGAAGTGGGTGATCGACGGCAGGTCGCGCAGGATCTCCGGGCCGGTGCCGCGGTAGTGCGCGTCGGTGTTGGCCGGGTTGCCGTACTGGTAGAGCATCACCCAGTCCGGGTGCTCGGTGGCGAGCTGCTTGGCGACGGCGACGGCCTGGTTCGACCCGCCCGCCGCCGGCGAGGAGATGATCTGCGCGCCGTACATGGCGAGCAGCTGCCGGCGTTCGGCGGAGGTGTTCTCCGGCATCACGCAGATGATCTCGTAGCCCTTGAGCTTCGCTGCCATCGCGAGCGAGATCCCGGTGTTGCCCGAGGTGGGCTCCAGGATCGTGCAGCCGGGCGTGAGCAGCCCCTGCTTCTCGGCGTCCTCGATCATCGCCAGCGCGGGCCGGTCCTTGATCGAGCCGGTCGGGTTGCGGTCCTCCAGCTTCGCCCACAGCCGCACGTCCTCCGACGGCGACAGGGACGGCAGCCCGACCAGCGGGGTGTCGCCGACGGCGTGCAGCAACGAGTCGTAACGCACGGGTTCTCCTCACACGACGGCACCGGGCGGGGACGCCGCCCGGTGCCGGGGTCCGGTGGGGCTCAGCGACCGCCGGCCACGGCCGGGAGGATCGTGAACGTGGAGGACTCCGTGACCGGGGCCTCCAGGCCGCCGGCGAAACGGATGTCCTCGTCGTCGACGTAGATGTTGACGAAGCGGTGCAGCTTGCCGTCGGTGATCAGACGGTCCTTGATGCCGCTGTGCCGCGACTCCAGGTCGTCGATGACCGCCGAGACGGTGTCGCCCTTCGCCTCGACGGTCTTCTCGCCGTCGGTGTGCGTGCGAAGGATGGTGGGGATGGAGACGGAGACGGCCATCTCGGTGATCACTCCTGGTGGGTCGCTCTGGCGTGGATTCTGCACGCGGCAACGCGGCCGGAGTACGGCGACATTCCCGCGCGACCTCCGGCGCGGGTGCGCGAGAGGGTCGATCAGGCCCGGTCGGGCACGTCGTCGGAGCCGGTGTGGGAGAACATGTAGGACTCCACGACCGCCAGCTCGTCCTCCACGACCTCGCCGTCGGCGAGGTGGTAGGAGCGCACCTCGGGCTCGGCGTCGGCGGTGGCGAGGCCCACGATCAGCCAGTGCTGGTCGGGGGTCCACTCCATCTGGGCGACGTCCTTGGGCGACGGGTAGGCCTCGGGCAGGCCGGTGTGCGCCACCGGCCGCCGCGGCAGCCGCGTGTGGGAGTGGACGACGAGCATGCGGCGCTCACCGGCCGCGTCCAGCTCGCGCTCCAGGCGGATGTCCTCGGCCGGGGAGAAGGCGAAGTCGCTCGCCACCTCGTCGGCGTTGGTCATCGGCACGTAGCGCTCGGGGTGCTCACCGGTCTCGGGACCGACGAGCTGCCCGCACGACTCGACCGGGAAGTCCCGGCGGGCATGCGCGACGATCGCATCGACGAGGTCGGACCGGAGGACGAGCACGACCAGAGGATACGCGGACCCGTCCGCGGGACCGCACACCCGCCGGGCCGGAACCGGCCGTGCACCCACTCGACACCACGATCTGTGATCCCGGCCACGGCCTCCCGCGCAGGGGTACGTCCATACTGCCCTGCGTGCCCTCCTCCGGTCGCCGTGTCGGATTCGTCCTCGCCGCCGTGCTCGTCGTCGTCCTGGCGGTGGGGGTCACCGTCGAGGCGGTGACGCTGTCGGGCCGCCCCGCCGCGGGCGCGCCCGGCTCCGGCACGGTGCGGCTCATCGCGCTCAACGACCTGCACGGCAACCTGGAGCCGCCCGCGGGTTCCTCGGGCCGGGTGAGCGACGACGCCGGCGCGCAGGTCGAGGCCGGTGGCGCCGCGTTCCTGGCCGCGCACGTCGCGGCGCTGCGGGCGCAGGTCCCGGCGAGCGTGGTGCTGTCCACCGGCGACAACGTCGGCGCGTCCCCGCTGGCGTCGGCGCTGTTCCGCGACGAGCCGACCGTCGAGGTGCTGGAGCGGATCGGCGTCGCCGCGTCCGCCGCGGGCAACCACGAGTTCGACGAGGGCATCACCGAGCTGCGCCGGCTGCAGCGCGGCGGCTGCCACCCGGCCGACGGCTGCCGCTTCACCCCGTCCTACGACGGTGCGTCGTTCCCGGTCCTGTCCGCGAACGTGACCGAGGGCAGGCAGCCCGCGCTCGCCGCGTCGACGGTGGTGGAGGCGGGCGGCGCCCGGATCGGCGTGATCGGCGCCACCCTGTCCGAGCTGCCCGACCTGGTCTCCCCCGACGGCATCCGCGGCCTGGAGGTCGGCGACGAGGTCGCCGCGGTCGACGCGGCGTCGCGCGAGCTCACCGCGCGGGGGGTGCGGGCGCAGGTGCTGCTGCTGCACCAGGGCGACGAGGCGACCGGCGACGGCGGCCCGGACGCCTGCGCGATCGAGCCCGGCGGGCCGGGGTCGCGGATCGCGGCGGCGGTGTCCGCCGACGTCGACGCGGTGTTCTCCGCGCACACCCACCAGCAGTACACGTGCTCGGCGACCGACCCGGCCGGGAACCCGCGACCGTTCGTGCAGGGCCTGTCGTTCGGCAGGCTGCTGTCGGTGGTCGACCTCGCCCTGACCGGCGACGGCGACGTGGACCGCGGCGCGACGACGGCCCGCAACGAGGTCGTCACCCGCGACGTCACGCCCGACCCGGCCGTCGCCGACGTCGTCGACCGTGCGGTCGCGCAGTCGCGGCCGCTGGCCGAGCGTCCGGTCGGGACGGTGGCCGGTCCGCTGCTGCGCGCGGCCGCGCCGACCGGGCTGTCCCCGCTCGGCACGGTCATCGCCGACGCCCAGCTCGACGCCTCCCGCGGCGACGGTGCCCAGCTCGCCCTCACCAACCCCGGCGGGGTGCGCGCGGACCTGGTGCCCGGCGCGGGCGGGCGGGTCACCTACGGTCAGGCCTACACCGTGCAGCCGTTCGGCAACATCCTGCAGACCATGACGCTCACCGGCGCCCAGCTGCGCGCGGTGCTCGACCAGCAGTTCACCGTCGACGACGGCCCGACGGTCCTGCAGAGCTCGTCGAACCTGCGCTACACGGTGGTGGCCGGGAACCGGGTCGGTGACATCTCGATCGGCGGCGTCCCCGTCACCGACGACGGACGCTACCGGGTCGCGACGAACAACTTCCTGTCCGCGGGCGGCGACGGCTTCGACACCTTCACCGCCGGGACCGAGCTGGTCGGCGGCCCGGTGGACCTCGACGCGTTCGTCGCCTACCTGGGCGCGAACCCGGGTCTGGCCGCGCCGTCCACCGACCGGATCGTGCGCCGTTGAGGGGTGGCCCGGCGGGTCAGAGCCCGCGGACGCGGACCCGGACCAGGGAGTCCTGCACGTAGGTCAGCCAGTGGTAGACGCCGAGGTGCTGGGCCCGCGGGTCGTCGTCGGGCAGCTGCTCGGGCATGTCCTCGTTCACGTCGAGGGCGGTGCCGAGCGCGAGCCGCACGTCGTTCAGGGCGGTCAGCCAGGCGTCGACCTGGGCCTCGGTGAGCTCGAGCCGCCCGCCCGCCTCGGGCAGGGTGTCCAGCACGGTCGCCGCGGCGGTGTCCTTGGCCTCGATCAGCGACGGCTCGTGCAGCGAACGCATCCCCCCGGCGAGGTCGGAGTCCTCGGTGGTGAAGTCCGGCAGCAGCCGGGCCAGCACCCGGTCGGTCGGCCGCGACGTCGGACCGGTGCGGATGCCGGTGAGCTCGGCGAGCTCGTCGGTGGACGCGAGCTCGGCACGACCGGCGAGCATCTGGCGGATCTCGACGAACAGCCCCCGCAGGACGACGGCCTCCTCGCCGGAGAACCCGGAGGTGTAGCGGACGCGGTCGCCCCGGCCGCTGCGCTTCCAACCGTTCACGCTCAGGCCCGCTGCATGGTGGCCCACAGGCCGGCCGCGTGGAGCTGGGCGACGTGTCCCTCCACGGTGTCCTTGTCCCCCGCCGACACCGCGGCGCGTCCCTTGTGGTGCACGTCGAGCATCAACGCGGTGGCCTTCGACTCGGGGTAGTGGAACACCTTCTGCAGCACGTAGGTCACGTACGACATGAGGTTGACCGGGTCGTTCCAGACGATGGCCTGCCACGGCGTGTCGGGGCCGGCGGACTCGTCCAGGTCGGGCGTGACCTGCTCGGTGGGCGCCGGGGACGGCGCTGGGGACGGCGCGGACATGCGCCCCATGGTGGCACAGCCGGGACAGCGGTCACGGCCCGACCGCACGCCCGCGGCGGTGCCCTCCGGCCCGGCCGCACGGCCCGCGGACGGCACCGGCCACAACGGCACCGACCACGGCGGCGCGGGCGGCCGTAGGCTCCCGGCCATGACCGGCCCGGCCCTGCTGACCGACCGCTACGAGCTGACGATGGTGGCGGCGGCCCTCGCCGACGGCACCGCGGAACGCCACTGCGTCTTCGAGCTGTTCGCGCGCCGCCTGCCCGACGGGCGCCGCTACGGCGTCGTCGCCGGGACGGGGCGGCTGCTGGACGCGATCGAGCGCTTCCGGTTCTCCGACGCCGACCTGGAGTTCCTGGCCCCCGTCGTCGACGCGGCGACCCTGGATCGGCTGCGCGACCACCGCTTCTCCGGCGACGTCGACGGCTACCCGGAGGGCGAGCTCTACTTCCCCGGCTCCCCCGTCCTGACCGTGACCGGCTCCTTCGTCGACGCGGTGATCCTGGAGACCGTGGCCCTGTCGATCTACAACCACGACAGCGCGATCGCCTCGGCGGCGGCGCGGATGGTGACCGCGGCGGCCGGGCGGCCGCTGATCGAGATGGGCTCGCGGCGCACGCACGAGGAGGCCGCGGTGGCCGCCGCACGGGCGGCGTACCTGGCGGGCTTCGCGACGACGTCGAACCTCGCCGCGGGCGCGCGGCACGGCATCCCGACCGCGGGCACCGCCGCGCACGCCTGGGTCCTGCTGCACGACGACGAGCCCACCGCCTTCGCCAGCCAGGTCGCGGCGCTGGGGACCGGGACCACGCTGCTGGTCGACACCTACGACATCCGCCGCGGCATCTCCCACGCCGTCGCGGCCGCCGGGCCCGGGCTGGGTGCGGTCCGCATCGACTCCGGGGACCTCGGCGAGCTGGCCCGCCAGGCCCGCGAGCAGCTCGACGCGCTCGGTGCCACCGGGACCCGGATCGTGCTGTCCGGCGACCTCGACGAGTACGCGATCGCCTCGCTGCGCGCCGAGCCGGTCGACTCCTACGGCGTCGGGACCTCGGTGGTCACCGGGTCGGGCTCGCCGACGGCCGGGATGGTCTACAAGCTCGTCGAGGTCGACGGGCGGCCGGTGTCCAAGCGGTCGAGCGCGAAGGAGTCCCGCGGCGGGCGCAAGGCGGCGCTGCGCCGGTTCAAGCCGACCGGGACCGCGGTAGAGGAGGTCGTGTACCCCTACGGCACCGACCCGGTCCTCGGCCCGCACGACCGGGCGCTGCCGGTGCCGCTGGTGCGGGACGGGAAGGTCGTCGCCGACGACGCCGTCACCGGGCTGGAGGCCGCCCGGGAGCGGCTGCGGACGGCGCTGGTCGCCGTACCGTGGGAGGGTCTGAAGCTGTCCCGCGGCGAGCCTGCGATCCCGACCACCTTCGTCACCGGGAGCTGAGCCATGGCACGAGCGTTGATCGTCGTCGACGTCCAGAACGACTTCTGCGAGGGCGGCGCCCTCGCGGTGGCCGGTGGGGCCGCCGTGGCCGCCGGGATCGGGCCGCTCGCGAACGGCGGCCGCGACGGGCAGGTCTACGACCACGTCGTCGCCACCCGGGACGTGCACGTGGACCCGGGGCCGCACTTCTCCGACACACCGGACTTCGTCGACTCCTGGCCGCCGCACTGCCGCGCGGGGACGCCGGGCGCGTCGTTCCACCCGGCGCTGGACGTCGCGCCGATCGAGTGCGTCTTCGACAAGGGCGCCTACACCAGCGCCTACTCCGGGTTCGAGGGCGCGAGCGCGAACGAGTCGGGCACACCGCTGGGCGACTGGCTGACCGAGCGCGGGGTGACCGAGGTCGACGTCGTCGGACTGGCGACCGACCACTGCGTCCGGGCGACCGCCCTCGACGCGTCCCGGCTCGGGCTGGCGACGACGGTGCTGCTGCACCACTGCGCCGGGGTGGCCCGGGAGACGACGGAGCGGGCGCTGGCCGCGCTGGCCGAGGCCGGCGTGGAGCTCCGCACCGCCTGAGCCGGGAACGCGTTCCGGACCTGCGTCGACCCGGTCGTCGCCGGCGCGGCGGACCCGGGTGGCGGGGACCGGAAGAAGGTCGGCGGCTCGGTGACCCCGGAGAACGTCAGCCCGATGCCCGTGCCGCCGAGACCGTCATCGCGGTCCAGGAGACCGTGCGGAACTCGGGCTCGTCGTCGTCTCCGCCGAGCGTGATGCGCCCGAACCGGGCCCCGGCAACACGTGCTCGAGCAAGATACTCGATCAATATATCTGTGCACGCCAGAGTGGGTCCGAAGCGGCCGTCGAGCCCCGACCGGCCGCCCGGAACCCGGCGACACCGGAGTCGTCACCGTGCCCCCAGCGGTTCCGACGCCCACCCGCGGCGACCGGCGCACGCCCCGGGCCTGCACGAACACCACCGCTGCGGCCCCTTGACACCGACCCGGGGGACGCGTTCCCATCGTGGTGCGTATTGAGCGACTCGTTCCTTGTTACGCAACAGTTGCCGGTATTTCTCGTGTGTTTCCGCGGCCCCGACCGCCGCCGTCGTCATCGCGTCGCATCCCGCTGCAGGAGGTGATCCGCTGTGCCGCACCGTTCCCACCGTGACCGCACGCCGGTCGCCTCCGGCGCCCGGCCGTCGCGCGGGCCCCCGGCCCCACGGCGCCGGCCTCCGTCACGCACCGACGCCGTCGCACCGGTCCCGAGCTCGGCCCGGGAGGGCGTCACCCGTCGACGCGCCCGATCTCGACCCGACCCGCCGGCCGCCCCGTCCCGACCGTCGCCACGAGGAGTACCGCCATGACGACCGGCGAGTTGTCGAACCCCGCCACCGGGGGGCAGAGCCTCCCGGACAGCCTGCGAGAGACCCTCGCCGGCCGCTACTACACCGACCCCGCGATCTTCCGGGCCGAGCAGGACACCATCTTCCACACGACGTGGTTCTGCGCGGTGCTGGCCGCGGACCTGGACAAGCCCGGCGCGTTCGAGACCGTCCGGATCGGACGGGAGAGCGTGATCGTCACGCGGGCCGGGGACGACTCCGTGCGGGCCTACCTCAACGTCTGCCGGCACCGCGGCGCGCGGCTGTGCGCGGAGGAGAAGGGCGAGGTCAAGCGCTCCTTCCGGTGTCCGTACCACGCCTGGACCTACGGGCTGGACGGCAAGCTCGTCGCGGCGCCGAACCTGAGCTCGATGCCCGACGTCGACAAGGTCGGGTACGGCCTGCACACCGTGCACGTCCGCGAGTGGCTGGGCTACGTCTGGCTGAGCCTGGCCGAGGAGCCGCCCTCGTTCACCGACTCGGTGATCGGCGACGTCACCACGCGGCTCGGCTCACCGGACGCGATCGTCGGCTACGACGTCGAGAACCTGAAGCTCGGCCGGCGCATCTCCTACGACGTGAAGGCGAACTGGAAGCAGATCGTCGAGAACTTCATGGAGTGCTACCACTGCGCGACGATCCACCCCGAGCTCACCGAGGTGCTGCCGGAGTTCGCCGACGGCCTCGCCGCCCAGTACTTCGTCGGGCACGGCGCGGAGTTCGGAGCGGAGATCCAGGGCTTCACCGTCGACGGGTCCGAGGGACTCGCCCGCATCCCGGGCGTCGCCCAGGACCAGGACCGCCGCTACTACGCCATCACCGTGCGGCCGTCGGTGTTCATCAACCTGGTCCCCGACCACGTGGTGTTCCACCGCATGTTCCCGCTGACCGCCGAGCGCACCCTGGTCGTCTGCGACTGGCTGTACCTGCCCGAGGTCGTCGACTCCGGCGCCGACATCGACCACTCGGTGGAGCTGTTCCACCGGGTCAACGTCCAGGACTTCGACGCCTGCGAGCGCTGCCAGCTCGCGATGGACTCGCGCTCCTACGAGAAGGGCGGCGTGCTCGTGCCCAGCGAGCACCATATCGGCGAGTTCCACGACTGGGTGCGCGACCGGGTGGGCTGATCCCCGCCTCGGTCGGGCGCGCTTCGCGGAGGCCGCGACACGGCATGGACGGTGCATTGATACATCAGTCTCAGGCAAAAGGTGTGGGCATATCCGGCGACTGTTACGCACGTCGGTCGCGTTAACATGCGACCGTGACCGCATCACCCGACGACGCCGAGCCGGAGTACACGTCCCTCGCCGACAAGGCGTACACGGTGATCCGGGATCGGCTGATCATGCTCGACATCCCGCCGATGACGGCCATCGACGACGTCGCCCTCGCGAAGTCCCTGGAGGTCGGTCGCACCCCCGTCCGGGAGGCCCTCAAGCGGCTCGAGATCGACCGGCTGGTCGTCTCCTACCCGCGCCGCGGGACGTTCGCGACCGGTGTCGACATCACCGACCTCGCCTACATCTCCGAGATCCGCGTGCAGCTGGAGCCGCTCGCCGCGCGGCGCGCCGCCGAGTACGCAGGCCCCACCACGCGGGCCGACCTGGCCGAGCTGGCCGAGGCGATCGACCGGATCGACGTGCGCACGCTCGACCGCGACGAGCTGATGCGCTGGGACCTGCACGTGCACCGGACGATCTACTCCGCGGCGGCGAACCCGCACCTCGAGGACACCCTGATCCGCTACGACAATCTGGCGACCAGGATCTTCTGCCTGTTCCTGGACCGGATGACCCACTTCGACCGGCACGTCGGCGAGCACTCGGGCCTGCTGCGGGCGATCGCGGGCCAGCAGGCCGACGAGGCGGCCGACCGGGCCCGCGCGCACGTCAGCGGGTTCGAGAAGGCGGTCCGCGAGGTCGTCTGAGCCCGGCTCGGACGTGGGCGCGCGCCGAGCGGACGGTGTGCGCCGGCAGCAGGGCCGTGGTCACCGGTCGCGGGCGCGCGCGGTCCCGCCGAGCAGGACGTGGTCGGGCCGGTCGTCGCGCCGCCCCGGGGGCGGGGACGCGGGCGGCCAGGTCCCGAGGAACCGGTCGAGGGTGTCGGAACGCGCGGGGGTCCCTTCCGTGCGGCGGCGCGACGGGCGGGGTGGCGCGTCGGCCCGGGGCCCGGCCGGGCGGGCCGGGCCCCGTGGTCGTGCGGGTCAGCGCCGGATGCGGCTCATCTCCGGGTCGAACAGCGGCTCGGCGGCGACCGAGGCACGGATCCGGCGGTCGAAGTACCGGATCTCGACCCCTGCCCCGACCGGCAGGCCGGCGGGCAGCCAGGCGTAGGCGATCGGGGTGCCCAGGGTGTAGGCGTACGCCGCGGAGGTGACGTGGCCGGCCGGCTCCCCGTCGACGAGCACGGCCTCGTGACCGAGGACGACGCTGCGGCCGTCGTCGATCGTGAGGCAGGTCAGCCTGCGGGTGACGGCGTCCGGGTCGATCTTCTCGAGGGCCTCGCGGCCCACGAAGTCGCCCTTGGTGTGCGGGCGGACGGCGAAGCCCAGCCCGGCCTCGTAGGGGTTGTGCTCGGTGGAGACGTCGGCACCCCAGGAGCGGTAGCCCTTCTCCAGCCGCAGGCTGTCGAACGCCGCGCGCCCGGCCGCGACGACGCCGAGCGGGCGCCCGGCCGCGTAAAGCACGTCCCACAGCTTCCGGCCGTACTCGGCGCTGGTGTAGATCTCCCAGCCGAGCTCGCCGACGTAGGACAGCCGCATCGCGGTCACCGGGATGCCGGCGATGTGCGCGGACATCGCGCGGAAGTACTTCAGCCCCTCGTGGGAGAAGTCGTCGCGCGACAGCGGCTGCACCAGGTCGCGGGCCAGCGGGCCCCAGACGCCGATGCAGCAGGTACCGCCGGTGATGTCGCGCAGCACCACCGAGTGGTCGCGCGGCAGCGCGCGGCGCAGGTGGTCGAGGTCGAGGTGGGAGTTCGCGCCGACCTGGAACAGCTGCTCGCCCAGCCGGGCGACGGTGAGGTCGCTGCGGACGCCGCCGGCCTCGTCGAGCATCAGGGTGTAGGTGACCGCGCCGACGGACTTGTCCATCCTGCCGGTGGTCAGGCCCTCCAGGAACGCACACGCGCCGGGCCCGGACACCTCCAGCCGCCGGAGCGGGGTCATGTCGTACATCGCGACCGCGGTGCGGGTCCTCCACGCCTCGACCGCGACGACCGGCGAGTGGAACTTCGCCGACCAGGCGTCGCGGGACGGGGCACGCCACCGCGCCGGCAGGTCCTCGGCCAGGACGGCGTTGGCCTCGTACCAGTGCGGGCGCTCCCAGGCGTGCGACTCCAGGAAGAACGCCCCCAGCTCGCGCTGGCGGTCGTGGAACGGGCTGGTCCGCAGGTCGCGCGGGGAGACCCTGGGCTGCAGCGGGTGCACCACGTCGTAGATCTCGACGAAGTTCCGCTGCGCGGTCTCGTCGACGTGGGCGTCGGTGGTCTCGACCTCGTCGAAGCGGTGCACGTCGCAGCCGTGCAGGTCGAGCTCGCTGCGGCCGTCCACGAGCAGCTGCGCGACCGCTCGGGCGACGCCCGAGGAGTGGGTGACCCACACGGCCTCGGCGATCCAGAACCCGGCGACCTCGGCCGACTCGCCGATCAGCGGCCCGCCGTCGGGGGTGAAGGAGAAGACCCCGTTGAAGCCGTGCTCGACCTTCGAGGTCTGCAGCCCCGGCAGCAGCCGGCGGCTCTCCTCCCACTGCGGGGCGAAGTCCTCGGAGGTGAAGGGCAGCATCGAGGGCTGGGTCCGCTCCCCCACCCCTCCGTCGCCGACCTCGGGCAGCTCGGACAGCGACACCGGCATCGGGCGGTGGGCGTAGGAGCCGATGCCGATGCAGTCGTCGTGCTCGCGGTAGTAGAGGTCCGCGTCCTGGTGGCGCAGGATCGGCAGCCGCGCCTCGACGGGGTCACCGTGCGGAGCCCCGGCGGAGCGCGCATCGGCGCTGTTGCGCCCGACGAGCTGCTCGACGCGGGTGGTGCGGACGTACTGGTGGGCCAGCGGCAGCAGCGGCACCCGCATGCCGACGAGCGTGCCCAGCTCACGGCCCCAGAACCCGGCGCAGGACACGACGACGTCGGCGGGGACGGTCTCGCCGTCGGCGGTCTCGACGCCGGTGACCCGGCCGCCGGACTGCGCGATGCCGGTGACGCGCACCGAGCCGCGGAAGACCGCGCCGCGGGACTCCGCGCGCCGGGCCAGCGCGACGACGGCGCGGGCGGCCCCGGCCAGGCCGTCGGTCGGGGTGTGCAGGCCGCCGAGGACCTGGCCGGCGTCGAGCAGCGGGTGCAGGCGGGCGCACCCGGCGGCGTCGACGACCGACGCCGGGACCCCGCGGGAGACCGCCCAGCCCTGCTTGCGGTGCAGGTCGGCGAGCCGCTCCGGGGTGGTCGCGACCTCCAGGCCGCCGACCTGGTCGAAGCACCGGCCGCCGGCCGTGCCGTCGTCGAGGCCCGCCAGCTTCTCGACGGTGTAGGTCGCGAACGCGGTCATGGTCCTCGATCCGGTGGTCTGGAAGACCAGGCCGGGGGCGTGCGAGGTGGAACCGCCGGTCAGCGGCAGCGGCCCCTGGTCCAGGACGGTGACGTCGGTCCAGCCGCGGACGGTGAGCTCGTCGGCCAGGTTCGCCCCGACGATCCCGGCTCCGATGATGACGACGCGGGGGGGCATGGTGGTCTCCTTCTCGGTGGTCGTCGGGTGGGTCAGCCGGCGCGGGCCGGCGACGCGGCGGGGTCGGTGGCGGGGTCGGCGGCGGGATCGGCGCGGAACTCCAGGGCGGCGTCGAGCAGCCAGTCGGCGAGGTGGCCGGCGAACGAGCTGCGGACGTGGACGTCGAGGACCGCTCCCCCGTCGGAGTCGGCGGCGGCGTCGCGGGCCAGGAGGATCACGGCGGTCCGGCCGAGCAGCGTCTGGGCGCTGCGCCCGGCCGGGAACGAGCGGGGGTGCAGGTCCAGCGAGCAGCCGAAGGACAGCAGCTCGCGGGCCAGGCGGCCGCCGATCCGCAGCACGACGCGCTGGGCGGAGGTGTCGACCGCGGCCCCGCCCGCCTCCCCGGTGACGAGCGCGCGCAGCACCGCCTCGCCGACCGCGGCGTTCGGAGAGCGGCTGGTGACCAGCCACTCGTCGGGGCCGAGCCAGACGACCTCGCCGTCACCGGCGGCGACCCAGGTGTTCGCACCCGTCGGCAGCGCGGTGCCGAGCGCGGCGTCGACGCCGGCGCGGGCCGGGCCGGCCGGGTCGAGCCGCAGGGTGACCGACTGCGCGGTCGGCAGTACCTCGACCGAGAGGCCGCCGCCGGTGTCCCGGGCGAGACCGGCCAGTGCCGGGGCGTGCGCGTCGAGCGGGTGCGTGGTGGGCAGCTCAGCCGTCACGGCGGGCTCCTTCCGGGTCGACGAGGACGGGTCCGGTGATCTCGACCGGGACCAGCGCCCCCTGGTGCGGGACGTGCACGACGTCGCCGATGCGGTCGCGGCCGCCCGCGAGCAGGGCCAGGGCGAACGGCCGCGCCAGCTCCGCGGACAGGTAGCTGGAGGTGACGTGGCCGAGCATCGGGACCGGCGGCGGGGGCAGGGTGCCGTCGGGCGAGAACTCGACGATCTGCGCGCCCTCGGGCAGCCGGGTGCCGCGGTCGGTCGGGAGCAGCCCGACCAGGTGCTTGCGCATCGGGTCGGTGTTGGAGGCGCGGGCGAAGGAGCGCTTGCCGACGAAGTCGACCTTCTTCTTCGAGACCGCCCAGCTCATCCCCAGGTCGTGCGGGGAGACGGTGCCGTCGGTGTCCTGCCCGATGATCGGGTAGCCCTTCTCGGCGCGGAGCACGTGCATGGTCTCGGTGCCGTAGGGGGTGATGCCGTACGGCTCGCCGGCGGCGACCAGCCGCTCCCACACGGCGAGGCCGTACCGGGCGTCGACGTTCACCTCGAAGGCCAGCTCGCCGGAGAAGGAGATCCGGGCCAGCCGGACCGGGACGCCGTCGAGCTCGGTGTCGCGCCAGGTCATGAACTCGAACGCCGCGGCGGAGGCGTCGACACCGGGGAAGACCGCGGCGACCACGTCGCGCGAGCGGGGCCCGACGACCGGGAACACCGCCCAGTGCTCGGTGACCGACACGAGGTGCACCCGCAGGTGCCCGACCTCGGTCTGGCGCCAGTCCTCGAGGTGGTCGAGGACCGGGGCCGCACCGCCGGTGGTCGTGGTGAGCAGGAACCGGTCCTCGGCGATGCGCAGCACGGTGCCGTCGTCGACGACCATGCCGTCGTTGCCGCACATGACGCCGTAGCGGACGCGGCCGACCTTCAGGCTGCTCATCAGGTTCGTGTAGACGAGGTCGAGGAACTCCCCCGCGTCCGGCCCCTGGACGTCGATCGTGCCCAGGGTGGAGCCGTCCATGATCGCGACGTCGCGGCGGGCCGCGGCGCACTCCCGCAACACCGCGGCGTCGGAGTCCTCGCCGGCCCGCGGGAAGTGGCGGGGCCGCTTCCACTGGCCGACGTCGGTGAACACCGCGCCGTGCGCGACGTGCCACGGGTGCACCGCGGTGGTGCGGACCGGGTCGAACAGCTGCCCGCGCTCGCGGCCGGCGAGCGCGGCGAACGACACCGGGGTGTAGGGCGGACGGAACGTGGTGGTCCCGAGGTCGCCCGCCGGGCGGACCAGCAGCTCCGCGGTGATCCCGGAGGCGATGGTACCGGAGGTCTTCCCCTGGTCGTGGGCGGTGCCGATGGTGGTGTAGCGCTTCACGTGCTCCACCGAGCGGAGCCCGGCCCCGACGGCCCGCTCGATGTCGGCGACGGTCGCGTCCCGCGCGAGGTCGACGAACTGTCGCGAGGAGTCCCCCGCGGTGCGCCACAGCACCAGGCCGGGGGTGCGCGCGGGCTCCGGGGCGCAGCTCGGGGCGTCGCCGCCCGCGCCCTCGGCCAGGCAGCCCGCCAGGTCGAGGGTGCCGTTCGCGGCGCCGATCACCTCGGTGCCCGCGATGTCGGCGCCCGGCCGGAAGGCTCCCAGACCGGAGTCGTGGACCAGCTGTCCGCGCACGTGGCTGAACAGGTGCGCGGTGGGCGTCCAGCCGCCGGAGACCAGCAGCAGGTCGCAGGGCAGCACCTCGGTGGCCCCGCCGTCGGCGACGTGCGCGGCGCGGACCCGGCCGGCGTCGTCGGCGTCGGACCCGACGACGGTGGCCCCGGCGCGCAGGGTCACCCCGGCCTCGGTGCACTCCCGCGCCCGCTCGGCGGGCGGCGCGGTGCGGGCGTCGACGAGGGTGACGCGCGCCCCGGCCCCGGCCAGGTCGGCGGCGGCGAGGTAGGCGGCGTCGTCGGTGGTGAAGACGACGACCTCCCGCCCGGCGAGCACGCCGTAGCGGTGCAGGTAGTCCCGCGCCGCGGAGGCGAGCATGACGCCCGGCCGGTCGTTGTCGGCGAACACCACGGGGCGCTCGATCGCGCCGGCCGCGACGACGACCCGCCCGGCCCGGATCCGGTGCACCCGCTGGCGGGAGCGGTGGGTCGGGGCGGCAGCGCCGAGGTGGTCGGTGCCGATGCTCGTTCCGCCGGCTCCACTCGTGCGCCGCTCCAGGGCCAGGACGAACCCGTCGTCGTAGTGGCCGAAGGCGGTGGTGCGCTGCAGGTGGGTCACCTCGGGGTTCTCCGCGAGCTCGGCGACGACGTCGGCGACGAACCGGTGCGCGGCGCGGCCGTCGATCCGGTCGGTCGGGACCAGGGAGCCGCCGGCCTCCGGACGGTCGTCGACGAGCACCACGCGGTCGCCGCGGCGGGCCGCGGTGCGCGCGGCGAGCAGCCCGGCCGGGCCGGCGCCGATCACCAGGGTGTCGCAGTGGGCGTGGCGGCGGTCGTAGCGCGCGGTGTCGGGGACCGTCGCGAGCCGGCCCTGCCCGTGCAGGCCGCGGGCGACCAGACCGTCGTAGAGCTCGACGGTGGCGGCCTGCAGCATCGGTTCGGGGAACGGCTCCTCGATCTGCACGAGGCCGACCGGGTCCTCGGTCCAGGCCCCGCCGATGCCCCGCGGGCGGCCGAGCGCGACCGAGCCGCCCAGCACGGTGACCCCGTTCGCGAGCAGCGCGGAGGCCAGCGTGTCGCCCGGGTGGCCGGTGTGGGTGGTGCCGTCGACGACGAAGGTCAGGGTGCGGGTCCGGTCGACGCGACCGAAACCGTCGATGCGGGTCATGCGCGGGTCCCCGGGATCCGCGGCCGGGTCCCACCGATCGGGTAGACGGCGAGGAACCGGTAGGTGTGGGTGTCGCGGACGGCGTTGAACCAGCGCCGGCAGCCGGCGGAGTGGCTCCAGCGCTCGGCGAAGGGGCCCATCGGGTTGTCCCGGAAGAACACGTAGCGCGCCCACTGCTCGTCGTCGAGCTCGGCCGGCGCGGCCGGGTACTCGACGTGGGCCTGGCCGCCGTAGTGGAACTCGACCTCCTCGCGGGGGCCGCACCAGGGGCAGTCGATGAGTTGCACGTCGGGCTCCTGGGGGGTCAGTGGGCGACGCCGGCGGCGCCGTGCTCGTCCACGAGCGCGCCGGTGACGAACCGGTCGAGGGAGAACGGGGCGATGAGCGGGTGCAGCTCGCCGGTGGCGAGGGTGTGGGCCAGGCACCAGCCCAGCCCGGGCGTCACCTTGAAACCGCCGGTCCCCCACCCGGCGTTGACCAGCACGTTCGCGTACGGGGTGCGCCCCACGATCGGCGACGCGTCCGGCGTGACGTCGACGATGCCCGCCCAGCTGCGCAGCAGGTGCGCCCGCGCGAACACCGGGAACAGCTCGACCGCGGCGGCCATCTGGCGCTCGATGACGTGGAACGCGCCGCGCCGGCCGTAACCGTTGTAGGCGTCGACGCCGGCACCCATCACCAGCTCGCCCTTGTGCGCCTGCGAGACGTAGACGTGCACCGCGTTCGACATGACGATCGTCGGGTGCACCGGCTCCAGCAGCTCGGACACCAGCGCCTGCAGCGGGTGCGACTGCAGCGGGGTGTCCACGCCGAGCCGGTCGAGCAGGGTCGAGGTGTGCCCGGCCGCGCAGAGCGCGACCTGCCCGCACGCGATGTCGCCCCGTGTCGTCCGGATCCCGGTGACCCGGGCTGTGCCGTCCCCACCGCCGTCCTCGACCGAGCCCTCGGTGACGAAGTCCAGCACCTCGCAGTCCTGGATGAGGTCGACCCCGGCGGAGTCGGCGCGGCGGGCGAAGCCCCACGCGACGTAGTCGTGCTTGGCGATGCCGGCCCGGGGCTGGTAGGTCGCGCCGAGCACCGGGTAGCGGATGTCGTGCGAGACGTTGACGATCGGGCAGATCTTGGCGACGTCGTCGGGGCCGAGGTACTCGGCGTCGATCCCGTTGAGCTTGTTCGCCTCGACCCGGCGGACCGAGTCGCGCACGTCCTGCTCGGTGTGGGCGAGGTTCAGCACGCCGCGCTGGGAGAACAGGATCGGGTAGCCGAGGTCCTCCTCCAGCCCCTCCCACAGCGTCAGCGCGTGCTCGTAGACGAAGGCCGACTCGTCCAGGAGGTAGTTGGAGCGGATCAGCGTGGTGTTGCGGGCCATGTTGCCGCCGGCGAGCCACCCCTTCTCCAGCACCGCCACGTCGGTGATCCCGTGGTTGCGGACCAGGTAGTGGGCGGTGGCCAGCCCGTGCCCGCCGCCGCCGACGATGACCACGTCGTAGGAGCGCTTCGGCTCGGGGTTGCGCCACAGGGCGTCGGGGTGCTCGGGCAGGTGCGCCCCGGGGGGCGTGGTGCCGGCCTTCTGGGGGCTCATGCCGTCAGCTCCGGATAGAGGGGGTGGCGGTCGGCGAGCACGGCGACGCGGGCGGCGAGCTCGTCGAGCTCGGCGTCGCCCGCGGCGGGCCGCAGGGCGCGGGCGATGACGTCGGCGACCTCGGTGAAGTCCTCGGCACCGAAGCCGCGGGCGGCCGGCGCGGGGGTCCCGATCCGGACCCCGGAGCTCACCATCGGCGGGCGCGGGTCGAACGGGACGGCGTTGCGGTTGACGGTGATGCCGACCCGGTCCAGCCGGTCCTCCGCCTGCTTGCCGTCGAGCTCGGAGTCGCGCAGGTCGACCAGGACCAGGTGGACGTCGGTGCCGCCGGAGACCACGCCGACGCCGGGCTCGGCCAGCAGCCGCTCGGCGACGATCCGGGCGCCCTCCAGCGTGCGCTGCTGGCGCTCGGCGAACGCGGGCTCGCCGGCGAGCTTGAACGCGACGGCCTTGGCCGCGATCACGTGCTCCAGCGGGCCGCCCTGCTGGCCGGGGAAGACCTGGGAGTTGAGCGTCCTGGCGAACTCGCCGCGGGCCAGGATGATGCCGCCGCGCGGGCCGCCCAGGGTCTTGTGCGTGGTGCTGGTGACGATGTCGGCGTACGGCACCGGCGACGGGTGCAGCCCGGTCGCGACGAGGCCCGCGAAGTGCGCCATGTCGACCATCAGGTACGCGCCGACCGCGTCGGCGATCCGCCGGAACCCGGCGAAGTCGAGCTGCCGCGGGTAGGCCGACCAGCCGGCGACGATCAGCTTCGGGCGGCGCTCGTGGGCCAGGCGCTCCACCTCGGCCATGTCGACGCGGTGGTCCTCGGCGCGGACGTGGTAGGCGGCGACGTCGTAGAGGCGGCCGGAGAAGTTGAGCCGCATGCCGTGGGTGAGGTGCCCGCCGTGGGCCAGGTCGAGGCCCAGGATCGTGTCGCCCGGGTCGAGCAGCGCGGCCATGGCGGCGGCGTTGGCCTGGGCGCCGGAGTGCGGCTGGACGTTGGCGTAGTCGGCGCCGAACAGCGCCGTCACGCGGTCGATGGCGAGCTGCTCGATGACGTCGACGTGCTCGCAGCCGCCGTAGTAGCGGCGGCCGGGGTAGCCCTCGGCGTACTTGTTGGTGAGCACCGAGCCCTGCGCCTGCATGACGGCCAGCGGGGCGACGTTCTCGCTGGCGATCATCTCCAGGGTGCCGCGCTGGCGATCCAGCTCGGCGGCGACGGCCGCGTGCACCTCCGGGTCCACGTCGCGCAGCGTCCCGTCGAGGACCCCCGTCGCACCGCCCGACGGACCCCGATCCACGGTGGACGTCGTCATGGGCACCTCCAGATATCTTCTCCAGCAGACTGATATATCAACTGTCCGCGTTGAGCGTCGCACGGCACTCCCGGCAGGTCAAGAGGCTGGTCGTGGTCCGTGCGACCGGGCTGCGACCGGCCCCGGACACGCCTGCGGCGCAGGTCCGCACGGGACCTGCGCCGCTGGTGACGTGCCGGGTCAGCGGAGCCGCTTCGCCAGCTCCCGGCGCATCCGTCCGACGGGGCGGGGACGGTCGACGCCGAGCACGCCGACGGCCTCGCCCGCCGCGTTGAGGAACACGGCGAGGAACCCGCCGTCGGCCCCGGGGTCGCCGTCCTCGATCCGGACCGAGCCGTCCGCGGCCCGGTGTCCCGCGAACTGGATGCTGTGCCCGTACTGGTCGGACCAGAAGTAGGGCACCGCGTGGTGGACCGGCAGCGAGTGCCCGGTCCCGAGCATGGCCGCGGCCGCGACGGCCGGTTGCTGCAGCGCGTTGGTCCAGTGCTCCAGACGCAGCCGGGAGCCGGTGTAGTCGCGATGGGTGCTGGCGCAGTCCCCCACCGCGACGACGCCGGGCAGGTTCGTGCGGCCCGCGGCGTCGGTGACGACGCCGTCGTCGAGGTCGAGGCCGGAGCCCTCCAGCCACTCGACGTTCGGGATCGCGCCGATCCCGACCACGACGACGTCGGCGGGCAGCTCGCGGCCGTCGGAGAGCTCGACCCCGGTGACCCCGGGCGAGCCGACGAGCCGGGCCACCCCCGTCCCGAGGTGCAGCGGCACCCCGGCGGCGGTGTGCAGGCGGCCGCAGGCGGTGCCCATCTCGGGCCCGAGGGTCCGCTGCAGCGGCACCGGTGCGGCCTCGACGACCGTGACGTCCAGACCGAGGCGGTGCGCGGTCGAGGCGACCTCGGCCCCGACGAACCCGGCGCCGACCACCACCAGCCGCCGGCCCGGGACGAGGTCGGCGCGCAGGGCGCGGGCGTCGTCGAGGGTGCGCAGGGTGTGCACCCCGCCGGGCAGTTCGCCCGGCAGGGTCCGGGCGCGGGCGCCCGTGGCGAGGACGACGGCGTCGGCCGAGAGGGTCGAGCCGTCGTCGAGGGCGACGGTCCGGGTCGGACCGTCGAGGGCGAGTGCGGTGCGACCGAGGCGCCACTCGACGTCGAGGGCGGCGTCGTCGTCACCGGTCAGGGCGATGGCGTCCTCGTCGGAGCGTCCGGCGAGGAACTCCTTGGACAGCGGAGGGCGGTCGTAGGGGGCGTGCTTCTCGTCGCCGACGACCGTGATCGTCCCGGTGAAGCCCTGGGCGCGCAGGGCGCGCGCCGTGGCGAGGCCGGCGAGCGAGGCGCCGACGACCGTGACGTCGCGCATCAGGTACCGGCCCGTACGCCCGGGCGGACGCCGGTCGCGGCACCGGAGGCGGGGACCGACTCGACGACGTGGACCACACCGTCGGCGATCACGACCTGGTGCGTGCGGACGGGTGTCTTCGCGGGCGGGCCGCTCGGCATCCCGGTCCGCAGGTCGAAGCAGGCCGCGTGCAGCGGGCACTCCACCGCACAGTCCTCGAGCCATCCGTCGGACAGCGAGGCGTCCTGGTGGGTGCACGTGTCGTCGATGGCGTACAGGTCGCCGTCGACGTTGAAGACGGCGATGGGCACCGTCCCCTGAACACGAACGGACTCCCCGACGGGGATGTCGGACAGCTCGCCCACGAAGATCATGCTTCCTCCACTGTTGCCTATCGCGAAACTCGCCATGCCATACGCAACCGTATGGTGAGGCCGCAGGTCACGGCCGTCAATGAGCGATTTCCGGAGGGACCCGAGGAGGGGCGACGGCGTCACGACGTGGAAATGCGAGCGGCTGTCCCCGGTGACCGAATGACCCCGAGAACCGGCACCGGCACATTCCGGGCCATCCGTCGACGAAAGATATATCACTCGTGGACACGTGCCGCCACGGCCGCGAGGATGGTGGTGTGGCGTCGCCGCCCCGCCACGACGACGGGGCCGACCCGTCCGCCACGGAGGGGGACCCATGACCGACGGACCGCGCAGGCCCCGACGCCGCGGTCCGGTCGCGGTCGAGGAGGAGCGCACGGTCCGGCGGGCGGCCGCGGCGGCCTCGGTCGGCAACGTCGCCGAGTGGTACGACTTCGGCCTCTTCTCCTTCCTCTCCGCGGTGGTGCTCAACCGGGTCTTCTTCCCCGAGGCCGGCGAGTGGTCGCTGGTGCTGACGCTGGCGACGTTCGCGGCCGCGTTCGTCGTCCGGCCGCTCGGCGGGTTCGTGTTCGGCCCGCTCGGGGACCGGATCGGCCGCACCCGGGTGCTCGCGTTCACGGTCCTGCTGATGACCGTCGCGACGCTCGCGCTGGGCTTCGTGCCCTCCTACGGGACGGCCGGGATCGCCGCGCCGCTGCTGGTGCTGCTCGTCCGGATACTGCAGGGCTTCTCCGCGGGCGGGGAGTACACCGGTGCACTGACCCTGGTCGCGGAGTACGCGCCCGACCGCCGTCGCGGCTTCTTCGGCAGCTGGCTGGAGTTCGGCACGATCGCCGGCTACACCCTCGGCGCCGGCGTCTGCGGCGTGCTCGTCGCGGTGCTGCCCGAGGAGGACCTGCTCGCCTGGGGCTGGCGGATCCCGTTCCTGCTCGCCCTCCCCCTCGGGATCGCCGGCATCTACCTGCGGATGCGCCTGGAGGACACCCCGGCGTTCCGGCAGCTGATGGAGCGCTCCCCCGCGCTCGCGACGATGCCCTACCGGCGGGCGATGCAGATCCTGGTCCGCCGCTACCGGGCACCGGCCCTGGTGACCGCGGCGCTGGTGGTCGCCTGGAACGTCACCAACTACGTGCTGACCAACTACGTGCCCACCTACCTGACCGGGACGCTCCCCCGGCACGGCCGGCACGGCGCCTCCGGAGCCACCACCGGCGCCATGCTCGTCGCGGTCATGCTGGTCATGCTGTGCGCGATCACCGCGGTGGGCAGGCTCAGCGACCGGGTCGGCCGCAAACCGGTCCTGATGGTCACGAGCCTGGCCCTGGTGGCCGTCGGACTGCCCGCGGTCCGGCTGATGCACGACGGCACGATCGGCCAGTTCGTGGGCCTGCTGCTGATGGCCACGGTGCTGGTCGGCTTCGCCGCCGTGCTGCCGTCGACGCTGCCCGCACAGTTCCCGACGATGGTCCGCTACGGCGGCCTGGGTGTGGTGTTCAACCTGTCGGTGTCGCTGTTCGCGGGCACCGCACCGACGCTGATCGAGACCGCCGTGACCGCCACCGGCGACCTCGACTGGCCGGGGTACTTCCTCGTCGCCGCGGGCCTGGTCGGCGTGGTCGGCGTGGTGTTCCTGCCCGAGACCGCGGGCCGCCCGCTGGCCGGGGCGGCACCGCTGACCTCCAGCGCGGACCTGCCCCCGCCGCCGACGTCGGCCGACGGCGTCCCGCTCGAGCAGCCGTACGACCACACGCACTGACCCACCACACCGGCCCACCCGCGCCGGTACGGACCGCCCGGCGCCCGTCTCTTGGCACGATTGATATATCAATCTAACATCGTCGGCATGACCAGAGCCCGGCGTGGATCGGAGCGACCGTGAGCATCTCCGTGTTCGACCTGTTCACGGTCGGGATCGGGCCCTCGAGCTCGCACACCGTGGGCCCGATGCGGGCCGCGGGCCGGTTCGTCGCGCGGCTCGCCGCCTCGGGCGGGCTGTCCCGTACCGCGTCGGTGCGGGTCGAGCTGTTCGGCTCCCTCGGCGCGACCGGGCACGGCCACGGCAGTGTGAAGGCCGTCGTGCTCGGGCTCGCCGGGCAGGAACCGCACCTCGTCGACCCGGCCGGGGCCGACCCGATGGTCGCCGACGTCCGTGCCGAGGGCCGGATCCGCCTCGGCGGGATCCACGAGATCACCTTCGCCCCCGACGACGACGTGGTCCTGCACCGCGACCGCCGGCTCGACTTCCACGCCAACGGCATGCTGCTGCAGGCCTTCGACGCCGACGGCGCCGTCCTGGACGAGCGCGAGTACTACTCGGTCGGCGGCGGCTTCGTACTCGACTCCGACGAGGCGGGCCACCCCGTCCTGGTGGAGGACGCGACCCCCGTTCCCCACCCCTTCACCACCGGGGACGAGCTGCTCGGTCTCACCCGCGCCCACGGCCTGTCGATCTCCGACGTCATGCTGGCCAACGAGCTGTCCCGGCGCACCGAGGACGTGGTGCGCCGCGAGCTGCTGCACCTCTGGTCGGTGATGCGGGAGTGCGTCGAGCGCGGCACCCGCACCGGCGGCACGCTGCCCGGCGGGCTGAAGGTCCGGCGCCGGGCGATGGCGCTGCGCGAGCGGCTGGAGTCCGCGACCGGCGAGCCCGACGCACTGCACGCGATGGAGTGGGTGACGCTCTACGCCCTCGCGGTCAACGAGGAGAACGCGGCGGGTGGCCGCGTCGTCACCGCCCCCACCAACGGCGCCGCCGGGATCGTCCCGGCCGTGCTGCACTACGCCGAGCGCTTCCTGCCCGGCTTCGACGACGACTCCGTCGTCCGGTTCCTGCTCACCGCGGGCGCGGTCGGGCTGCTGTTCACGGAGAACGCCTCGATCTCCGGTGCCGAGGTCGGCTGCCAGGGCGAGGTCGGGTCGGCCTGCGCGATGGCGGCCGCCGGGCTCGCGGAGATCATGGGCGCCACCCCGGAGCAGGTCGAGAACGCCGCCGAGATCGGCATCGAGCACAACCTCGGGCTGACCTGCGACCCGGTCGGCGGGCTCGTGCAGATCCCGTGCATCGAGCGCAACGCGGTCGCCTCGATCAAGGCCATCACCGCGGCGCGGATGTCGGCGCACGGCGACGGGATGCACCACGTCTCGCTGGACAAGGCCATCACGACGATGCGGGAGACGGGCGCGGACATGAAGGACAAGTACAAGGAGACCGCCCGCGGTGGTCTCGCCCTGAACATCGTCGAGTGCTGAGCCGTGCTCCACGGACAGGACGAGCCGGCGCGGTTCCCGCTGTCGCGGCCGGACCGCGCGGCCGTCCCGCAGGGGCAGCAGGCATGACGATCACCGAGGACGTGTTCGTGGACTTCGACAGCCCGCGGTCGCTGGCCGACCGGGCCTACGTGGCCATCCGGGACCAGCCGATCGTGCTGGAGATCCCGCCGCCGGCCCCGATCCGCTACTACCACCTGGCCACGCGGATCCACTGCCTGTTCCTGGACCGCATGGACCAGGTCGGCCACCACGTGCACGAGCACGGGGCGCTGCTGACCGGCGATCGCCGACGGCGACGCCGACCGCGCCGAGGCCGTCAGCCGCGACCACGTCGTCGGCTTCGAGACCGCCGTCCGCGCGGTCCTCTGAACCCGCTGCCCTCCACCGGACGGAACCACTGTGCCGCAGCGTGCCCCGGTGAGGCCGGCGTGGGGATCCGGGCCTGCGGGGTCTGCCACACCGACCTGCACGACAAGCTCGGCCGCGCCGGCCCACCCGTCGCGATGCAGCTCAGCGGGGTGTGGAGATCCACGACTCCCGCCGAGCTGCACCGCGATGCATCGTGACGAGGTCAGTCCCGGAAGCGGAACGGGGCGAGCCTCTCCGCGAGGAGGACCGGGTCGCCGTCCTCACGCGGGGCGTGGTGGAAGCCCTCGGCCTCGGCCAGACCGATGAGCTCGCGGTCGTGGAACAGGCCGCAGACGTAGCGGACGGTGTCCTCGCCGATCTCGGTGACCGCGACGCGCATCTGGTAGATGCCCGGGTAGTGCACCTCCGAGAGGTACTGCACCGACAGCGTCGACGGGGAGAGCCCGTCGAGCGGGCCGCCCGCGGGGTAGCCCAGCACGTCGGAGTGCAGCTCGGCGAGGCCGTCGAGGTACCAGGAGGCCAGCGCGACGTTGTTGACGTGGCGGTTGGTGTCGAGGTCGGTGAAGCGGGTGCGGACGTCCCAGCGGAACGGGTAGTTCTCGCGGACGGCGCGGGCGTCGCCGCGCTCGGGACGGACCGGGGCGGGGGCCTCGACGCGCAGGGCCGTCAGCGCGCCGTGGACCTCGTCGGTCAGCGGGGCCGGGGCGTCGCCGTCGGTGTGCACCGAGGTGGACTCGCCGGTGGCGACGCACTCGTCGCCGGCGAAGACCGCGTACCGGTAGGAGAACGACGTGGTGCCGATGTGGCTGACACCGACGCCGATCCGGTAGGAGCCGGTGACCCGCAGCGGGGCCAGCACGTCGACCCGGATGGCGGCGAGCAGCAGCCGTACGCGGGACTGCAGGCGGGCGACCAGGTCGGCGCCGAAGGTGTCGCGCTCGACGGCGACGCGGGCGTCCTCGAACCAGCGCACCAGGGCGTCGCGGCCGATCCGGCGGCTCGGGTCGAGGTCGGCGTAGCGGGCCTCGTGCTCGATCAGCACCGGGAACATCCCCGGCTCGGGCACGGTCGGCGTCGTGATGGTTGCTGTCACCCCCCCATCGTGACGCTGTGTCGCCGCTCACCGGCAACCGGCCGTCCGACATCACACCCGGTGAGCTGCCCGGGCACACCGGGTGCGCGGTCCCGGGTGCCGGGCGGCACGGTCACGGCCGGGCCCGTCGGAGGTGCTCGGTAACCTGCCTGACGTGCCTCCCCCCTCACCGGCCCCCGTGCGGACCCAGGACCTGCCCGGTGTGCACGAGCTGCTCGAGGTGGCCGTCACCTCGGTCGGCGGGTCGCGCCGCGAGGGCCAGGACCGGATGGCCGACGCGGTGCGCCGCTCGCTGTCGTCCGGGGAGCACCTGGCCGTGCAGGCGGGCACCGGCACCGGCAAGTCGCTGGCCTACCTCGTGCCCGCGATCCGGCACGCGATCGCCCGCGACACCACGGTCGTCGTCTCGACGGCGACGATCGCGCTCCAGCGCCAGCTCGTGGACCGGGACCTGCCGCGCGTCGCGAAGAGCCTGAGGAAGGTGCTCGGCCGCGAGCCCACCTTCGCCATCCTCAAGGGGCGGCGGAACTACCTGTGCATGAACAAGCTGCACGGCGACATGGGGGACACGACCGACGATTCCGAGGAACTGTTCGACGCGTTCGCCATCTCGGCGCTCGGGCGGCAGGTGAAGCGGCTGCACGAATGGTCGTCGGACACCGGGACCGGGGACCGCGACGAGCTGGTCCCCGGCGTCCCGGACTCCGCGTGGCGGCAGGTGTCGGTGACGGCGCGGGAGTGCCTCGGCGCGAGCCGCTGCCCGGTCGGCGAGGACTGCTTCGCCGAGAAGGCCAAGGCCGAGGCGGGGCGGGCGGACATCGTCGTCACCAACCACGCCCTGCTCGCGATCGACGCGATGGGCGAGGCACAGGTGCTGCCCGAGCACGACGTGGTGATCGTCGACGAGGCGCACGAGCTGGTGGACCGGGTCACCGGCGCGGCCACCGCCGAGCTGACCGCGGGCGCCGTCGCGACCGCGGCCCGGCGCTGCGGCAAGCTCGTGGACCAGGACACCGCGGACCGGCTCGCGGAGGCCGGTGAGGGTCTCGCCGCGGTGCTGGAGGACATGGCTCCCGGGCGCTGGGAGTCGCTGAGCACCGCCGCCGCGGGCGCACTGAACGCGATCCTGTCGGCCGGGGCGGGCTGCCGGCAGTCGATGGGCGCGAACAAGCGCAGCGACGACGCCGACCCCGAGGGCGCCGCCGCCCGCAAGCTCGCCCAGGCCGTGCTCGACGAGGTCGTCGACACCGCCGCGCGGCTGCTGGAGACGTTCACCGAGACCGACGCGGCCACGCGCCGCGACGTCGTCTGGCTGGGTGAGCAGGGGCCCGACGGTTCCCGCCACAAGGTGCTGCGGGTCGCGCCGCTGTCGGTCGGCGGGCTGCTGCGCGAGCGGCTGTTCAACACCCGCACCACCGTGCTGACCTCGGCGACGCTGGCCCTGGGCGGGTCGTTCGACGCGCTGGCCCGGCAGTGGGGCCTGCCCGCGTCGCAGCCCAGGGAGGCCGGGTCCACCCCGCCGTCGAGCGTCGACGAGGGGCACGGTCCGGTGCAGGACCCGGAGGCGCCGCGCTGGCAGGGCCTCGACGTCGGGTCCCCGTTCGCGCACGCCAAGTCCGGGATCCTCTACCTCGCCCGGCGGCTGCCCAGCCCCGGCCGCGACGGCCTCGCGCCGGAGACGCTGAGGGAGATCGAGGGACTCGTGCGCGCCGCCGGGGGCCGCACGCTGGGCCTGTTCTCCTCCACCCGCGCGGCGAAGCAGGCCACCGAGGCGCTGCGCGGCACGCTCGACACCCCCCTGCTGTGCCAGGGCGAGGACTCCACGATGTTGCTGGTCAAGCGGTTCGCCGAGGACCCGGAGACCTCGCTGTTCGGCACGCTGTCGCTGTGGCAGGGCGTCGACGTGCCCGGCCCGTCGCTGTCCTGCGTGATCATCGACCGGATCCCGTTCCCGCGCCCGGACGACCCGCTGATCGCGGCCCGGCAGAAGGCCACCGACGCGCGCGGCGGGAACGGCTTCCTGTCCGTGTCGGCGACGCACGCGGCGCTCCTGCTCGCCCAGGGCGCCGGGCGGCTGCTGCGCGCCACCGACGACCGCGGCGTCGTCGCGATCCTGGACCCGCGGATCGCGACCGCGCGCTACGGCGGCTTCCTGCGGGCGAGCCTGCCCCCGTTCTGGGAGACCACCGACCGGGAGAAGGTGCACGGCGCGCTGCGCCGGCTGCGCGGGTCCTCGTGACCGGCTCCACACGGCGGACGGGCCTCGTCCCGAGATAGGTTGTGCGCAACCAATCGAGTCCGGAGGAGCACCCATGGCGAACTACACGACCGAGGCCACCTCGACCGGCGGTGGCCGCGACGGCCACATCCGCAGCGACGACGGCTTCATCGACCAGGACCTGACGATGCCGCCGGAGCTGGGCGGTCCCGGGGGCGCCACCAACCCCGAGCAGCTGTTCGCCGCGGCCTACGCGGCCTGCTTCCACGGTGCGCTGCGGCTGGCCGCCCGCGAGTCCAAGACCGCCGTCCCCGACGACACCCAGGTCACCGCCACCATCCAGCTGGCGCCCGACGACGTCAGCTTCCACGTGGCCGCCGACATCACCGCGCACCTGCCGGGCCTGGACCAGGCGGCCGCGGACGAGCTCGTCGAGGCCGCCCACCAGGTGTGCCCGTACTCCAAGGCCACCCGCGGCAACGTCGAGGTCACCCTCACCGCGACCGTCTGACCCGCAGCGCCGACACCGACAGGTACAGGCCGGTGGGGTGCACGGTGTCGAGCACCCCACCGCGGCCGGGCGCGGCCTCGGCCGCGGCGCAGGTCCCGCCGGACACCCGGCGCGTGCGGACGGGCCCGTCGACGAACCGGTGCACGACGAGCTCGTCGCCGGTCGGCACGTCGGCGGCGGTGCCGTCGTGCAGCGCCCGCACCGCTGGTCGGTGCCGACCCGGCGGTCGAACGCCGTCCCGGGGCCGGGCCGCGGCACGACGGTGTCGAACGGGCCGGTCGGGCCGCCGTCGTCGGTGGCGGCGGAGCCGGACTCCTCGGCCCGCCGGACCCGGTGGATCACCGCCCGGCGGTCCCGGCACACGCGGCCCGGGCCAGCGCGAGGCAGGTCATGGTCCCCGGGTCGACCTCGGTGAAGCCGGCGTCGCGCACCCCGACCACCCCGTCGGCGCCGTCGTCGGCGGCCGGGCACAGCCGGTCCCAGGTGGCACGGTCCGCGGTCCGCACCGCGCACACCGGCGCCGCGCCGACCGGCCAGCCGAGGGCCGCGCCGAGCAGCATCGTGGCGTGCCCGACCTGCGCGGCGGCCTTGCCGACGGTCATCCGCGCGTGCGGGGACAGCAGCACCAGCGGGGCGTCGGGGTCGGGCGGGCCCGGCTCGTCGACGGGCAGCTCGGTGCCGCCGATCTGCAGCCGCGAGACCACCTTGGGGACCTCGTCGACCGGACCGGGCAGCAGCGCGCGGGCCTCGGCGTCGCCGACCCGCACCGTCACGCCGGGCAGCTCCTGGACCGCGCGCCAGTGCGCGCCGCGCGCCCGGCGGGCGATCTTGCGGATGCGCCCGTCCACCCAGGGTGCGACGGCGTCGGACCACTCGCCGGCGGGCTGGGCCCGCGGGTCGGTGCAGACGGCGACCGCGGCCGTCGCGGCGGCCTCCAGCAGCGCGGTGCGTCCGGGGAGCGGGTCGCGCTCGATCCGCAGCACGACCGGCATCGCGCGGACGACGCCGTCGGCCTCCGGCGCGATGTCGCGCTTCCGCGCCCCGGCCCCGTAGCGGCCCGCGAGCAGGTCCAGCAGCGGTGCGGGACCGGTCACGCCAGCGGGACCCGGCGGAGCACACCCTCGGCGGCGTCGGCGGCCTCGACCTCGGTGCGGGTGATGCCCAGGACGAACAGCACGACGTCGAGGTAGGGCACAGACACCGAGGTGTCGGCGATCTCGCGCAGGGCCTGCTTGGCGTTGAACGCCACCCCTAGCCCGGCGGTGGAGAGCATGTCGATGTCGTTCGCGCCGTCGCCGACCGCGACGGTCTGGTCGAGCGGGATGTCGTGGGTCTCGGCGAACCGGCGCAGTGCGACGGCCTTCCCGGCCCGGTCGACGACCTCGCCGACGACCCGCCCGGTGAGCCGCCCCCCGGAGATCTCCAGCTCGTTCGCGGCGACGAAGTCGAGCTTGAGCTCGCGGGCGAGGCCGGCGATGACCTGGGTGAACCCGCCCGAGACGACGCCACAGCGGTAGCCGAGGCGGCGCAGCGTGCGGATCGTGGTGCGGGCGCCGGGGGTCAGCTCGATCTCGGCCGCCACCTCGTCGACGACCGAGGCGGGCAGCCCCTCCAGCGCGGCGACGCGGCGGGTCAGCGACTCGGTGAAGTCGAGCCGGCCCGCCATGGCCTCGTCGGTGACCCGCCGGACCTCGGCCTCGACGTCGGCCCCGGCGCGGGCGGCCAGCATCTCGATGACCTCGCCCTGGATCAGGGTGGAGTCGACGTCGAACACGATGAGCCGCTTGCTGCGCCGGGCCAGCCCGGCCCGGGCCACCGCGACGTCGACGCCCGCCTGCCGGGCCACCCGGACCAGCCGCCTGCGCAGCGTGCCGGGCGGGTAGGCGTCGGCGTCGCCCTCGGGGACCGGGGAGACGAGCAGTTCCAGCCCGGTCACCGGGTAGTCGGCGACCCGGCGGATGGAGTCGATGTTGGCGCCGACCGCGGCGAGCTCCGCGGCGATCGCGCCGAACGCGCGGGCCGTGATCGGCCTGCCCAGCACCGTGACGACGTGCGACGACGGCGTCCGCGCGGCCTGCCGGCCGTCGCGCTGGATCTCGATGTGCACGGTCATGGCGATGGAGTCCATCGCCGCACCGACCGTGTCCTGCAGGTCCTCCGGGTCCCCCGCCGGCACGACGAGCGCGCCGAGGGTGAGCCGGCCGTTCACCACGACCTGCTCCAGGTCGAGCAGCTCGACGCCGGCCGCGGTGAGGGCGGTGAACAGGACGGAACTGACACCAGGCCGGTCCGGCCCGGTCACCGTGACGAGCACGGTGGGCCGGGCCGGACCGGGGAGTTCTGGGACCACTACTTCGACTTGGGGTCGCTGTCCGGCTGCGACTCCTTGCCGACCGACTGCGCGAGGACCTCGCTCGGGTGTGCCCGGTTGCCGACGTGCGCCTCGGCGCGCGCCTTCTCGACCAGGTGCGGGTAGTGCAGGTCGAACGCCGGGCGCTCGGAGCGGATCCGGGGCAGCTCGGTGAAGTTGTGCCGCGGCGGCGGGGACGAGGTCGCCCACTCGAGCGAGTTGCCGAAGCCCCACGGGTCGTCGACGGCGCAGACCCGGCCGAACCGGTAGCTCTTGAACACGTTGTAGAAGAACGGCAGCGTCGAGGCACCGAGGATGAACGCGCCGATCGAGGAGATCGTGTTCAGCGTGGTGAAGCCGTCCGAGGGCAGGTAGTCCGCGTAGCGACGCGGGTAGCCCTCGTTGCCCAGCCAGTGCTGCACCAGGAACGTCAGGTGGAACCCGACGAAGGTCAGCCAGAAGTGGATCTTGCCGAGCTTCTCGTCGAGGAACCGGCCGGTCATCTTCGGGAACCAGAAGTAGATCCCGCCGAAGGTCGCGAACACGATCGTGCCGTAGAGCACGTAGTGGAAGTGCGCGACGACGAAGTAGGTGTCCGACACGTGGAAGTCCACCGGCGGCATCGCGAGCAGGATGCCGGTCAGACCGCCGAAGAGGAACGTGACCAGGAAGCCGACCGAGAACAGCATCGGCGTCTCGTAGGTGATCTTGCCCTTCCACAGGGTGCCGATCCAGTTGACGAACTTGACGCCCGTCGGGATGGCGATGAGGAACGTGGTGAAGGCGAAGAACGACAGCATGATCGCGCCGGTGGCGTACATGTGGTGCGCCCACACCGCGACCGACAGCGCCGCGATGGCGATGGTGGCGAAGACCAGGCCCTTGTAGCCGAACAGCGGCTTGCGGGAGAACACCGGGAAGATCTCCGAGACGATGCCGAAGAACGGCAACGCGACGATGTAGACCTCCGGATGGCCGAAGAACCAGAACAGGTGCTGCCAGAGCACCACCCCACCGTTGGCCGGGTTGAAGATCTGCGCACCGAGGTGGCGGTCCGCGGCCAGCGCCAGCAGCGCGGCGGTCAGGATCGGGAACGCGATCAGCACCAGCAGCGCGGTGATGAAGATGTTCCAGGTGAAGATCGGCATCCGGAACATCGTCATGCCCGGCGCCCGCATGCAGACGATGGTCGTCACGAAGTTGACGCCACCGAGGATCGTGCCCAGACCCGAGACGACCAGGCCCATGATCCAGAGGTCACCGCCCGGCCCCGGCGAACGCACCGCGTCCGACAGCGGGGTGTAGGCGAACCAGCCGAAGTCCGCCGCGCCGCCCGGGGTCAGGAAGCCGGAGACGACGATGAGGCCGCCGAACAGGTACAGCCAGTACGAGAACGAGTTGAGCCGCGGGAACGCGACGTCGGGGGCACCGATCTGCAGCGGCACGATGTAGTTCGCGAAACCGAAGACGATCGGCGTCGCGAACAGCAGCAGCATGATCGTGCCGTGCATCGTGAACAGCTGGTTGTACTGCTCGGTCGACAGGAACTGCAGCTCCGGCCGTGCGAGCTCGGCGCGGATCAGCAGCGCCATGACCCCGCCGACGGCGAAGAAGCCGAACGACGTCGTCAGATAGAGGATCGCGATGTCCTTCGGGTCCGTCGTCCTCAACATCTTGAGGAACGTGGATCCCTTGCCCTCGCGCCGCGCCGGATACGGGCGCGTCGAGATCGGCTTGGGCTCGACGGCTGTCACCTGGGCCTCCATGCACTTGCCTGACCTGAGCACGTCCTCGCGGACGGGCAGACTCTACTTCCCGACCGGCGAGCGGCGCCCGTCCGGTCCGGGAGATCCACTCCGTGGATCCCGGCCCGTCGCACGGCGCGCGCCGATTGTGCTCTACGGAGAGTAGAACCGACAGCCCCCGACCGCGCACTCAGGGCGCCCTTCACCCGGATCCACAGGTCGCCGGCGGTGTGCGACGGTGGAGGTGTGGTGGTTCCGACACCCCCGCCGGGGACCCGTCGCCGGGAGCCGGGCTGGGACGTGCTGCGCAGCACCTTCGTGCTGCTCGTCGTGCTCTACCACGCCACGCACCTCGGACCGGTGCTCCACCCGGAGCTGGCGCCGCGCAGCGTCTCCTTCGACCACCAGGTCGGGGCGAGCCTGCTGCTGGTCGTCTCGGCCTACTTCGCCTGCGCGACGCTCGGCCGCCACTCCCCCGGGCGCTACTGGTGGGGGCGGGTCGCGCGGCTGCTGCCGGCGTTCGTCGTCGCGGTGCCGCTGGCCTGGGTGGCCCTGCGCTTCGTGTCCCCGCCGGACTGGGCGTCGCCGCCGGCACGGGAGATCGTCGTCAACTGGCTGATGCTGGGGAACTGGGACACCGGGCGCTATCCGTGGCTCGACCCGGCGTTCTGGACGCTGCCGCTGCAGCTGATGGCGTTCACCGCCGCCTCGGTGCTGAGCGTGACGCGCTGGGGGTACGGGCCGCGGTTGCGGCTGCTGCTGTGGGCGATGGTGACCGTCCCGCTGCTGCTGTGGCCGCTGCGGGCACGGCCGGGCGACGTCGCGGACCCGCCGTGGTGGTACCGGACCCTCGTCGACGGGCTGGGGTTCCACCGGCTGCACCTGTTCGTGGCCGGGATCGCGGTGTGGCTGTGGTCGACGCGGCGGATGCGCACCCCGCACGCGCTCGCCCTGCTCGCGGTGTGCGGCCTGGCCCAGTTCGTGCACGGCCTCGAGCCGGGGCCCGACGGCGTCGTGCGGATCGACCTCGACCACCTCGACGCGGTCGCCGCCGCGCTGGTCTGCGCCGGGATCGCGCTCGTCGCCGTGGTGGCCCGGCTGCCCCGGCCGGGCTCGCGGATGCCCGGCCCGCTGGCGACGGCGGTGCGCAGGCTCGCCGGCATCTCCTACGGCGTCTACCTGGTGCACCAGACCGTCGGCTACGTGCTGATGCGCCGGCTGCAGGACCTCGGCGCCGGGCCGCTGCTGCAGTCCGCGGCGATGCTGGCGGCGGCGGTGCTGCTCGGCTGGGCGCTGACCCGGCTGGTGGAACGCCCGGCCCACGCCGCGCTGATGCGGGCGTGGGACCGGCGCGCGGGCGTCACCTGAGCGGCTCGAAGACCTCGGTCCAGATCTCGGGCGCGGTGGCCGGGTTGGGCTGCGCGTCGACGATGTAGAACTCGGTGCCCAGCCCCATCGCGAACACCGGGTCCGGCATCGTCAGCATGAAGTGGTCGGGGCCCATCTGGCTGGCGTGCGCGCGCATCGAGGCCCGCTTGGTCCCGGCGTACTCGACGGCCTCGACCCGGTGGGTGATCTCGGACTCGGGCTTGCCGAACGACCCGTCGTCGGGGATCTCGGGCATCTGCCAGTCGCTGCCGCGCTCCTTCCGGAGCCCGCGCATGCCGCGGAGCAGCCAGTCGCGGTTGGTGGTGTTCTGCGCGACGACCGGGACCCCGGCGAGCTCACCGGCGCGGGCGCCGACCCGGTGCACCTGGATGTGGTCGGGGTGGCCGTAGCCGCCGTTGTCGTCGTAGGTGGTGAGGACGTCGGCCTCCTCCTCCTCGAGGATCAGCGCGAGCCGCTTGGCCGCGTGCTCCACCGGGGCCTGCCAGAAGCAGTAGGGGGCGTCGTTGCTGGGCTCGCCCATCATCCCGGAGTCGACGTAACCGAGGAACTCCACGCGGGCGACGCCGAGGGTGCGGGCCGAGGCGTGGCACTCCGCGGACCGGCGGACCGGCAGCTGCTCCCCCTCGGCCAGGACGCCGGGTACCGGCTCCCCGAGCTCACCACGGGTGGCGAAGACGAGGACGACGCGGTGGCCGAGCGCGGCGGCCTTGGCGAGCGTGCCCGCGGTGCCGATCGACTCGTCGTCGGGATGGGCATGGAAGCTGACGAGGGTCCCCACGGACGGTGAGCCTAGGAGCCGGTCGCGGCGGTGCCGCACCGGGCCGCCGTCGATCTACAGACCGTTGACGCGCCGTCCGATGTGTGTAGCATCACAGGCCCCGAACCGGCACAGGAGCCAGCCACCATGGCCGATGTCGTCAGCGTCGACAACGCCGATCCCGCCCACACCACCGTGCCCGTCCCCCGCGGACCGCAGGAGGCACCGGCGACCTTCAACGCCGCCGCCCACCTCACCGCCGCCCGGGTCGGGGCCGGGGACGGCGGCCGCACCGCGGTCCGGTTCCCCGGCGGCTCGCTCACCTACGCCGCCCTGACCGACCGGGTCCGGCTCGTCGCCGGGGCCCTGCGCCGGGCCGGCGTGCGCCCCGAGCAGCGCGTGCTGCTCGTGATGCCCGACGACGTCGAGCTGTTCACCGCGATCCTCGCGACCCTGTGGGCGGGTGCGGTCGCCGTGCCCTGCTCGACGATGCTGACCGGGCGCGAGCTCGCCGTGCTCGTCCGGGACTCGCGGGCGACCACCGTGATCGGCGGCGAGGCGTTCGCCGCGCACCTCACCGAGGCCGTCGCGGGGGCGCCCGACCTGGAGCGCGTCGTGCTGACCGGCGCCGACCCGCTGGTCGCCGGGGTCACCTCCCTGACCTGGGACGCCCTGCTCGACGGCGCCGACCCGCTGCCCGAGCCGCACCCGACCTGGGCGGAGTCCCAGGCCCTGTGGCTCTACACCTCGGGCACGACCGGCAGGCCCAAGGGCGCCATGCACCGCCACGACGACATCCGGTCCGTCGCCGACACCTACGGCCGCCAGGTCCTCGGCATCCACCGCGACGACGTCTGCCTGTCGGTCGCGAAGCTGTTCTTCGCCTACGGCATCGGCAACTCGATGTTCTTCCCGCTCTCGGTCGGCGCCTGCGCGGTCCTCGAACCGTCCCGGCCGGACCCCGATCACTACTCCCGCCTCGCCGAGCAGCACGGCGCGACGCTGTTCTTCGCCGTCCCCAGCTTCTGGGGTCCGATGATCGCCGCCGAGCTGCCGCGCGAGCGGTTCGCCACCGTGCGCCACGGCGCCTCGGCGGGCGAGGCGCTGCCCGCGCGGATGTTCCGCGGCGTTCTGGACCGCTACGGCGTGGAGGTCCTCGACGGCATCGGCTCCACCGAGGCGCTGCACATCTTCATCTCCAACCGGCCGGGCGAGGTCGTGCCGGGCAGCTCCGGCTTCCCGGTTCCCGGCTACGAGGTGGAGCTGCGACGCCCGGACGGCAGCGTCATCGACGGGCCGGACGAGCAGGGGATGCTCTACGTGGCGGGCGACTCGGTGTGCACCGGCTACTGGTGCCGCACCGAGGTCAACCGGGCGGTGTTCCAGGGCCGCTGGATGCGCACCGGCGACCAGTACGTCCGCGGCGCGGACGGGTCGTGGACCTGCCTGGGCCGGACCGACGACGTCCTCAAGGTCGGGGGCATCTGGGTCTCCCCCGGCGAGGTCGAGACCCGCCTGCTGGAGCACCCCGGGCTGGCCGAGGCGGTCGTCGTCGGGGTCCCCGACGCGGACGGGCTGGACAAGCCGGTCGCGTTCGTCGTGCCCCGCGACCCGGGCGCGGCCTCGTCGGAGACCGAGCTCGTGATGTTCTGCCGGGACGGGCTGGCCGCGTTCAAGCGGCCCCGCGCCGTGGTCACCGTCGCGGAGCTGCCGAGGACGCCGACCGGCAAGATCCAGCGCTTCCGGCTCCGCGCGCAGGCCGCCGGGCTGCCGGGGGTCACCGGGAGCCCGACCGACCCGCAGTCGGTGGTCTGACGCCCCGCTCCGACCTGTCTCGATCTGAGACGTCCGCTCGACCCGGGCCACCCCGCCGGGGTCGACTCGGCGGACGCACCGACGGCGAGGAGGCCGGCGTGGACACGTGGGACTGGATCCCGGAGACCCCTGCGACCTGGGACGACCGCAAGAGCGCGGTCCTCGACGGTCTCGACCCCGCGCTGTTCGGGCTGGGCAGGCCCGGCGACGGCGACCCGCTCGGCGACGAGTGGTGGCGGGTCGACGACACCGACGGCCGGACCGTCGCCTACGGCAGGCTCGACGACAGCTGGGGCGACGCGGAGATCCTCGTCCTCGTCGCGCCGGGGGCGCGGCACACCGGCGTCGGCTCGTTCGTGCTGCAGCGGCTGGAGGCCGAGGCGGGCCGGCGCCGGCTGAACCATCTCTACAACGTGGTGCCGCACGGCCACCCCGACCCCGAGCCGGTGACCGCCTGGCTCACCGCGCGCGGCTTCGCCCGCAACGACGTCGGCGAGCTGCGCAAGCAGGTCCCGGCCGCGCTGGTGCAGCACCAGGGCTGAGCCGGCCGGGGCCGCGCCCCGATAATCCACACTCTTCCGTCGCCACGTCATCTGGCTGTAGTCTTTGACGGCCGCAACGACGCGAGGAGGAGCGGGGTCCATGAGCAGTGCAGACCCGTCCGTCGACCCGGACGACGGCGACGTCCCGCGGGTGGACTTCGACCGCGACCCGTCGGGCTACCGGCACTGGCAGCTCACGCTCGCCCCGGACGACCCCACGGTCGCGTACGTGAAGCTCGACGTCGACGAGGCGGGCGGCCTCGTCCCCGGCTACGAGCTGAAGATGAACTCCTACGACCTCGGCGTCGACATCGAGCTCTACGACATCACCCAGCGGCTGCGGTTCACCCATCCGCAGGTCAGAGCGGTCGTGCTGACCAGCGCCAAGGACCGCAACTTCTGCGCGGGCGCGAACATCCGGATGCTCGCCGGGTCCGCGCACCCGTGGAAGGTGAACTTCTGCAAGTTCACCAACGAGACCCGCAACGGCATCGAGGACGCGACCGCGCACTCCGGGCAGACCTGGATCGCCGCCGTCAACGGCACGGCCGCCGGTGGCGGCTACGAGATGGCGCTGGCCTGCGAGCGGATCCTGCTCATCGACGACAACTCCTCCACCGTCGCGCTGCCCGAGGTCCCGCTGCTCGGCGTGCTGCCCGGCACCGGCGGCCTCACCCGCGTCACCGACAAGCGCCGCGTCCGCAAGGACCGCGCCGACGTGTTCGCCACGAGGTCCGAGGGCTTCGGCGGGAGGCAGGCCGTCGAGTGGAAGCTCGTCGACGAGGTGATCCCCAAGCGCCGCTGGGACGAGACGGTGGCCGAGCGGGCCGTCGAGGCCGCGGCGGCGTCGACGCGGCTGCCCGCGGACGACGGGATCGACCTGCCCCCGCTGGAGCGCACCGAGAACGCCGACGGCATCACCTACCCGCACGTGCGCGCGGAGTTCGACCGCGACCGGGGCCTGGTGGAGATCACCGTCGACGGGCCCGAGGGCGGTGTCCCGGAGAGCATCGAGCGCGTGCACGCCCTCGGCGCGGACTTCTGGCCGCTGGCCGTGACCCGCCAGCTCGACGACCTGGTCCTGCGCCTGCGCAGCAACGAGCCCGAGCTGGGCACCTGGGTGATCCGCACCCGGGGCGACCTCGAGGACGCGCTGGCCTTCGAGCGCGTGATCGAGCAGCACTCCGGCGACGACTGGCTGGTCAACGAGATCCGGCACTACTTCAAGCGCACCCTCAAGCGCCTGGACGTCACCAGCCGCAGCCTCATCGCGCTGGTCGAGCCGGGCTCCTGCTTCGCCGGCGCGCTGCTGGAGCTCGCCCTGGCCTGCGACCGCCAGTACATGCTCGACGGCACTCTGATCGACACAGCCGAGGGCACGGGCGGTCCGGGGCAGGGCGACGAGGCCCAGATCATGCTCACGGCGTCGAACTTCGGCACGTTCCCGATGTCCAACGGGCCGTCCCGGCTGGCGAGCCGCTTCCACGGCGACGACGACCACGTCGCCACGCTCCGCAAGGAGGTGGGGCGCCGCCTCACCGCGGGCGAGGCGCTGGAGCTGGGCCTGGTCACCGACGCCCCGGACGACATCGACTGGGACGACGAGGTCCGCATCATGCTCGAGGAGCGGGCCTCGCTCTCGCCGGACGCGCTGACCGGGATGGAGGCCAACCACCGGTTCGTCGGGCCGGAGACGATGGAGAGCCGCATCTTCGGCCGGCTCACCGCCTGGCAGAACTGGATCTTCGTGCGCCCGAACGCCTCCGGGCCGGAGGGCGCACTGCGCAAGTACGGGACGGGCCGCAGGGCCGATTTCGACCGGAAGCGAGTCTGAGCGATGAGCATCGACTACTCGGAGAAGATCCCCAACAACGTCGACCTCGCCGGGGACCGCAAGCTGCAGCGCGCCCTGGAGTCGTGGCAGCCCAACTTCCTCACCTGGTGGACGACGATGGGCCCGGCCGTGCCGACCCAGGACGTCTACCTGCGCACCGCCGTCGACGTCGGCAAGGAGGGCTGGGCGCGGTTCGGTCACGTCGCGATGGAGGAGTACCGCTGGGGCGTGTTCCTGGCCGAGCGTTCCGACGACCGCCGGATCGCCTTCGGCGACAACCGCGGCGAGCCGGTCTGGCAGCAGGTCCCCGGTGAGTACCGCGCCGACCTGCAGCGCCTGATCGTCATCCAGGGCGACACCGAGCCGGCCTCGGTCGAGCAGCAGCGCCGCCTCGGCGAGACCGCCCCCAGCCTCTACGACCTGCGCAACCTGTTCCAGGTCAACGTCGAGGAGGGCCGCCACCTCTGGGCGATGGTGTACCTGCTGCACGCCCACTTCGGCCGCAACGGCCGCGAGGAGGCCGAGGCGCTGCTGCAGCGCAACTCCGGCGACCTGGACAGCCCCCGCATCCTCGGCGCGTTCAACGAGGAGACCCCGGACTGGCTGTCGTTCTTCATGTTCACCTACTTCACCGACCGGGACGGCAAGTACCAGCTCGGCACGCTGAAGGAGTCCGCCTTCGACCCGCTCTCGCGCACCTGCGAGTTCATGTTGAAGGAGGAGGCCCACCACATGTTCGTGGGGACCACCGGCATCGACCGGGTGATCCAGCGGACCTGCGAGCTGATGCGCTCCCACGACACCGCCGACATCGCCCCGCACGGCGGCATCCCGCTGGACGTGATCCAGAAGTACATCAACTTCCACTACTCGGTCAGCCTCGACCTGTTCGGCTCCGAGCAGTCGACCAACGCCGCGAACTACTTCACCGCCGGGCTCAAGGGCCGCTGGCAGGAGGAGCGGCGTCGCGACGACCACGTGCTGACCGAGGACGGCTACGGCATGGAGCAGGTCCGCGACGGCGGCGTCGTCACCGACGAGGTCCCGGCCCTGCTGGCACTGAACCTGGACCTGCGCAACGAGTACGTGAAGGACTGCCGGTCCGGGCTGAAGCGCTGGAACCGCATCCTGCAGAGGAACGGGTTCGACGACCGCGTCCACCTCCCGCACGTCGGGTTCAACCGGCAGGTCGGGCTGTTCTCCTCCCACGAGCTCAGCCCGAAGGGCGACCTGATCTCCGCCGACGTGTGGGCGTCCCGCCAGGACGACTGGCTGCCGTCGGAGGCGGACCGGACGTTCGTGCGGAACCTGATGCGCCCGGTCTACGAGCCCGGGAAGATCGCGGGCTGGATCGCGCCGCCGTCGAACGGGATCAACGGCAAGCCCTTCGAGTACGAGTACGTCCACCTCGCCTGATCGTCCACACCGGACCGTTCACCGAGAGTGGTCACCGTTCGCCGACCGGGTGACCGTTCGCCGCCCGTCGCGCTCGCGTGACCCCGGATCGGGCCCGTTGACTGACCCCGTGGTGACAGGACGGGGTGCGGCGGGCACACGACGCGACGACGACGCCGGTGACACCGCCGACCGGGTCGGCGCCGCGGGTGTGGCCGCCCGGTTCGGCCGGGGCGCCGACGACGACGCGTCGCCCCCGGTGTTCGGCACCGCCCCGTGGGGCTACCGGCGGGCCGAGGTCGACGCCTGGGCGAGCTGGGTCGCCCGGCTCGTGGAGCAGGGCCGCCGGGAGACCGTCCGGGCGGACAGCGCGGAGGCCACCCTGCGGGCGACCCTGCAGCGCCTCGACGAGCTGGAACGGCGGCGCGACCCGGCCCCCGGCACGTCGGGCACCGGTGATCCGGCCGCGCTGCCCCGGCGCCGTCCCGGTGCGGCGGGCGCCCCCGTGCCGCCCGGCAGCGAGGAGGGGCAGCGCCTGCGGGTGGTCGAGACGACCCTCGGCGAGGTCATGGCGCTGCTGCAGCGCCTGGCGCCCTGATCCCTCCGCCCCGCCGGACCGGACCCGTCCGGCGGACCGCACGCCCTGCGGGCCGCCCGCCCGGGCGCCGGGCCCGGCCTCCCGGACGCGTCGTCAGCCGAAGTTCTCCACGTGCACGCGCCGCTCCGGCACCCCGGCGCCGAGCACGGTGCGCCGGACCATCGCGGTCCACCGGCCGGGCCCGCACACGTACACCTCACGCACCGCGATGTCCGGGATCCGGGCCCGCAGCGCGGCGAGGTCGTCGGCCCGGCCCGCGTCGGCGCCCCACCACGACCCCGCCGCCCGGCGACGCCCGGGGGAGGCCACCACGTGCAGGTTCCGCTCCCGGGCGAGGCGGGTGAACTCGCGGGCGAACAGCGGCTCGCGGGTGAAGCGGTGCACCACCACGACGTCGGCGGACTCGTTGAGGAACTTCTCCGCCAGCGCCCGCAACGGGGTCATCCCGACACCCGCCCCGATCAGCGCGACCCGCGGGCTGGTCCGGGTGCGCGGGGTGAGCCTGCCGTAGGGGCCCTCGATGTGGACCCGGGTGCCCTGCCGCAGGTTCGGGACGGCGGCGCTGCCGTCGCCGAGCTCCTTGACGGTGATCCGCAGCGAGCGGGCCGTCGGCGGCGCCGACAGCGAGTACGGGTTGCCCGCGGGCCAGCCACGCCCGGACCGGAACCGCCAGACGAAGAACTGCCCGGCCGAGGCGCCGAGCTCGCGCAGCCGCTCGCCGGTCATGTGCACCGACACGCTGCCGTCGCCCTCGGGCAGCACCGCGGCGACGGTGATCCGGTGCCGCCGCGACCGCAGCACCGGGACCGCGACCCGCCAGACCACGACGGCGAGCACCGCGGCGATCCACAGCCCCCACCAGAACACCGTCCGCGACGGCGAGGTGGTGAACTCCCGCCCCGCCCACAGCTGGTGCGGCAGCGCGAGGAACACCCCGGCGTAGCCCCACAGGTGCAGCAGGTGCCACCACTCGTAGCGCAGCCGGGTGCGGATCCACCGCGCGCTGGTCACGACGACGAGCACCACCAGGACGGTGCCGAGCGAGGCCGCGACCATCCCGGGCCAGGTCCACGTCAGCTGCCAGAACCCGGCGGGGACGCGCCCGACACCGGCGGGGCCGTGCGCCCAGCTCGCGCAGCCGACGTGCGCCACCATCCCGGCGAACGAGGCGATCCCGGTGCCGCGGTGCAGCGCGATGAGGTGCCGCTGGCCGAACGCCTGCTCCAGCAGCGGGATCCGGGCGGCGAGCAGCACCTGCCCGAGCAGCAGCAGCGACGCCAGCAGCCCGCAGAGCCGTCCGGTCTCGGCGACCGCGCGGGTGCCGCCCCCCAGCAGCCCGGCGGGGCCGCCGCCGTCGACCCACCAGGCGAGCGCGAGCAGCACCGCCAGGGCGGCGAGCACCCCGGTCGCACGGCGGACCCGGCGGTCGGCGCGGGCGACGTCGCGCGCGGGGACCGGTGGGTCCGGCTTGAAGCGGCCACCGGGTACCCGGACGGTGGGGGCGGAGAGGGACGACACAGTGCCGCCATCCTCCCCGACCGCCGGGCGGGGCCGTCGTGGACCCGGCCCGGCGCACCGGGGCGACCGCCGACCGCCACGACCGGGTGGCCGGCCGGACCGCCCGGGGCCGGTCCGTGGGGCGGGGAGAAGGATCGTCGTCGATGTCCGACTCGTACCTCACCCTGCTCGCGGCCGTCCTGGCGGTCGTGCTGCCCGTCGTGGTCGCGGTGGTCGTCACCGTGTTCACCGTGCGGCGGATCCGGCGCGACCCCCGACGGCTGGGCAACGCCTACTGGCTGCTGGCCACCGCGCTGCTCCTCGGGTGGGTGCTCGGCGTCGCCGGGTCCGGCGGGAACCCGGTGTTCGGTGCGCTCGTGCTCGTCGTGGTGCTGTCGCCGCTGATCACGGTGGTGTTCGCGGCGTTCTGCGTCCTCAACGGCGCGGTGATGCTGCGCCGCGAGCGCTTCTCGCTCGGCAACTCGCTGTCGCTGCTCACCGGCCTGGCGATCATCGGCCTGCTCGTCGCCGTCTGGCCGGTGCTGGCGCTGCACTCGCTCGTGCTGCGCGCGCTGTGGCTGGCCTGCCTGCTCGCGGCCGCGTTCCTGGCGTTCCAGTTCGCGGCGTTCCTCGGCTACGCGCGGCTCTACCGGTGGCTGGTGCGCGACCGCCCCGCGGACTGGGTGGTCGTGCTCGGCTCCGGGCTGCACGGCAGCGAGGTCCCGCCGCTGCTGGCGTCGCGGATCGCGACCGGGATGGACGAGCTGGCCCGGCGTGGTGCCGGGCGGTTGGTGCTGTCCGGCGGGAAGGGCGACGACGAGCGGCTCGCCGAGGGTGAGGCGATGGCGCGCTGGGCCGCGGCGCACGGCGCCGACCCGGCGGTGCTGACCGCGGAGACCGACTCGCGGACCACCGAGGAGAACCTGCGGTTCAGCTCGGCGCTGGTCGGCGACGGCCCCGGGGTCATCGTGACCAGCAACTACCACGCGTTCCGGGCCGCGCTGCTGGCCCGGCGGCTCGGCGTCGACGCCCAGGCCGTGGGGGCGCCGACCGCCGGCTACTACTGGCCCAGCGCGGTGCTGCGCGAATTCGTCGCGGTGCTGCGCGAGTACCGGGTGGCGAACGCGGTGCTGCTGGCCCTCGTCGCCGTCCCGGTGCCGCTGGTGCTCGTGCTCGTGGCCGGCTGAGCCCGGCTCAGCCGCCCGCGGCCGTCGGGGACGGCGGCGGCAGCGGCGGGCACTGCCTGTCCGACCGGTCGCCGCCGGTCCGCTTCGGCAGCGCGCCGGTGAGCAGGTAGTCGGCGACCGTGTCGTCGGTGCACGCGATCCCCGACAGCGACGACGAGTGGGTGTGCCCGCCGACGCCCTCGACCAGCGACGAGCCGGGGAAGGTCCGCCGGGCCTGGAGTGCGCCCTCGTAGGGGGTGGCGCCGTCGTAGGTCTCGGAGATCAGCAGCGGACCGGTCCTCAGCTTCCCGGCGACCTCCGGTGCGGGCCCGGGCTGCACCGGCCAGTCCCGGCACGGCGCGTTGTACCAGGCGTTGCCCCAGGTCTCGAACGGCGCCTTCCGGTCGGTGGCGGTGTTGTCGCGCTTCCAGGTGGCCCAGTCGTGCGGGAACGGGGCGTCGGTGCACTGGGTGGCGAGGTAGACGGCGTAGTTGTTGTCGTCGGTCGGCGAGCCGGCCTGGTCGTAGGCGGCCTTGAGCTTCGCCGCGTCCTTCTTCGTGCCGGCGACGAACGCGTCGGCGACGGAGGTGTACTCCCCCACGTTGTAGCCGGCGCGCAGGAAGATGTCGGTCCACTCCGAGGAGCCGATCCGCCCGCCCAGCGGGGCCTTCCGGAACTCCGCGGCGAGGTCGTGGAAGCGCTTCTCGACGGCGTCGCCGGTGTTGCCGAGGTGGTAGGCGGCGTCGTTCTTGGCGACCCAGTCGAAGAAGGTCTCGATGTTGCGCTGGAACGCGACGTCCTGGTTCAGGTTGGCCCGGTACCACCAGTCACGGGGGTCGACGACGCCGTCGAGGACCATCCGGCGGACCTTGTCCGGGAACATCGTGGCGTAGACCTGGCCGAGCATCGTGCCGTAGGAGAAGCCGTAGTAGTTGATCTGCTTCGCGCCCAGGGCCCGGCGGATCAGGTCCATGTCGCGGACGGTGTCCTCGGTGCGCAGGTGCGCGAGCAGGTCGCCGCCGGCCGTGCCGCAGGCCCGGGCGTACGCCTCGACCTTCGGCAGCCACGCCTTCTCGGCGCCGTTCTCCGGCCGGTAGTCGGGGCGGGCGTAGCCGCCGTAGTCGGCGTCGCAGGTCAGGGCGGGACGGCTGGTGCCCACCCCGCGCGGGTCGAAGCCGATCCAGTCGTAGGCGGCGCCGGCGTTCTTCGGGACGGCGCCGCCGAGCCGGGACAGTCCCAGCCCGGGGCCGCCCGGACCGCCGGGGTTGACCAGCACGACGCCCTGGTACTGCGCCTCGGGCACGGTGTGCCGGATCCGCGACACCGCGATCTCGATCTTCTTGCCGGCGGGCTCCGCATGGTCCAGCGGGACCTCCAGGAAGCCGCACTCGGCCGTGGCCTGCTGCAGCGACGGGCTCGTGCACGGACCCCACGTGATGCCCTGCCCCGGCGGCGGGGCGGGCGCGGCGGCCAGGGCCGGACCGGCCGTCCCCAGCGTCACCCCGACGGCGACGAGCAGCGTGATGATCGTCCTGCGCACCGGCTCCACCTCTCCGGGCGCACGCGCCCGCCCCCCGACCGAGGGGCAGACGTTGCCATTAGCAACGCTGTGTCCACAATCGCCACGCCCGCCGGTGCCCCGATCGGACCAGCGCGGATCGGGACGGGCTCAGCGACGTCCCCCGCAGCCACCGACGAGTGCGCAGGCCGCGCACAGCGCGGAGGGCGCCAGACCCTCGACGACGTCCGCGGCGGCCGCGGCCCCGCCGGCCGCCCGGGCGGTCGCCTTCTCCTCGGCGCAGCGGCGCGCGACGGTCTCCGACGACGACACCCGCAGCACGGCCTCCCGCAGCGCCTCCGGGGTCACGTCGTCCGCGGGGAGGTGCTCCCCCACGCCCAGTGCCGCGATCCGGTCCGCGTTGCCGAACTGGTCCACCGCCTGCGGCACGGCCACCATCGGCACCCCGTGCCAGAGCCCCTCGGTGCAGCCGCCCATCCCGGCGTGGGTGACGAACGCCGACGCGTGCGCCAGCACCGCCAGCTGCGGCACCCACTCGCGGACGGTGACGTCGTCGGGGACCGCGCCGAGGTCGTCCGCGGACACGTGCGGGCCGGTGGCGAGCACGGTCTGCCAGCCGGTGCCGGTCATCGCCTCGATGCAGGCCCGCCAGAACCCCGGCCGGTCGGTGTAGGCCGAGCCGAGCGACACCAGCAGCAGCGGGGCCTTCGGCTTCGGCCACAGCCCCTGGTGCGAGCGGTCGCCGATGACCGGGCCGACGAAGGTGTAGCGGTCGCGGTCGACCCGGTCGAGCTCGGGCTGCATCGCCTCGGGGATCAGTGCCACCGAGCGGTCGGGGCGGCCGAGGAACTCCCGGTTCCCGACGCCGGCGCCGACCTCGTCGAGCCAGGCGTCCAGCTCGGCGCGCCAGGCGAGCCCCTCGGGGGCCTCCAGGAACGCGAAGGCCTCGGCCATGTCGGTCTCGAAGCCGTCCCAGGCCACCATGTGCGGGGACAGCTCCACCCGCGGGACGCCCCGGACCCGGGAGAACGCGTGCCCGGCCCAGCCGCTGCCGTCGTAGCAGACGACGTCGGGGTGCTCGTAGCGCAGCGCGTCGGCGATCTGGTCGTAGGCGGAGCGGGCCTCGGCCGAGAACAGCCGCATCGCCGCGACGCCGCCGTCGGGCCACTGCTCGCCCTTCGCCGGGTCGGGCAGGTCGGTGCGGATCCGCAGCGGCGTCGCGCCGGTCGCGGCGACGGCCTCGGCGAACCGCTCCGGGACCGGGTACGTGACGCGGTGGCCGCGGGCGACCAGCTCGGCCATCACCGGCAGGTTCGGGTGGACGTGGCCGTGCGCGGCGGTGGTCGACATGAGGACGTGCACGACACCGAGTGTGCCTTGACCGGCCGGGCGCACGCCGACGAGGATCACCGGAATGGCCCGGCTGCGCTGCGACGTCGTCGCCGACTCCCTCGGACTGGCCACCTCGGTCACGGTGCTGCTGCCCCAGCCGTCGCGGACCCGGATCGGCGCCGGGGTGCGCGACCTCGACGCCCCGCCGCCGGTGCTCCACCTGCTGCACGGGCTGTCCGACGACGACACCGCCTGGACCCGCTACACCGCCGTCGAGCGGTACGCCGACGAGCTGGGGCTCGCCGTCGTCATGCCGCAGGTGCACCGCAGCTTCTACACCGACCAGGCCTACGGCGGCCGCTACCGCACCTGGGTGACCGAGGAGCTCCCGGCGCTGGTGGCGCGGTTCTTCCGGGTGTCGGCCGACCCGGCGGAGACGTTCGTGGCGGGCCTGTCGATGGGCGGCTACGGCGCGCTGTCCTGGGCGCTGGCCGAGCCCGGCCGGTTCGCGGCCGCGGCGTCGCTGTCCGGGGCGCTCGACCTCGCCGCGCTGGCCGCGGGCCCGCCACGCGAGGAGGACCCCCGGATCTGGGAGCGGATACTCGACGGCGCCCCGGTGGCCGGCACCGACGCGGACCTGTCCACCCTGCTCGCCCGGCTCGACCCGGCCGCCGCGCCCGCGCTGTACGTGTGCGCCGGCACCGAGGACCCGCTGCACCCGCAGTCGGTGCGCTTCGCCGAGCGGGCCCGGGCCGCCGGGGTGTCGGTGACCACCGCGTTCGGTCCCGGCGAGCACGAGTGGGGCTACTGGGACGCCCGGATCCGCGACGTCCTGGACTGGCTGCCGCTGCCCCGCTGAGCCCTCGCGTGCCCGCTCACCAGGGCAGCGGGCCGTGCCGGTCGGAGTAGGTGCCCGACGCCGCCGCCGCGTCCCCGGTCGCGGCGGCGGCGATCGCGTCGGTGCCCTCCTCCACGGTCTGGGTGCCGGAGTTCCCGTTGAGGTCGGTCCGGGTGTAGCCGGGGTCGACCACGGCGACGTGGACGTCGGGCAGCTCGGCGGCGTACCGCGCGGCGACCATGTTCAGCGCCGCCTTCGACGACTGGTAGGCGAACCCCGGCACCCGCGACTCGATCCGCTCCGGGTCGGCGGTCAGCCCGTGCGACCCCAGGCCGCTGGACACCATGACGATCCGCGGGGCCCGGGCCGCCGCGAGCAGACCGAGCATCGCGTGGGTGACCCGGACCGGGCCGAACACGTTGGTCTCGTAGGTCGTGCGGACCAGGTCGGCGGTGGTGTCCGCCGCGCTCGAGCGGCCGCCGACCACGCCGGCGTTGTTGACCAGGACGTCCAGGCGGCCGTACTCCGCCCGGATGCGGTCGGCCGCCGCGGTGACCGACGCGTCGTCGGTGACGTCGAGGTCGACGGCGACGGCGTCGATCCCCTCGGCGGCCAGCTTCCCGGCGGCCTCGGCCCCGCGGCCGTGGTCGCGGGAGCCCAGCAGGACCGTGTGGCCCAGCGCGCCAAGGCGCCGGGCGGTGGTGAGGCCGAGTCCCTTGTTGGCGCCGGTGACGAGGACGATCGTGGAGTCGGTCATGGCACGAGCCTGCGCCCGGCCGGTGGGTCCGGCCAGGCACGGCGTAGCCGGGGACCGGCCGTACCAGGCTGCGGACGGCCGGCGCGGGCATCCTGGAGCCGTGGACCGTACGGAGCTGGGACGGGTGCTGCGGACGTGGCGGGAACGGCTGCGCCCGGCCGACGTCGGGCTGCCCGCGGGCCCCCGTCGCCGGACGCCGGGCCTGCGCCGGGAGGAGGTCGCCGCACTCGCCGGGGTGGGCGTCGACCACCTGACGCGGATCGAGCAGGGCCGGGGCGCGCACCCGTCGGAGTCGGTGCTCGGCGCGCTGTCCCGGGCGCTGCGCCTGGACCGGGCCGAGGCCGAGCACCTGTACCGGCTGGCCGGGGCCGCCCCGCCGGGGCCGGGCCGGATCGGCCGCTCGGTGCGCCCCGCGGTACTGCGGCTGCTGGACCGGTTCTCCGACCTGCCCGCGGTGCTGCTGAACGCCCGGATGGACGTCCTGGCCTGGAGCCCGCCCGCGACGGCGCTGCTGGGCGACCTGTCCGCGCTGCCGGAGGAGCGGCGCAACCTGTGGGTGCAGCACTTCCTCGACAGGGCCGACCGGGTCGTCGTCGCCGACGACGACGAGCGGGACCGCCGCGACCGCGCCCTGGTGTCCGACGCCCGCGCGGCGCTGGCCCGCCATCCCGGCGACCCGGAGCTGGCCGCGCTGGTGGACCGGCTGCGCCGCGGCAGCCCCCGGTTCGCGTCGCTGTGGCAGGAGCGCACGGTCGTCGAGCACCTCGACGACCGCAAGACCTTCGCCCACCCCGCGCTCGGCGCGCTCACCCTGGACTGCGTGCTGCTGCGCATCGACGACGACGACCAGCGCCTGCTCGTCTACTCCGCCACCCCCGGCTCGCCCGACGCCGACGCGCTGGCCCTGCTGCGGGTGCTGGGCACCCAGGAGGTGGCCGCGCCGGTCGCCCCGCCCCGGCCCTGCCCGGCCCGGCCCGACCGCGCCGGGCCCCGGTCAGCGCACCAGCCGGACGGGGGCGCCCGCGGTGCCGTGCAGGAGCAGGTCCGGCCCGTCGGCCTCGGCGTGGACGGCCTCGGCGACCCAGCGGGCGACCGGCACGTTCTCACAGGCGATCAGGGTGCTCGGGTTCGCCGTCGCGCGCAGCGCGCCGTCACCGTCGAGGGCCCAGTCGCCGCCCTGGCCGTTGCAGCCGTCCGAGCCGGTCCAGGTGCCGTCCGGGGCGAACTCGGCGAACGCCCGGCCCTGCGCGGCGCCGTCGGCGGGCAGCCAGCGCACGCCGGTGAGGTCGGCGGCGACGGCGGCCCGCGGCCCGGCGGCATCGGCCCCCGCGGACCCGGACGGCCCGCCGCAGCCGGCCAGGACCAGCGCCGCGAGCAGCGCGGGGGCCGGGAACCTACTGCTCGTCGTCACGGTGCGCGGCACCGATCTCGAAGGCGGGCAGACAGACGGCCACGTACTCCGCGCCGTCGGGGCCGGGCGAGCTGTAGCGCACCCACTCCCCCGGCGTGGTGTGCACGGCCTGTCCGGCGGCGACGTCGAGCTCACCGCCGTCGAACTCGACGCGCAGCGCGCCGCGCAGGACCAGGGTGTACTCGTCGAACTCCGGGGTCTGGCCGGGCTCGGCCCAGCCCGACGGGCTGCGCATGTGCGCGACCGAGACCGCTCCGTCGCCGGAGTTCACCCGGCCCACGTACTCGTCGATGGTCTTCGGCGGGGTCCCGGCGGCGGTGACCCGGCTGGCGTTCTCGATCAGCTTCGGCACGGCACCATCCTGCCGCCTCAGCGCTCGGCGGGCGGCCGGGGTGCGGGCAGCGCCGGTGCGGGGCGCCCGTCCACCGGCTCGGCGGGGAACGGTCCGCCGTGCGCGGACAGGTCGATGCACACCGACCGGGCGGGCGGCAGGACGAGCACCGTCTGGTCGGCACCGGGCCGCATCGGGTGCCGGTGGTGCGCGGCGACCCAGCCGCGGTTGCGCCAGTGCCCCTCGACCCGGACCACGCCGACCACCTCCCGCGGTGTCCCCGCGGGACGACCGCGACGGTACCCCGCGCGACCCGGCCGCCGGGAATACCCTAGGGGGGTATGTGCGCTGCAGCGGGCGTCCACGACGTCGGGAGGCAGACGATGCACGGCGAGCCACGGGCGGCATCCGCCCCGCAGGAGCACGGGACGCACCCCGGCGGCGACCCCGGGGCCCACAGCGGCCACGCCGGGCACGGCGCCCCCGCGGGACACGGCCACGCGGACCACGCGGCGGTGTTCCGGGACCGGTTCGTCGTCGCGCTGGTGCTCGCCGTCCCCGTCGTCGGGTTCAGCGCGATGACCGGGATGCTGCTCGGGTACGCGCCCCCGGCGTGGTCGGCGTGGATCCCCCCGGTGCTCGGCACCGTGATCCTCTTCTGGCCGGGGTGGCCGTTCCTGTCCGGCGCCGTCGCCGAGATCCGGGCGCGCCGGCCCGGGATGATGCTGCTCATCGGCATGGCCGTGGGCGTCGCGTGGGTGGCGAGCCTGCTGAGTTCGCTCGGCGTCGGCGGGCTGGACTTCTGGTGGGAGCTGGCGCTGCTGGTCGTGATCATGCTGCTCGGGCACTGGCTCGAGATGCGCGCGCTCGGCCAGGCGTCCGGGGCCCTCGACGCGCTGGCCGCGCTGCTGCCCGACACCGCCGAGCGGGTCGGCGCCGACGGCACGGTCGGCACGGTCGCACCGGCCGACCTGACCGTCGGCGACGTCGTGCTGGTCCGGTCGGGCGCCCGGGTGCCCGCCGACGGCACGGTCGTCGACGGTGCCGCCGAGGTGGACGAGTCGATGATCACCGGCGAGTCCCGGCCGGTCCCGCGCGGGACCGGTGACCGGGTGGTGGCGGGCACGGTCGCCACCGACTCGGCGCTGCGGGTCCGGGTCGACGCCGTCGGCGAGGACACCGCGCTGTCGGGCATCCGCCGCCTCGTGGAGAACGCGCAGGGCTCGCGCTCCCGGGCCCAGGCGCTCGCCGACCGCGCGGCGGCGCTGCTGTTCTGGTTCGCCGCGGGTGCCGGGGTGCTGACCTTCGGCGCGTGGACGCTGCTCGGCGACACCGCGCAGGCGGTCACCCGCACCGTCACCGTGCTCGTGATCGCCTGCCCGCACGCGCTCGGGCTGGCGATCCCGCTGGTCATCGCGATCTCCACGGCCCGCGCGGCACGCTCCGGGGTGCTGGTCACCGACCGGCTCGCGCTGGAGCGCACCCGCACCGTCGACACCGTGCTGTTCGACAAGACCGGCACGCTCACCACCGGCAGCCCGCGGGTCGTCGGGACCGCGGGCGCCGCGGACACCCTGGCCCTGGCCGCCGCCGTCGAGGCCGACAGCGAGCACCCGCTGGCCCGCGCCGTCGTCGCCGCGGCGGACGGGCGGGCCGTCCCGGCCGCGCACGGGTTCCGCTCGCACACCGGACGCGGGGTGTCCGCCACCGTCGACGGGCGGCCGGTCGCCGTCGGGGGTCCGGCGCTGCTGCGCGAGCGCGGTCTGGACGTGCCCGCCGGGCTGACCGGCGACGTGCACCGGTGGGGCGACGACGGCGCCACCGTGCTGTACGTGGTGGCCGGTGCGGACCCCGGTGAGGTGGTGGGCGCGCTCGCCGTCGCCGACGCGGTCCGCCCGGAGTCCCGGGCCGCGGTCGACGCACTGCACGCCCGCGGCGTACGGGTCGTGATGATCACCGGCGACGCGCGCCCGGTGGCCGAGGCGGTCGCCCGCGACCTGGGCGTCGACGAGGTGGTCGCCGAGGTGCTGCCCGAGGGCAAGGACGAGGCGGTGGCCCGGCTCCGGGGCCGCGGCGCGGTCGTCGCGATGGTCGGCGACGGCGTGAACGACGCCCCGGCGCTGGCCCGGGCCGACGTCGGGATCGCGATCGGGGCCGGCACCGACGTCGCCGTCGCCTCGGCCGGGGTGGTCCTCGCCTCGTCCGACCCGCGCGGGGTGCTGTCGGTGATCGCGCTGTCCCGCGCCGGGTACCGGAAGATGCTGCAGAACCTGTGGTGGGCGGCCGGCTACAACCTGGTCTCGGTGCCGCTCGCGGCCGGGGTGCTCGCCCCGGTCGGGTTCGTGCTCCCGCCCGCGGTCGGCGCGCTGCTGATGAGCCTGTCCACGGTCGTCGTCGCGCTCAACGCGCAGCTGCTGCGCCGGGTGGAGCTGCGCCCGGACCGGCTGGTCAGCTGACCCGGGGTGGCGCCGTCGTCGCCCGGACCACCAGCCGGGTCGGGACCTCGACATCACCGGGGACGCCGCCGGGGACATCGCCGGAGACACTGCCGCCCAGCGCGGCGAGCAGCGCCCGGGCGGCGAGCTCGCCCTGGCGGCGGACCGGCTGGGCGACCGTGGTGAGCTCGGCGACGGCGGCCGAGTCGTGGTCGTCGAACCCGACCACCGACACCTGGCCCGGCACCGCCACCCCGGCACGGCGCAGGGTGCGCAGCACGCCGACGGCGAGCTCGTCGGACATCGCGAACACCGCGGTCGGCATCACCGGGAGGAAGAGCAGCTCGGCGGCCGCGGCGTCGCCGTCGGTCACCCCGGCCCCGGTGGCGACGACGGGTCCGCGGGGACGCCCGGCCTCGGCGTGCGCGTCGGCCCAGCCGTCGCGCCGGTCGGTCGTCGTGGCGCGGCCGTTGGCCTCGTCGGGGTCGAACGACACCAGCGCGACGCCGCGGTGGCCGAGCCCGAGCAGGTGCCGGACGGCGGTCCGGGCCCCGGCGCGGTCGTCGATGCCGATCCGCGGCCGTCCCGGCATGTCCCCGCCGAGCACGACGACCGGGATCCCCAGCGCGTCCAGCGCCGCGGCCTCGGTGGTGTCGATCGCCGAGGCGACGACGATCAGCCCGTCGGCGCGCCCGCGCACCGGCAGCGTCGCGAAGAAGTGCGCCCGCGCGTCCGGGTCGCCGAGGTTGTGGAGCTGGGTGACGTGCCCGGCCGCGGACAGCACCCCCTCCACCCCGGCGACGGCCTCGGCGAAGTACCAGCGGGTCGGGAAGCGGGCGAGCACGGCGACCGTCAGCGGCCGGACGGGGACGGAGTAGCCGAGGGAGGCCGCCGCCCGCCGGACGCGTTCGCGGGTGTCGTGCGAGACGGGGGTGCCCTCGCGCAGGGCGCGCGACACCGTCGCCGGGGAGACCCCGGCGAGCTCGGCGACCCGCCGGACACCCACCCGGCGTACGACCTCGCGCACCGGCTCGTCCGTCACGGGGGTCATCGTGCCCGCGTCTCGACAGCGGTTGCAACCGGATGAAACACTCTGCAACACCGCCCCGCCCCACGATCCGTACCCGGGAGCATCATGTCCGTGCACGAGCAGGACTGGTGGCGCAACGCCGTCGTCTACCAGGTCTACATCCGCAGCTTCGCCGACGGGAACGGCGACGGGACCGGTGACCTCGCCGGTCTGCGCAGCAGGCTCGACCACCTCGCCCGCCTGGGCGTCGACGCGATCTGGATCAACCCCTGGTACCCGTCGCCGCTGGCCGACGGCGGCTACGACGTGGCCGACTACCGCGCGATCAACCCGATGTTCGGCGACACCGCACAGGCCGAGGCCCTGATCGCCGAGGCGCACGCGCGCGACATCCGGGTGCTGCTCGACATCGTCCCGAACCACCACTCCGACGAGCACGTGTGGTTCCGGCAGGCGCTGGCCGCGGGCCCCGGCTCGCCCGAGCGCGAGCGCTACCTCTTCCGCGACGGCCGCGGCGCGAGCGGTGAGCTCCCGCCGAACAACTGGGAGTCGATGTTCGGCGGGCCCGCGTGGGAGCGGGTCGTGTCCCCCGACGGGACGCCGGAGCAGTGGTACCTGCACCTGTTCGACATCCGGCAGCCGGACGTGAACTGGGAGCACCCGGAGGTCCGCGCCGACGTCGAGGAGACCCTGCGCTTCTGGTTCGACCGGGGCGTGGACGGGTTCCGCGTCGACGTCGCGAACTCGATGGTGAAGGAGCCCGGGCTGCCCGACATCGTCAACGGCGTCAACGACGCCCAGGACGGCGGCCACCCGTACCTCGACCGCGACGGCGTCCACGAGATCTTCCGGTCGTGGCGCCGCATCGGCGACACCTACGACCCGCCGCGGGTGTTCGTCGCCGAGGCCTGGGTGCCGGACCCACAGCGTCTGGCCCGCTACCTGCGCCCGGACGAGCTGCAGACCGCGTTCAGCTTCAACTTCCTCACCGCGGCCTGGCTGGCCGACGACCTGCGCGCCAACATCGACGACGCGATCGCCGAGAACACCCGGGTCGGCGCGCCGGCGACCTGGGTGCTGTCCAACCACGACGTCTGCCGGCACCCGAGCCGGCTGGCCCGCAAGCCCGAGGCCGGGCGCGGCTGGAACCTCGACGACGTGATCGCGCTGCCCGCCGACCCCGAGCTCGGCCTGCGCCGGGCCCGCGCGGCGACGCTGCTGATGCTCGCGCTGCCCGGCACCGCGTACCTGTACCAGGGAGAGGAGCTCGGGCTGCCCGAGGTCGAGGACATCCCGACCGACCGGCTCGACGACCCGACCTGGGAGCTGTCCGGGCACACGCTGCGCGGCCGCGACGGCTGCCGCGTCCCGCTGCCCTGGGCCGCGGGCGAGCCCGGCTTCGGGTTCGGCCCGTCCGGGACGCCGTGGCTGCCGCAGCCCGACGTGTTCGCCCGGCACGCGGCTGACGCGCAGGAGGCCGACCCGGACTCGGTGCTGCACCTCTACCGGGACGCCCTGGCGATCCGCCGCGCGCACCCCGCACTCGGCGGCGGCGCGCTGACCTGGCAGGAGTCGCCGGAGGGCACGCTGGCGCTGGCCCGCACCTCGGACTCCGGCGACGGCGGCTTCACCTGCCTGGTGAACGTCTCCTCGGCGCCGGTGTCGCTGCCCGAGGACGCCGAGGTGATGCTGTCCAGCGGCCCGCTCACCGCCCGCGGCGAGGTCCCCGCCGACACCGCGGTGTGGCTGCGCCACTGACCGGCGCCACCGAGGGGTCCGCGACGGCCGGGCCGGGCGGACGCCCGGTCCGGCCGCCGGCGGCTCAGGCCACGATCGGCAGCCCGGCGAACCAGACCTCGCGCAGCGTGCGCTCGGTCCAGCGCCAGACCCGCCGCGCGGCGACCGGGTCGAGCGCGTGCGTGGCGACCCCGCCCGCCACGCCCGGCCCGGCCGGTCCCGCCTCCGCGAGCCCGGCGAAGTAGCGCCCGCTGATCCCCCCGACCAGCGGCGACGCCGCGGCCAGCACGACCGTGGCGGCCCCCTGCTCGGGGTCGGTCCCCACCGGGCCGGGGTCGGCGGCGTTCACCGCGATCCCGTCGCCCGACCAGCGACGCGCGGCCTCGACCGCGTGCAGCAGCGCCGCGCTGCGGGACCGGGCGTGGGCGAGGTGGGCGTCGTAGCGCTCGTCGGAGAAGTGCGGGTCCTCCGGGTCGAACGCCGCGTCCCGGTGGGCGGCGGAGGTCACGGTGACCACCCGCGCGCCGTCGACCGCGGTGAGCGCCCAGTGCAGCCCCGAGGTGAGCGACGCCGGCCCGAGGTGGTTGACGGCCAGGTGCAGCTCCCAGTCGTCGACGGTGCGGGTCAGCGGGGCACCGGTGACGGCCGCGGCGTGCACGAGCATGTGCAGCGGGCCGTCCCACAGGCGCACGAAGCGGGCGATGGAGCGCTGGTCGGACAGGTCGAGCTCGCCGACGGCGACGCGCTCGTTGCCGGTGTCGGCGACGATGCCGTCGCGGGCGACGGCACCGGCCTCGGCGTCGCGCACGGCGAGGGTGACCTCGGCCCCGGCGGCGGCCAGTGCGCGGGCGGCCGCGAGGCCGACCCCGGCGGTCGCACCGGTGACGACGGCGCGCCGGCCGGTGAGGTCGACGCCGGCGAGCACGTCGGAGGCGGAGGTCCCGGCCGGTGCGGCCGGTAGGACGGCACGGGAGGTGCCGGTGGTGGACAGGGGACGGGATCGGTCGGTCGTGGAGCGGAACAGCATGGCGTGATCCCTTCTGAGCACCGGGTACGCGGTCGGTGACGTCGTCGTTGCGTCGCCGTGTCCCCGGGGACAAGTAAACGGAGGATCCTCCGTATGACCCGGGACTCTATCCGGAGCATCCTCCGGATCGCAAGACGTATCGTGGGATCGACAGTCCCACCCGAGGAGGCACCGTCATGGGCACCAGCACACGTTCCGGCCTGCGTGCGGACGCCGCGCGCAACCGTGAGCTGCTGCTGGCCGCGGCCGTGCGCGCGTTCACCGCGGAGAGCCGTGGCGGCCCCGCCACGACCCTCGACGGCATCGCGAAGGACGCCGGCGTCGGCATCGGCACGCTCTACCGGCACTTCCCGAACCGGGACTCCCTGGTCGAGGCCGTGTACCGCAACGAGCTCGACCGGCTCTGCGCCGCGGCCGAGGAGCTGGGCACCGCGCTGCCCGCGGACCGGGCCCTGCGCGCCTGGATGGACCGCTTCGTCGACTACGTGATCACCAAGAAGCACCTCGCGGACTCGCTGCACGCACTCGTCGCCTGCGGGCACAACCCGTTCGCGCAGAGCCGCGAGCGGATGGTCGAGGCGGTCCGCCTGCTCCAGAAGGCGGGCATCGCCGACGGCACCCTGCGCGACGACGTCGACGCCGCGGACGTGCTCGTCGGCACCAGCGGGATCTGCATGGCCGTCGCCGACCCGCAGGGCCGCGAGCAGGCCGGACGCCTGCTGGACCTGCTGGTCGACGGCCTGCGCCCGCGCTGAGCCCCGGCCCGGCCACCCCGGGTGATCGTCCGGACACGTAGGATCTCCCGCGGACGAGGGCCCCGGCCCGGACGAGCACGGAGGCATGATGGGTGAGCTGGTGCGCCGCGGAACCGTCGTCGCACCCGCTCCCCCGGCCGACCTCGTCGCCGCCCCCGGCTACGGCGCACGCCGGATGTACCAGGCCTACCTCGCCGCCTGGAGCCGCCACGTCGACCCGGTGCTGACCGGCCCGCAGTTCGCGGTGCTGTCGGCGATCCGCGCCTACCCGGAGTCCGACCAGAGCTCGCTGGCCGGCGCCGTCGCCCTGGACACCTCGACGATGGCCGACGTCTGCCGCCGGATGGAGCGCCGCGGGCTGATCGAGCGCACCGAGTCCCCCCGCGACGCCCGGCGCAAGATCCTCTCCCTCACCGGCGACGGCGCGGCCGCCCTCGCCGAGGTCACCCGCCGGACCCGGCGCCTGGACGCGGAGCTGCTGGCCGCGGTGCCCGAGGACCGGCGCGCGGAGATCGCCGGCCTGCTCAACACCCTCGGCAGCCACTGGGAGGCGGTCGCGGAGCGGACGTCGTTGCCCGACAACGGCTGAGCCCGGCCGCCCGGGTTACGTCCCGGTTTCCCTTCCGGGTCGTTCACGCGAAAACCTTGCGTATCCGGATAGTACGTGCTCGGATTACTTCTCGTGCGGGCCACGTCACAGGCCCGGCGGACGTGAGGAGGTAGTCGTGGCACCCAGCCAGTCCCTGGAGATCACGGTCACGGGGGGCGGTCTCGGCGGGCTGACCGCCGCACTGGCCCTGCGCCGTCAGGGCTTCCGGGCCACCGTGCTGGAGGCCGCGCCGCAGCTCGGCGAGGTCGGTGCCGGCATCCAGACCGCCCCCAACGCCAGCCGGATCCTGTTCGGCCTGGGCCTGCGCCGGTCGCTGGAGCGGATCCACACCGCCCCGCAGGACCAGGTGCGGCGCCGCTGGGCCGACGGCTCGATCATCGCCCAGCTCCCGCTCGGGCAGCAGGTCGTCGACACCTACGGCGCCCCGTACTGGCACTACCACCGCGCCGACCTGCACCGGATCCTGCTCGATGCCTGCCTCGACCCGGACGGCCCCGGCCCCGCGGTCACCGTGCACACCGACGCGAAGGTCGTCGAGCTCGACCGCACCGACCCGGACCACCCGGTCGCGGTCACCGCGCGCGGGCTGCGCGTCGCGGGCGACGTGCTGGTCGGCGCGGACGGCATCCGGTCCGGCGTCCGCGACCTCGCCGGGTTCGACGACACCCTCGTCTTCTCCGGCGAGATGGCCTACCGCGCCCTGATCCCCGGCGAGCTGATCGCGGCGGACCCGGCGACCCGGTTCCTGCTCGACCGCTACCACTCCACGATCTGGTACGGCCCCGGCAGGCACCTGGTGCACTACATGATCCGCCGCGGCGAGTACCTCAACGTCGTCGCGATCGTCCCCTGCACCGAGCAGGTCGAGCGCGACTGGAGCGCCCCGGCGACCGCCGAGGACCTCGTCGCCGACTTCGCCGACTGGGACGACCGCGTCCCGGCGATGCTGTCCAAGGCCAAGGACGACGTCTCGGTGTGGGCGCTGTACCGGCGCCGCCGCGACCCCGTCTGGATCGACGGCCGGGTCGCCCTGCTCGGCGACGCCTGCCACGCGATGCTCCCCTACCAGGCCCAGGGCGCCTCCCAGGCGATGGAGGACGCCGCCGTGCTGGCCGAGGAGCTCGGCGCGGTCGGCCGCGGCGGGATCGACACCGCGCTCGCCCGCTACGTGCAGCGCCGCGCCAAGCACGCGGGCGTCGTGCAGGACGCCTCGCTGCAGAACATGGACTTCTACCACCTGCCCGACGGCCCCGAGCAGCGCGAACGCGACGAGAAGCTGCGCCGCTTCCAGGGCGAGTCCGACGTGTCGTACGACTGGCTGTGGCGGGGCTCCCCGCGCAGCGACCCGGACGACGAGTCCGTCACCTACCCCTTCGCCCGATAGAGGAGCACCGACATGCGTACCGGAGACCAGGTCGTCCAGGACCTGCCCTGGCGCTGGGGCGTCCAGGGGAAGATCTTCCTCATCGGCGGCCTCGGCTACATGTTCGACGCCTGGGACGTCGCCCTCAACGGCTTCCTCACCCCGCTGCTCGGCGCCGAGTTCGACCTCTCGACCGGCCAGCGCGGCCTCGTCGCGACGGCCAACCTCATCGGCATGGCCGTCGGCGCCGTCGCGTTCGGCACGATCGCCGACCGGATGGGCCGCAAGCGGGTCTTCAGCATCACACTGCTGATCTTCGCCCTGTTCTCGGTGTTCGGCGCCTTCTCCCCCAGCTGGGAGGTCTTCCTGGCGCTGCGCTTCCTGGCCGGCATCGGGCTCGGCGGCTGCATCCCGGTCGACTACGCGATCGTCAGCGAGTTCTCACCCCGCAAGTACCGGGGCAAGGTGCTCGCCGCGATGGACGGCTGGTGGCCGATCGGCACCACCCTCGCCGGGCTCTCGGCGACGCTGCTCGTGCCGGTCGAGGGCAACTGGCGCTGGATGCTCGCGCTGATGGTGCTGCCCGCGCTGCTGCTGTTCTGGATCCGCCGCGGCGTCCCGGAGTCCCCGATCTACCTGGCCCGCACCGGCCGCGAGGCCGAGGCCCGCACCGTCATCGACGACATGGTCCGCCGCACCGGCGCCCCGGTGGAGCAGTACGCGATCACACCCGCGCGGAGCGCAGGCGGAGCGCGCACCGATACCGCCGCACCGGAGCCGACCACCTCGCGCCGCCGCGGTATCGGCGCGCTGGGCGAGCAGCTGACGATGGTCTGGGCGTTCAACCCGCGCATCACCGGCGTCGCCTGGTCGCTGTTCATCACCGTCATGGTCGTCTACTACGCCGCGCTGTCCTGGATGCCGTCGATCCTGCGCGCCCAGGGCATGGGCGAGGTCGCCGCGTTCGCCTCCACCACCGTCATGAACGCGGTCGGCATTCTCGGTGTCCTCACCTCGGTGCTGCTGGTCGAGGTCGTCGGCCGCAAGTGGGTCATCGGCGTCGCCGGTCCGTGCGCCGCGCTGTCGCTGGTCGTGTTCTCGCTGGTCATGGGCTCGCCGACGGCGGCGGTCGCGATGATCGCGGTGTTCGGGTTCTTCGCCCTGGTCGTCATCCCGGTCATGTACGCCTACGTCTCCGAGCTCTACCCGACCGAACTGCGGGCCTCCGGCTTCGGCTGGGCGTCGTCGTCGAGCCGGGCGGTCACCGGGTTCGTCCCGCTGATCTTCGGCAGCCTGCTGTGGCCGGTGCTGGGCCTGCCGCTGACCTTCACGCTGATGGCGCTGCTCGTGCTGGCCGCCGTGACGTTCATGGCCCTCGGCGCCCCCGAGACGCGGGGCCGCGAGCTGGACCGCATCACCGGCGACGAACAGACGCTCGACGCGCCGGCCGTGGAGCGGGTGGAGAAGGCGTGAAGCCCGCCGCGTTCACCTACCACCGGGCGTCGTCGGTGCGCGGGGCGGTCGACCTGTTGACCGAGCTGGCCGACGACGAGCCCAAGCTGCTCGCCGGCGGGCAGAGCCTGGTCGCGATGATGAACTACCGGATGGCCCGCCCCGGGCACCTGATCGACCTCACCCACGTGCCGGGCCTGGCCGGCATCCACCACGCCGACGGGGCGCTCCGGATCGGCGCGCTCACCACCCACCGGACCGTCGAGCGGGCAGACCTCGGACCGGACTTCGCGGTCCTGTCGGCCGCGATGCGCTGGGTCGGGCACCTGCCGATCCGCACCCGCGGCACCGTCGGCGGGTCGATCGCGCACGGCGACGCCACCGCCGAGTGGTGCCTGCTGGCCGTGCTGCTCGACGCCGTGGTCGTCGCCGAGGGGCCGGGCGGGCGCCGTGAGGTCCGGGCCCGGGAGTTCTTCCTCGGACCGTTCACCACCGCCCTGGACCCCGACGAGGTGATCGTGGAGATCGTGTTCGGACGTCCCGCGCCGCGCGCGGCACTCACCGAGTACGCCGACCGCCGTGGCGACTTCGCCGTCGTCGCGGCGGGGGTGGACCTGGACACCGGTGAGGTCGTGCTCGGCGGGGTCGGCGCCGTCCCGGTGCTGGTGCCCGACGCCGGCACGCCGGACGAGGTCGCCGACGGTCTGGAGCTGCGCGACGAGGCCGGGATCCCCGCGGAGTACCGCCGCGGCCTGGTCCGCACCCTCGTCGCCCGGGCCCGGGAGGAGGCCGCCCGTGGCTGAGCCCGGATTCCGCCGCGACGGCAGCTGGGTCGGCGCATCCGTCCCGCGCCGGGAGGACCCGCGGCTGCTCACCGGCCGCGGCCGCTTCGTCGACGACATCACCCTGCCCCGGATGCTGCACGCGGCGTTCGTGCGCAGCACCGAGGCGCACGCCCGGGTGGTCGACGTCGACCTGTCCGAGGTCCGGCAGGTGCCCGGCGTCGTCGCCGCGTTCGACGCCGCGGACCTCGCCCTCGGCGACATCACCGCGCTCCTCGACCGGCCCGCCCGCGAGTTCGTCCCCACCTCGATGCCCGTGCTGGCCGGCGACAAGGTCCGCTACGTCGGCGAGCCCCTGGCCGTCGTCATCGCCACCGACCCCTACGCCGCCGAGGACGGGGTGGAGGCCGCCGTCGTCGAGCTCGACCCGCTCGACCCGGTGGTGACCGAGGCCGCCGCGCTGGCCGCGGCCGGTCCCCCGGTGCACGACGAGGCCCCCGGCAACGTCCTCGTCGACGTGTGTCGCTGTTCGCCACCGAGGGCATCGACGGCATCTTCGACGAGGCGCACACGGTGGTCACCGTGGAGGCCCGCACCGGGCGGCAGAACGCGCTGCCGCTGGAGACCCGCGGCGTCGTCGCCGACTGGGACGACCGCGACGAGCAGCTGGTGGTGCGCACCTGCACCCAGGTCCCGCACCAGGTCCGCACGGTCCTGGCCCGCTGCGCCGGGCTCGACGAGAAGCAGGTCCGGGTCGTCGTGCCGGACATGGGCGGCGGGTTCGGGCAGAAGTGCGTCGTCGGCCGGGAGGAGATCGCCGCCGCGGCCGCCGCGCGGCGCCTCCGCCGTCCGGTGAAGTGGATCGAGGACCGGCGCGAGGCGCTGACCGCGAGCTTCCTGGCCCGCGAGCAGCACTACACCGCCCGCGCCGCGTTCACCGCCGACGGGGAGATCCTCGCCCTGGAGTCCGACGTCGTCTGCGACATGGGCGCCTACTCCTGCTACCCGTTCACGGCCGGGATCGAGCCGCTGATGGCCTCGGCGGAGATGCCCGGCGTCTACCGGGTCCCCGCCTACCGGGTGCGCGGGCGCGCGGTCACCACGAACAAGGCGCCGACCGCGCCGTACCGCGGGGTGTCCCGGCCGCAGTACGTGATGGTGATGGAGCGGCTGATGGAGCGCGCCGCCCGCGAGCTCGGGCTCGACGCGCTGGAGGTCCGCCGGCGCAACCTGATCACCGAGTTCCCCTACCGCGGGGTCAACGCCATCACCTACGACCCGGGCTCCTACCGGGAGTCGCTGGACCTGTGCGAGCAGGTGCTGCGCGACGAGGGCTGGCCCGGCGCCACCCTGCCCGACGGCCGGGTGCTGGGCATCGGCTACTCCTGCTTCTCCGAACGCACCGGCTACGGCTCCGGCGCGTTCGCGGCACGGAGGATGCAGGTCGTCCCCGGGTTCGACCTGTCCCAGATCACGATGGACCTCGACGGCACGGTCACCGTCACCACCGGCACGCTGTCGCACGGCCAGAGCCACGAGACGACCTTCGCCCAGATCGTCGCCGACCGGCTCGGCCTGCCCTACGACAAGGTCAAGATCGTCCAGGGCGACACCGACCGGATCACCTACGGCTGGGGCTCGTTCGCGTCGCGCTCGGTGACGATCGGCGGGTCCGCGGCGGCCGCGGCGGCGGTGAAGCTGGGCGACCAGCTGCGTGCGCTGGCCGCCCACCTGGCCGACGCCGACGTGGACTCGGCCGAGCTCGACGGCCGCGGTGGGGTGCGCGCCGGGGACCGCACGTTCTCCTACGCCGAGCTGGCCGACGTCGCCTACCTGCGCGCGCACCTGCTGCCCAAGGAGGTCGGGCCGGGCCTGACCGCGACGGCGAGCTTCGACGTCGGCGGCGACGGCACGTTCTCCAACGCCACCCACGGCTGCGTCGTCGCGCTCGACCCGGGCACCGGCGGCGTGGAGATCCTGCGCTACGTCTGCGTCGAGGACTGCGGCGTCGCCATCCACCCGCGCGTCGTCGAGGGGCAGGCCCGCGGCGGCATCGCCCAGGGCATCGCCGGGGCGCTGTTCGAGCAGGTCGTCTACGACGAGCTCGGCCAGCCGCTCGCGCCGAGCTTCATGGAGTACAAGGTCCCGACCGCCGCCGAGATCCCGGACGTGCGCATCGAGCACCTCGAGACGCCGTGCGCGTTCACCGCCGACGGCGCGAAGGGTGCGGGTGAGGGCGGCACCATCGGCGCGCCCGCGGCCGTGCTCAACGCCGTCAACGACGCGCTGCGCCCCACCGGCGTCGAGCTGGACTCCACCCCACTGTCGCGCGCGGACCTGTTCGCCGCGCTGAACCGGGAGGCACCGTGACCGACATCCAGCTGGTCGAGCTGACCGTCAACGGGGAGCGTCACGAGCTGGCGATCCCGCCGCGCCGCACGCTGGCCGACGTGCTCCGCCACGACCTGGGGCTGACCGGCACCCACGTCGGCTGCGAGCACGGCATCTGCGGGGCGTGCACCGTGCTCGTCGACGACGCGCCCGCCCGCGCCTGCCTGCTGTTCGCCGTGCAGGTGGAGAACTCCGCGATCCGCACGGTCGAGTCGCTGTCCGGTCCCGACGGCGGGCTGTCGGACCTGCAGCAGTGCTTCGGTGAGCACCACGGGCTGCAGTGCGGGTTCTGCACGCCCGGGTTCCTGATGCTGGCCGAGGGCCACCTCGCCGAGTCCCCCGACGCGGGCCGCGCGGAGATCCGCGAGTTCGTGGCGTCGAACCTGTGCCGGTGCACCGGCTACCAGACCATCGTCGACGCCGTCGAGGACTGCGCGGGCCGCCGCCGCGCCGCGCTGCAGTCCGCACTGGACTCCGCACCCCGGTCCGCCCCGCAGTCCGCCCCGCAGTCCGCCCCGCAGTCCGCCCCGCAGTCCGCCCCGCAGTCCGCCCCGCAGTCCGCCCCGCAGTCCGCCCCGCAGTCCGCCCCGCAGTCCGCCCCGCAGTCCGCCCCGGACGGAGTGTCCGCATGAGCCCGCACCCCACCGGTCTGCACGGGGCCGGTACCGACGCGACCTACGCGACCGCCGGGTTCGGCGCCGCCGCGCGGCGCGGGACCCGGCCCGCGGTCGTCGTCGTGGACCTGACGGTCGGGTTCACCGACCCCGCGCTGCCCACCGGCAGCGAGCTGTCCGAGGTCGTCGCGGCGACCTCGACGCTGGTCGAGGCGGCCCGCACGCTCGGCGCCCCGGTGGTGTGGACGACGATCGCCTACACCCCCGCCGAGCTCGACACCCTGCCCTGGCTGGTGAAGGCGCCCGGCATGCGCTCGCTCGTCGAGGGCTCGGCCGCCGTCGGCTTCGACCCCCGGCTCGACGTCCGCGGCACCGACCACACCCTCACCAAGAAGGGCGCGTCGGCGTTCTTCGACACCGGGCTCGCGACCCTGCTGCGATCGTCCGGTGTGGACACCGTGCTCGTGTGCGGGGCCACCACCTCGGGCTGCGTCCGCGCGAGCGCCGTCGACGCCGTCCAGTCCGGGTTCGGCGTGCTGGTGCCGCGGGAGTGCGTCGGCGACCGCGCGGCCGGGCCGCACGAGGCGAACCTGTTCGACATCCACGCGAAGTACGGCGACGTGGTCGGTGTCGACGACGCGCTCGCCCACCTGAAGGGACTCCTGTGACCGTCACGTCCACCCCGGTCCGGCAGGTCCGCCAGGACGCGCTCGCCGACCTCGCCGACGTCCCCGCGGTGTCCCGCTGGGTCCGGCACGGCGACCTGGCGCTGCACACCCTCGACTACGGCGGCGACGGGGCCCCCGTCCTGGTCCTGCCCGGCATCACCAGCCCCGCGGTGACGATGGACTTCGTCGCCCGCGAGCTCGTCGACCTGTGCCGCCCGGTGGTGCTCGACGTCCGCGGCCGCGGGCTGTCCGACACCGGGGGCTCGTGGACCCTCGACGACTACGCCGGCGATGCCCTGGCCGTGCTCGACGCGCTGGACCTCGGCCCCGACACGGTCCTGTTCGGGCACTCGATGGGCGCCCGGATCGCCGCCGTCGCCGCGACGCGACGGCCGGTCGGCGGCGCCGTGCTCGTCGACCCGCCGCTGTCCGGCCCCGGCCGCGCGCCGTACCCGACGACGCTGGAGGCGTTCCTGGGCCAGCTGCACGAGGCGCAGCGCGGCACCGACGCCGACGGGGTCGCCCGGTCCTGGCCGCGCTGGCCACGCCGCGAGCAGGAGCTGCGCGCGCGCTGGCTGTCCTCCTGCGACGAGGCGGCGATCGCCGCGACGCACGCCGGGTTCGAGTCCGAGGACTTCTTCGACGCCTGGCCGCACGTCCCGGCACCGGTGACCGTGCTGTACGGCGCGGACTCCCCCGTCGTGCCCGCGTCCGGGGTCGCCGAGATCGCCGCCGCCCGGCCCGACGCCCGGCTCCTCGCCGTCCCGGACGCCGGGCACATGGTGTTCTGGGACAACCCGGCCGAGGCGCTGGGCCTGCTGCGCGGGGCGCTGGACGGGCCGGCCCGGGGCTGACCCGCTCCCGGACCGGCCGCTGCCCCGGGCACCGGTCCGGGGTACACCGTTCCCGGGCCACCCCACTCTCGGGCCGCGCCGTCGCCGGGCCGGCTGCCGGGGCCGGCCGAACCGGTTCGACGACCCTGGCCGGAGCGGCGGGGCGGATCGGACGGGCCTACCGTCGCGGTGTGCACCCGTGTCCGCGCCCGACCACCTCCCTGCTGCGGGCGGCCACCCTGCTGGTGGCCGCCCTGCTCCTCGCGGGCTGCTCCGCCGACCGTCCCGCCGCCTCGTCGGCGAAGGACGCCGAGCCCTGGCCGGGACAGACCGCCTCGGAGCGCGTCGGCGCCCCGGGGCTGGAGGCGCTGCGGACCAAGTTCCGCTTCTACGCCCAGGACCCCTGCTGGTCGAGCGACCCGGCGAAGGTCTTCCCGCGCTGCGGCCGGTTCACCACCGAGATCCGCAACGCACTGCCCCAGGTCCGCCAGGACGCACCCGCCGCGACCGCGCAGGCCGACCTCGTCGGGAAGGCGCTGGACGACTTCGCCGCGAAGGGCTGCCAGGCCGACCCGGGCACCCTCGCCGAGGGCGACGCCGCCGTCTGCGGCCCGGCCTTCCGCGCGGTCCAGGAGACCGCCCAGGGCATGGCGACGGCCGCCGGCGCCGGGACCTGAGGGACCCTACGCACCCACCGGCGCGAGCCCTGCCCGACGGAGCGCACCGTCACCCCGCGGCGGCAGGCGTAGCGGACGTCGTCCCCGGCCCGGGCGGTGATCGGCACCGGGCCGCGTGCACCGCTGCGCCCGGCGGCCGGCATCCCATGATCCTTCTCCGCGGAGCCGGAAGCGCCCTCCGGGGACGCCCGCACTCCCCGGAGAAGGATCATGCAGGTGCCCCGCGCGTGGACACGGCCTCAGCCGGCGAGCAGCGCCCCCGCCCCGGGCACCCGTGGCTCCAGCCCGAGCCCGGTGAGGATGCGGTGCGTGGTCGCGGTGGCGGCGGACAGCACCGGGATGCCGGCCTCGTCCTGCACCGCCTCGATCGACGGCAGCGACGGCATCTGCACGCACGCGCTGAGCACCAGCGCGTCGGCGCCGGTCAGGTCCAGCCTGCGCCAGTGCTCGCGCAGGTCGGCCGGGTCGAGCCGGGCGACGGCGAGGTTGTCGGGCACCTGCAGCGACAGCGAGTCGACGACCTCGACCCCCGCGTCCTCGAGGTAGTCCACGACCGCCTTCGTCAGCGGCTCCATGTACGGGGTGATGATCGCGACCCGCTTCGCGCCGAGCGCGGCGATCCCCGACAGCAGCGCCCCCGCGCTGGAGACGACGGGGGCGTCGGAGCCCTCGGCCCGCAGCGCGGCGGTGATGTCGTCCTCGGCGGTGCAGTGGTAGCCCGGTCCCTGCGCCATGATCGCGACCAGGCAGGCCGTCGCGACGACGTCCGGCCGGGCGTCGGCCAGCTCGGCCGCGGCCCGCTGGGCCTGGGCGTTCATCGCGCGCAGCTGCTCGGGGGTCACGTGCTGCATCCGGGCCCGCGCCGCGTGGAAGACGAACCGGTCGTCGGGCAGCACGTCCTCCCGGGCGCGCAGCATCCGCGGGAGCTCGGTCTCCATCGTCAGGTTCGAGCTCGGCACGATCATGCCCACGTGATGGTCACGGGGGTGGTCTCCGCTCATCGGCGGTTCACCGGCCTCATCTCGGGCACGGTCAGCTCGCCGGCGTCGACGATCAGCTCGTCGTCGAGGAACAGCGAGTTGCCGCGCATCGGGATGTCGAAGTGGCAGGCGGTGTCGTTCGGGCCGCCGAGCTCGTTGTTCGGGCCGATGGAGAACATGACGTTGCCGTAGAAGCTGCGCAGCTCCATACCCATGCCGCCGCCGAACTGGGTCAGGCCGTGCCAGTGGGCGCGCTCGTCGAGGCCCCAGCCGACGTGGCTCATGCCGTAGCCGCGCGGGTCGTCGAAGCTCTCGATGTAGGAGCGGAGCAGGTCCGCGTCGAGACCGGAGGAGCCGGCGCCGCCGCGGATGTCGCGGATGAAGCCCTGCTCGACGGTGATCTCCACGGGGGTCTGCACGTAGGTGTTGAACGGCAGCAGCACGTCCCCGGGGGCGAGGACGATCTTCCCGTCGACGCCGTCGTCGGAGCCGCCGGTGAACACGAACGCCGCGGGCCAGTGGTCCCAGCGGCCGGGGGTGTCGGTGTAGCCGTACTCGCTCAGCGTCGGGTACATGCCGAGCTGGTAGGTCACGTCGGTGCCGTGCGGGCTGGTGATCCGCATGGTCGAGGCCTTGGCCAGCAGCTCCGCGCCGGTCTCGACGCGTTCGCGCAGCTCGGTGGTCGGCATCAGCCGGGCCAGCAGCTCGGGCGGCTCGACCGCGGTGAGGATGCGGGTGCCCGCGGCCTGGATCGCGAACTGCTCCGTGCTGAACAGCAGGAACGTGCAGTCCACCACCATGTCCGCGGCCTTGAGGGCGTCCACGGCCAGGGGGATGTTCCCCAGCCCGGAGTCGCCGACCGCCCAGGCGCCGCCCGCGCTCGCCGGGGAGGGCAGCCGCATGTGGTAGCCGGTCGCGCCCAGCTTCTGGATCGCCCAGAGGAACGCGTCGGCGTACTCGGTCCGCTCCGCGCCCCGGGTGAGCACGACGACCGTCTCCCCCTCGTGCACGCCCGACAGCGTCAGCTGCTGCAGGCAGATGTCGTTGAACAGGTTCTGGTCCATCGCGCACCTCCGTGTCTCGTCCCATTAATCCGAGCACGTACTATCCGGATACGCAAGACCTTCCGACGAGCGGAAACGGCACCGTCACACGGGGCGGATCAGCCGGGGGCGCCGTCGCAGACGGACTTCAGCGACCGCCCGAGGGCGTTGCGGTGGACCTCGTCGAGCCCCTGCGCCTGCTCGACCGCGGCCTGGGCCAGGGTCGACGGACACTCCTCGTTCGCCCGGGCCGGTCCGGCCAGCTTCAGGGCGGCCACGAGCTCGTCGCCGATCCGGTCGAGCTGCGGCCGCACCCGGGCCAGCTCGGGACGCTGCGCCGGACGCGTGTCGGGCCGGTCGGTCCACTGCCGGATCAGGTCGTTCTGCACCTGGGTGCTCGCCGCGATCTGGTCGGCGACGATCCGGGCCGTCCAGTCGGGGTCGACGCCGTCGCGGGTCGCGTCCGCCCGCGCCTCGGCGACGACGGCCGCCTCCCGCGCCGGGTCGGTGACGGCCGCCCCGGTGCCGAACTTCGCCGCCGCGACCTCGTCGGAGACCTGGGCGCGCTGCGCGGACAGCTGCACGACCCGGATGAGCCCGTCGGCCGGGGACGCGCCGGGCGGCCCCTCGGTCAGCGGGAGGGGCTGGTCGCCGCACCCGGCCAGCAGCCCCAGGACCAGGAGCGACCCGGCCAGTGCGGTACCGCGTCTGCCGATCACAGCGGCGAGCCTACGACCGCAGCGCTCGCGCCCCACCGCCGCCTGCGGCACCCGGCGGCCCGGGACCCGGTCCTGGCCGCGCACCCCGACGCGCCGCTCGACCCGACGACGGCGGCCGGGCCCGCGACGTCCCGGGGACCCGGCGGTGGGCGCACGTCGAGGAGCAGGGCCTGCGCGGGCACCGACACCGGTCGACCCCGGCTCGGTCGACGTCGGCCTGCTCGACGACGGCACCTGCCCGGACGCGGCGGCGCCGGAGCCGCCGACGCCCGCCGCGCTGGAGGCCCACCGGGAGTGGCTGGAGCCCTCGGGCCCGCCGTGGTCGGTGGCCGTGCCGGGCGGTGACGTCGTCACCTCGGGGCCGGCCGAGCCGGCGGTGCGCCGCGGCGGGCACCTGCGGATCGACCTGGAGGACTTCGACGACGGCCGGGGCACGGCGCCGTCGAACCGGGAACTGCTCGACGGCGCACCCCGCATGCCGGACCGGGTGGGCGCGACACCGGCCCCCCAGCGCGGCCGCCCGCGACATTCTCGGAATTCGGCCGCGCACGTGATCCTTTCGCCGTGACACACCACGGGGGTGCGTTTCCGGTCCACCCGGACACGCACCCCCGTCGAGAATTCGACGACGCCGGCCGTCACCCGGTCCGCGGATTTCCGCGGCCGGGTCCGACCGGCCCGGTCAGAACCAGGCCTTCCGCCCACCCACCGGCCGCCCGATCGCCCCCAGGATCAACAGGACCACACCGATGATCACCAGAAGGCCACCGAGGTAGTAGAGGAGCTGGATGCCGGCGAAATATCCCACCAGCAGCAGAATCAGACCAAGAATGATCATTTCGTGTCCCCTCCCAGGAATGTGAGGGGAAAGTACTCACACTCCGCCCCCACCGCAGCGCGGGAATCGATTCCGATACCCGAGTCGTGACCTCGCGTGCGCCGGACGGTGCGCGGGGACCGTCACACACGGCAACGGTTCGACATGACCCCGGAGGGGGAACACGGCCCTCGCACCCGAGCGCGAGGAGGAACGACATGGGCCGCACCGTGGCCGACCAGATGATCGAGCTGATGCACCAGGCCGGCGTCGAACGGATCTACGGCCTGGTGGGTGACAGCCTCAACCCGATCGCGGACGCGATCCGCCGCGACGGCCGCATCCGGTGGGTGCACGTGCACAACGAGGAGGCCGCCGCGCTCGCGGCCGCCGCGGAGGCCCAGCTCACCGGGCGGCTCGCGGTCTGCGCCGGCAGCTGCGGCCCCGGCAACACCCACCTGATCCAGGGCCTGATGGACGCCCACCGCACCGGTGCACCGGTGCTGGCGATCGCCTCGCACATCCCCTCGGTCCAGATCGGCACCGGCTACTTCCAGGAGACCCACCCGGAGCGGCTGTTCACCGAGTGCTCGGCGTACTGCGAGCTGATCTCGCGGCCCGAGCAGATGCCCCGGATGCAGCGGATCGCGATGCAGACCGCGCTCGCCGAGTCCGACGTGGCGGTGCTGGTCCTGCCCGGCGACGTCAGCGCGCTCGACGCCCCGAACGACACCGGCACCTCGCACCTGTCCCCGCCCACCGGCGTCGTGGCGCCGTCGGAGGAGCAGGTGGCCGAGCTGGCCCGGCTCGTCGACGCCGCGGACACCGTGACCCTGTTCGTCGGCGCCGGGATCGAGCACGCCCGCGAGCAGGTGCTCGCCCTCGCCGACCGGGTGAAGGCGCCGATCGGCCACTCGCTGCGCGGCAAGGAGTGGATCCAGTACGACAACGCCCACGACGTCGGCATGTCCGGGCTGCTCGGCTACGGCGCCTGCTACGAGGCGACGCACGAGGCCGACCTGCTCGTCCTGATCGGCACCGACTTCCCCTACGACTCGTTCCTGCCGCAGGCGCGGACCGTGCAGATCGACACCGACCCCGCGCACCTCGGGCGTCGCACGTTGCTGGAGCTGGGCGTGCACGGCGACGCCGCGTCCACCCTGGACGCGCTGCTGCCGCGGATCGCGGAGAAGACCGACCGCTCCTTCCTGGACCGGATGCTGCGCAGGCACGCCGAGGCGCTGGAGAAGGTGGTCGGCGCCTACACCCGCAAGGTCTCCGACCTGCGTCCCGTCCACCCCGAGCACGTCGCGGCGGTCCTCGACGAGGAGATGGCCGACGACGCCGTCGCCACCGTCGACACCGGCATGTGCAACGTGTGGGCGGCGCGCTACCTGTCCCCCAACGGCCGGCGCCGGATCATCGGCTCCTACCGGCACGGGACGATGGCGGGCGCCCTGCCGCACGCGATCGGCGCCCAGTTCGCGTACCCGGACCGGCAGGTGGTGTCGCTGTCCGGCGACGGCGGGCTGACCATGCTGCTCGGCGAGCTGCTGACCGCGGCCGAGCACGACCTGCCGCTCACCGTCGTCGCGTTCAACAACGGGTCGCTGGGCATGATCCGGCTGGAGATGATGGTGGCGGGCTACCCGTCGTTCCAGACCGACCACGGCCCGGCCGACCTGGCCGGGATCGCCCGTGCCGCCGGGCTGTACGCCGAGGCCGTCGACGACCCGTCCGACGTGCGCGCCGCGCTGCGCCGGGCGCTGGACCACCGCGGCCCGGCCCTGGTCGACGTGCGCACCGACCCGAACGCGCTGTCCATCCCGCCGCACATCACCGCCGCGCAGGTCCGCGGGTTCGCCCTCGCCGCGACCCGCACGGTGCTCGACGGCGGCGTCGGGAAGATGGTCGAGCTGGCGCGCAGCAACCTGCGGTCGATCCCCCGGCCCTGAGCGGGTCGGGTCAGCCGGCGCGGGCGGCGAGCCCGGGGGCCGAGACCGCGTGGTCCAGCGCGATCGCGGCGGCACCCCGGAGCACGCCGTCCTCGCCGTGCGCGTCGTCGTGCACCGGCGGCGCGACGGCGCGGCGGAAGGCCATCAGCCCGGCGTCGTAGGCGACGGCGAACGCCTCCGGCGCCGCGGCCCGCAGCGCGGGCCCGAGCCCGGCGAGCACGACCACCTCCGGGTCGTGCGCGTTGACCAGCCCGGCGATCCCACGGGCCAGCGACGCCGACGCCGAGGTCACCGCCGCCGACGGGCCGGGCTCCCCGGCGGCGGCGCGGTCGAGGACCGCGCGGGTGTAGGTGTAGGGCGCGTCCGGCTGTGGTTCGCCCAGCAGCACGGCGAGCGCCCGGCCGTCGACCCCGGTCGTCCAGCAGCCGCGGGCGCCGCAGACGCAGCCCGCGCCGGGGTCGCCGAACGGCAGGTGCCCCAGCTCCCCCGCGGCGCCCCGGGCGCCGGTCTGGGCGCACCCGTCGAGCACCAGCGCGCCGCCGATGCCGACCTCGACGGTCACGAACAGCGCGGTGCGCGCACCGGCGGCGGCGCCGTCGCGGACCTCGGCGACGCCGGCGAGGTTCGCGTCGTTGCCGACCAGCACCGGCAGCCCCAGCCCGGCGCCGATCCGGCGCACGTCCAGCGGGCTCCAGCCCTGGCCGCCCCCGGCCTCGGCGATGTGCTCGTCGACGACGGTCGCGGCGATCCCGATCCCCACCGCCACCACCGGGCCGGCCGCGGCGGCCACCAGCTCGGCCACCACCCCGTCCAGCTCCGCGGCGACGGCGTCGGGGTCGCGACGGCGGTGCCGCCCCGAGCGCACCGCGACCGGGGTCCCGTCGAGCCCGGCGAACCCGGCCCGCCAGCCCTCGAACCGCACGTCGACCGCGACGACGCCCGGCCCGTCCGGGTTGGGAGTCAGGGTCGTGGTCGGCCGCCCGCGGCCGCCGCAGGGGGCGCGCTCCTCGGTGACCCAGCCGAGGTCGCGCAGCCGGGCCGCGATCTCGGTGGCCGAGCCGCTGGCCAGGCGCAGCCGCCGCGCGAGCTCGACGCGGGTGAGGCCGGGTTCGCGGCGGACCTCGTCCAGGACCTCGGCGGTGGCGCGCCAGCGGTCGGTCTCGGCGCGCCCGGGGCCCTCCGTGCTCGGACGTGAACCGGCCGACATCGACGTCATCTCGTTTGACACCTCCGGCCTGCCAGGATTTATCCTCGTGTCGCGATGAAAAAGGCTCTCACCTCGTCCCAGTCTCCCACCACCGGGCCCGCGCTCGCCGCGATGGCCCTAGGCGGTCTGGCCGTCGGCACCACCGAGTTCGCCTCGATGGGTCTGCTGCCGGCCTTCGCCGCCGACCTCGGCGCCACCGTGCCGCAGGCCGGCACGGCCATCAGCGCCTACGCGCTCGGCGTCGTCGTCGGCGCTCCGGTGCTCGCCGTGCTCGGCGCGCGGTGGCCCCGCAAGCACCTCGTCCTGGCCCTGGCGGGCGCGCTGGCGGTGACCAACGTGGCGTCGGCGTTCGCCCCGACCTTCGGCACCTTCGTCGCCACCCGTTTCCTGGCCGGCCTCCCGCACGGCGCCTACTTCGGCACCGCCTCGGTGCTCGCCGCCTCCCTGGTCCCCCGCGAACGGCGGCCACGGGCGATCGCGACGGTGATGAGCGGGCTGATGATCGCCAACATCGTCGGTGTGCCGGGCGCGACCTGGCTCGGCCAGAACGCGGGCTGGCCCGCGGCCTACCTGACCGTCGGGGCCGTCGCGGCGCTCACGATGCTGGCCGTGTGGCGCCTGGTCCCCGACGTGCGCGACGAGCACCGCGGCTCGGTGCTGGGTGAGCTGTCGGCGCTGCGCCGCGGCCAGGTCTGGATCACGATGGCGGTCATCGCGACCGGGTTCGGCGGCTCGTTCGCCGTGTACAGCTACATCACCCCGGTGCTCACCGAGGTGTCCGGCCTGGCCGTCTCCGCGGTGCCGCTCGCACTGGCGGTGTTCGGGGTCGGCATGACCCTGGGCAACCAGGTCGGCGGCCGGCTGGCCGAGGCCGCCCCGGTGCGCACGATCGCGGCCGGGCTCGCCTCGGCCGCGGTCGCGATGGCGGTGTTCGCGGTGACGGCGTCGTCGCCGGTGCTCGCCCTGCTGGCGCTGTTCGCGCTGGCGTTCACCACCACCGCGACCACCCCGGCCCTGGCGACGCGGCTGATGGACGCCGGGCGCGACGGCCCGACCCTGGGCGCGGCCCTGCACCACGCCGCGTTCAACGTCTCCAACGCCCTCGGGGCCGCGCTGGGCGCCCTGGTGCTGGCCGCCGGATGGGGCTGGACCGCACCCGCCGCGGTCGCGACCGTCCTGCCGCTGCTGGGGCTGGCCGCGCTGGGGGTGGCGGTCCGGATGGAGCGCGCCGAGCGGCGCGAGGAGCTCGCCCTGGCCGCCTGAGGACCGCCAGGCAGGTCACACGAGCGAGAGGTGTCGATCAGATCACCCCCGGGAAGCCTGCCCTCGAGTTGATCGTTGCGTAAGACAACGATCTCGTCGAGAGGAGCCCGGACATGTCCGCCGGTCTGGACAGCGCCACCGCCCCGCGCGACGGCACCGCCCCGCACAGCGTGACCACGCTGCACAGCGACGTCGAGGAGCTCCTCGACGCCCTCGCCGCCGACCGCGGCCGCGAGGCTCTCCTACACCGCGACCGCCGGATCACCGCGGGCGAGCTCGTGGACTCCGTGCACCGGCTCGCCCACGCCCTCGACGGCCGGGTCGAGCCGGGCCGGGTCGTGGCGCTGCTGGCCGGCAACACCCCCGAGGCGGTCGTCGCGCGGTGCGCGGTGACGCTGCTCGGTGCGGGCATCACCCAGCCGCACGAGGGCCTGTCCGCCGCCGCGCAGGCCCGCATCGTCGACGACGTCGAGGCGCCGCTCGTCCTCGCCGACGCCGACGCCGCGTCGGCCGCCGAGCCCGTCCTCGCGCTGGTCCCCGGCGTCGACGTGCTCTGGCTCGGCCCGCACGGCGCCGACACCGACGTGACGGCCGAGGCCGCGACGGCGTCCACCGCACCGGTGCGGGGCCGCGCCCGGCCGGACGCGATCGAGCAGATCCGGCACACCGGCGGCACCACCGGCCACCCGAAGGGCATCACCTACACCTTCGACCACCACCGTCGCGGTGCGGAGCTGCGCAGGCGGGGCGGGTTCGGCGGTGGTGACGCCGGCTCCCGGCTGCTGGTCGCCACCCCCGTCGCGCACGTCGGCGGGTCGTTGGCCGACCGCACGCTGACCGGCGGCGGCACCGTCGTGCTGCAGGACCGCTTCGAGCCCGGCGCCTTCCTCGCGGCGCTCGAGCGCGAGCGCATCACGCACACCTTCCTGCTCCCGCCGCTGATCTACCGGCTGCTCGACCACCCCGACATCGACCGCACCGACACCTCGTCGCTGCGCTCGCTCGTCTACGGCGGTGCGCCCGCCGCGCCGCGCCGGATCGCGCAGGCCGTCGAACGGTTCGGCCCGGTCCTCGCCCAGTTCTACGGCCAGACCGAGGCCGGTGGGATCAGCGCGCTGAGCCCCGAGGAGCACACCCGGCCCGAGCTACTGGAGACCGTGGGCCGGCCCATCCCGACCACCGGGATCTCCATCCGCGACGCCGACGGCGCCCCCGTCGCGCCCGGCGGGCGCGGCGAGCTGTGGGTGCGCACCGGCATGGAGATGGACGGCTACTGGAAGCAGCCGGAGCTGACCGCCGCCACCGTCGTCGACGGGTGGGTGCGGACCGGCGACGTCGCCCGCCAGGACGCCGACGGCTACCTGCACCTGCTCGACCGGGTCAAGGACATGATCGTCGTCGTGGGCGGGCACGTGTACACCTCCGAGCTGGAGGACCTGCTCATGGAGCACCCGGCCGTCCGGCACGCCGCGGTCTTCGGGGTGCCCGACGACGACGGCACCGAGACCGTGCACGCCGCCGTCGTCGCCGACTTCCCGGCGCCGAGCGCGGACGAGCTGACCGGGCTGGTCGCCGACCGGGCAGGCGACATGTACGTCCCGCGCAGCATCGAGTTCGTCGGGCGGATCCCGCTGACCGGCATCGGCAAGACCGACAAGAAGGCGCTGCGCGCCGAGCTCACCGGCTGACCGGCGCGGGCCGCGGGCGCCGCGCGGGGAGCAGCGCCCGCCCGGCCAGCACCAGCTGGCCGGCGACGATCGCGACGCCCAGCGGGACGTGCACCGCCAGCAGGCCGGCGTGCCCGACGGCGACCTGGGCGATGTCGGCGACGACGAGCGCGGCGGCCGCCGCGACCGGCCAGCCGGGCAGCCCGCCCGGCCATGCGGCGGGCACCGCGAGGACGGCCTGCAGCATCGCGACCACGATCAGCGTCCCGCCGACGCCGGCGTGGCCGGTCGTCGCGCCGTCGGCGGCGTCGAGGACCGCCCCTGCCAGCACCACCTGGGCGAGCACCATCACCCCGCCCAGCACCGCGACCACCCGGAACGGCAGCGCGGCGACGGCCCTACCCATGGTGGCCGCCGCCGTGCGGTCCGACCCCGGCGCGGGTGCGGACCGGTCCGGCGCGCCCGCCCGGCTCCACCACCACGAACTGGCCCATCATCCCGCGGTCCTCGTGGTAGAGCAGGTGGCAGTGGTACATGTACGGCGTGTGCGGGTCGGTGTGCCGCCCGAACCGCAGCAGCACCCGGGTCGTCGTCCGCGGCGCGACGTACACCGTGTCCTTCCAACCCCGCTCCGCCGCGGGCACGTCGCGTCCGGCCGCGGACAGCACCTGGCCCCGCGCGTCGTGCACGTGCAGGTTGTGCGGGCGGGTGTGGGTGTTGGCGATCTCCCACACCTCGACGGCCCCCGCGGGGACCACCGCGTCGATCCGGCCGGTGTCCATGGTCCTCCCGTCGATCGTGTCGTCGCCCAGCTCCAGGCGGCGTGCCGCGGTCACCGCGGCCGGGTCGGGCCCCGGCTCGTGCGGTAGCACCTCCGGCAGCGGCGGAGCGGGTTCGAGGACGTCCGCGGGCAGGATCCGCAGGACGTCGAGGGTGTCGGAGGCCCCCGCGGAACGCTCGGTCCCGGACACCGCGCCGAGGTCCTGCGGCAGGGAGCGCAACACCACCGGCCGCCCGGGTTCGAGGTCGAGCAGCACCTCGGCGCGCTCGCCCGGGGTGAGCTGCACGTCGGGCACCGCGAGCGGCGCGGGGAGCAGCCCGGAGTCGGTGCCGACGAGCAGCAGCGGGCGCCCGTCGGACCGGGCGAACCGGTAGCTGCGCGCCGGTGAGGCGTCGAGCAGGCGGAGCCGGACCCGCGCCGTCGTCGCGGTCAGGTAGGGGGCGACGGTGCCGTTGACCAGCACCGTGTCCCCGACCAGGCCGTGCGCGCTGCGGTGCTCCTCGTCGAACGCGCCGTCCGCGGTGAACGTCCGGTCGGTGACGACGACGGGGATGTCGTCGAGGCCGTAGCGGTGCGGCAGCGCGGTGACGGGACCGTCGGCGTCGTCGAGCAGGAACAGCCCCGACAGACCGCGGTGCACGTGCCGCTCGGTCGCCCCGTGCGGGTGCGGGTGGTACCAGAGCGTCGCGGCGGGCTGTTCGACCGTCCACTCCGGGCTCCAGGTGGCGCCGGGGTCGATCGGCTGGTGCGGCCCGCCGTCCGCCGCGGCGGGCAGCGTCATGCCGTGCCAGTGCGCGGTCGTCGTCTCCGGCAGCCGGTTGGTCACGTGCACCCGGACCCGTTCGCCGCGGGCGGCGCGCAGGGTGGGGCCGCCGAACGGGAGCCCGTAGCCCCAGGTCGGTGTCGCGGCGCCGGGGAGGAGGGCGGCGGACCCCGGGGCGGCGGTGAGCCGGAAGGTCCGCACCCCGCCGTCCGAGGTGGACGGTGCGAGGGGCGGGACGGCGAGCGGCCGGGGCGGCGGGGCGGGCCGCGGCGCCGACCGGGGTACCCCGGATCCCGGCGACACCGCGATGCCGGTCCCGGCCAGAGCCGCGCCGGCGAGGAGGCCCACCAGCAGGGTGCGGCGGTCGAACGCGGAGGTCATGGCGTCGAGCGTGCCGCCGGGCCGCGGCCGGCGCGTCGGCCCGCGGACGTCACCCGGCCCTACGCGCACCGACGTAGGCCCCCCGGGGGGACCTCGGGGTCAGCGCCCGACGAGCCCCGTCTCGTGCGCGATGACGACGAGCTGCACCCGGTCCCGGGCGTCGAGCTTGGTCAGCAGCCGGCCGACGTGGGTGCGGGCGGTCGCCGGGCTGATGACCAGCGCGGCGGCGATCTCACCGTTGGTGCGGCCCCGCCCGACGTACTCGAGCACCTCCCGCTCGCGGGCGGTCAGCACGGCGAGGCGCTCGGCCGGCCGGGGAGCGGCCGGGCCGTTGCGGGCGAACTCGGTGATGAGCCGGCGGGTGACCGACGGCGCGAGCAGCGCCTCCCCGGCGTGCACGAGCTCGACCGCCCGCAGCAGTGACACCGGGTCGGTGTCCTTCAGCAGGAAGCCGCTGGCCCCGCCGCGCAGCGCCCGGTACACGTACTCGTCGAGGTCGAAGGTGGTCAGCACGATCACCCGGGTGCCCGCCAGGAGTGGATCGGCGGTGATCGCCTCGAGCGCGTCGAGACCGTCGGTGCCGGGCATCCGGACGTCCATGAGCACCACGTCCGGGCGGGTCTCGCGGGCGCGGCGTACCGCCTCGGCACCGTCCGCGGCCTCGGCGGCGACCGCGTAGCCGTCCTCGGTCTCCAGCAGGACCCGCAGCCCGGCCCGGATCAGCGGCTGGTCGTCGGCCACCAGCACCCGCACGTCGCTCACGCCGGGGCCTCCCCGCGCAGCGGCAGCGTCGCGGTCACGACGTGCCCCCCGGCGGCGGGGGCGGCCGACAGCTCCCCGCCCAGGGCGGCGGCGCGCTCGGCGAGCCCGCGCAGGCCCTGGCCGTCCGGCCGGCCCCGCTCCGCGGGCGGCGCGGGCGGCCCGCCGTCGTCGCTGACGCGCAGGTGCAGCGCGGCGGGGCGACGGTCGAGCCGCACGTCGACCCGGGTGGCCGACGGGGCGTGCCGCACGGTGTTGGTCACCGCCTCGCGGACGACGGCGAACGCCGTCCGGTCGACCTCACCGGGCAACCGGCCCGGGTCCCCGGTGACCGTGACGGTGAGCCCGGCGGCGCGCCCGGCGTGCACGACCTCGTCGAGCCGGTCCAGGCCGCCGCCGACCGGTTCGTCCTCGTCGCGCAGCAGCGCCAACGTGCCGCGCAGCTCCCGCAGGGCCGCGGCGCCGGTGTCGCGGATCCGTTCGAGCGCGGCGACGGCCTCCTCCGGGCGCCGCCCCGCGACGTGCGCACCGACCCCGGCCTGAACGACGATCATCGACAGGCTGTGCGAGACGACGTCGTGCACGTCGCGGGCGATCCGCAGCCGCTCCTGCTCGACGCGGCGGGCGAGCCGTTCCTCGGCGCGCCCGGCGGTGGCCTGCGCGGCCCGGCGCAGCGCACCGACCGCGACGCCCCACCCGACGGTCGCCGCGATCCACCAGTGGTGGTCGTACCCGGGCCGCCCGCCGGCCGCGGCCAGCGCCAGGTCCGCACCGGCCCAGACGACGACCACGACCACCCCGGTGAGCACCGCGCGCGGCCACGGGACGCGGCTCGCGACGGTGTAGACCGCCACCGCGACCAGCAGCGACGCCGGCCCGTCGGGGTGGCCGAGCCAGTAGTAGAGGGCCGTCGGCACCATCACCGCGACGAGCACGGCGACCGGTCGGCGCGAGCGCCAGCACAGCGCGGCCCCCGCGGCCACCACGAGCAGGGCGCCCCACGGCAGGAGCGGCCGCGCGGACGGCTCGGCGAGCAGCGCACCCGCGACGGCGGCGGCGCAGGCGGCGAGGGCCACGAGCACGTCGCGCACAGAGGGCATGGCTGCGCAGGCTACGCAGCGGGGCCGGCCCGCGCGTCAGCGTTCCGGCGTACCCGCTCGCTGGCGGACCGCCTCGTACAGCACGACGGCCGCGGCGATGGAGGCGTTGAGCGAGTTGACCCGCCCGTGCATCGGGATGACCACGGTGGCCCCGGCCCGCTCCAGCCACGCGTCGGTCACCCCGGTCGCCTCCGTGCCGACGACCAGCGCCGTCGGCCCGGTCAGGTCGGTGGCGGCGAGCGCGGTCGTCCCCGCCGGGGTGGTGACGAACGAGCGGATCCCCCGGCGGTCCAGCCAGTCCAGCACCTGCGCGGTGGACGCCGACGCGACCGGGACCGCGAACACCGTCCCCTTGGACGCGCGGACCACGTTGGGGTTGGCGAAGTCGGTGCCCCCGCGCTCGGCGGTGGCGATCACGACGGCGTCGACCCCGCACGCCTCGGCGGTGCGCAGCATGGCGCCGACGTTGCCGGGCTTCTCGACGCCCTCGGCGACCAGCACGAGCGGGTCCGGGCCGAGGTCCAGCTCGTCGAGCGGGCGCCCGGGGGCCGGGGCGACGGCGAGCCAGCCGTCCGGGGACTCGCGGTAGGCGATGCGGGCGAACACCTCGCGGCTCACCGAGAACGTCCGCGCGCCGGGCATGCGCCCGAGCAGGTCCTCGGAGCGCACCAGGTCCGGCGCCCAGTACACCTCGGTCGGCTCGACGCCGGCGTCGAGCGCCAGGGCCAGCTCGTCGTGCCCCTCGATCACGGTGACACCGGCGGCGTCGCGGTGGCGACGGGTGCGCAGCCGGACCAGGTTCTTGACGCGCGGGTTGGCGGTGCTGGTCAGGTCGGGCACCCGACGAGCCTAGGACGGCGGGGCGTCCGGGGACCGGCCGGGACCGGGTGCCCGGTCCGGGTCGCCGGAGCGGACCGCGAGCCACCCGGCGGTGACCGCGGCCGCGGCGGCGAGCACCGCGGCGACCGCCACCACCAGCAGCGCCACGTGCACGAGGTAGGGCAGGACCAGCGGCAGCGGCCCGGAGGTCAGCGGCCCGAGGCAGAAGCCGGCGGTCTGGGCGACCGGCGCCGCCCGCGCGGCCCGCGGCGCGCCGTCCGGCCCGGCGAGGTCCTGCAGCCAGGCGCTGCCCACCGAGAACACCGCACCGCACGCCGGCCCCTGCAGGAACCGGGCCGCGAACAGCAGCCACAGCGCCGGGGCCCCGTCGAGGAACAGCAGCGACGCCCCGCACCGCCGCATCCTGCCGGCCGGGGGTTACCTACCGGTAGCCTCCGCAGCGAGGACCGGCGACGAGGACGGAGTGGCGCGACATGGGTGAACCGACGGGGATCGCGGTCGAGGTGGCGGACGGGGTCGCGCGGCTGCGCCTGGACCGCCCGAAGGCGGCGAACGCGCTGCACGAGCCGATGTGGTTCGGACTGCGCGACGCGGTGCGCGAGCTGGACGCCGACCCCGCCGTGCGGGTCGTGGTGATCAGCGGCAACGGGCGGCACTTCTGTTCGGGCATCGACGTGTCGATGCTGGGCGGGCTGCGCGAGACCGCGTCGGACGACTCGACGGGGCACGGCGCCGACGCGCTGCGCCGCACCATTCTCGCCCTGCAGGACTGTCTGACCGCGGTCGAGCGCTGCCGGAAGCCGGTCGTCGCCGCGATCCGGGGCGTCTGCATCGGGGCCGGCCTGGACCTGGCCGTGGCCTGCGACCTGCGCTACGCGACCGCCGACGCGTCGTTCGTGCTGAAGGAGGTCGACATGGGCCTGGCCGCCGACGTGGGCGTGCTGCAGCGGCTGCCGCGGATCGTCGGCGAGGGCGTGGCCCGCGAGATGGCCTACACCTGCCGGCCGGTGCCGGGCACCGAGGCGAAGGAGCTGCGCCTGGTCAACGGCGTGTACGCCGACGCCGACGCGCTGGAGGCGGGCGTCGCCGGGCTGGCCGCGTCGCTGGCCGCGAAGTCGCCGCTGGCGCTGCGCGGCACCAAGTACGCGATCACCTACGCCCGCGATCACTCGGTCGCCGACGGGCTCGACCAGATCGCCACCTGGAACGGCGGCCAGCTGGTCTCGGCCGACCTGACCGAGGCCGTCAGCGCGTTCACGGAGCAGCGCCAGGGCGTCTACCGGGACTGACCCGGCCTACCGTCGCGGGACGACCTCGCCGACGACCGCGTACATCCCGGCGCGCCCGGCGCCCGGCTGCCCGTCCTCGGCCCGCCAGTCGCTGACGTCGACCAGGCCCGGTTCCAGCAGCTCCAGCCGGTGCCCGGGCCGGTCGACGAGCAGCCTGCGCAGCAGGGCCCGGTCCCGGGAGCGCGCCGGCTGCGCGGTGTCCCGGGTGAGCCGCTCGATGGTGCGCATCCGCTCGGCGGTGTGCGGGTCGTCGACGTCGGTGCTGCCGTGCGACACGACGAGCATGCTGCCGGGCCCGAACGCCGTCGCGTAGCGGTCGAACAGGACGCCGAGCAGGTCGTCGTCGCGGACGAAGTGCAGCACGGACACCGCGAGCACGGCGACCGGCTCGGCCGGGTCGAGCAGGCCCGCCACACCCGGCGCGGCGAGCACGGCCTCGGCGTCGGTGAGGTCGGCGGCGGTGATCGAGGCACCGTCCACACCGGTCAGGATCTGACGGCTCATCGCGACCGACACCGGCTCGACGTCGACGTAGGCGACACGCGCCGCCGGGTCGGCCCGGTGGGCGATCTCGTGCACCGGCTCGGCGGTGGGGATGCCGGAGCCGAGGTCGAGGAACTGGCGCAGCCCGCGGTCGAGGCACACCCGCACCGCGCGGCCGAGGAAGGCCCGGTTGGCGAGCGCGAGCTCCCGGGTGTCGGGCAGCGCGGCGAGCACGCGCTCGGCGAACTCCCGGTCGGTGGCGAAGTTGTGGGCACCGCCGAGCATGTAGTCGTAGACGCGGGCCGGGTTGGGGAGCGTCAGGTCGATCTCGTCCGCCGGGTCGGGCAGGGGCTCCGGGACGGTCATGGCGTCACCCTCTCGCCGGTGTCTCCCGGCTCGCAAGTCCCGACACCAGCTCGTGCAGCTCCGCCGCCGTGCCGGGGGCCGCGCCGGGGTGTCCCGCCAGCGCGAGCAGCCGCGCGACGGCGGGTGCCCAGGCCGGACCGAGCCGGGCTCCGGCGAGGAGCGCGGCGTCCCCGAGGATCTCCGCCGCCGGACCGCGCCGGACCCGCCCGCGCGCGACGACGGCGACGTCGTCGGCCCAGCGGTGGGCGAGGTCGACGTCGTGGGTGGACAGCACGACCGCGGTCCCGGCGCGCTGCAGGTCCTCCAGCACGACGACGAGCTCCTCCACCCCGGCCGGGTCCAGACCCGCGGTCGGCTCGTCGAGCACCAGCACCCGGGGCCGGACGGCGAGGGCCCCGGCGATCGCGACCCGCTTGCGCTGCCCGAAGGACAGCCGGTGCGTCGGCCGGTCGGCGAGCTCGGCGACGCCGACGGCGGACAGCGCGTCGTGCACCCGGGCGTCGACCTCGGCCTCGTCGAGACCGAGGTTCAGCGGGCCGAACGACACGTCCTGCGCGACGTCGGCGGAGAACAGCTGGTCGTCGGGGTCCTGCAGGACGAGCTGGGCGGACTCGCGCAGCCGCACCAGCCCGCGGCGGGTGCGCCGGACCGGCTCGCCGTCGAGCAGGACCTGTCCGGCCGACGGGGCGAGCAGCCCGAGCAGCAGCCGGAACAGGGTGGTCTTGCCGCCACCGTTGGGGCCGAGCACGGCGAGCCTGCGCCCCGGGTCGACGACCAGGTCCGCCCCGTCGAGCACGACCGGCCCGTCCGGGTAGGCGAAGACCAGCCCGCGGGCCTCCAGGACCGCGGTCACGCGGCGATCACCAGGGCCAGGACCGGGACGGCGACGAGCAGCACCGCGCTCGCCGCGACGAAGGCGGGCGAGACGGTGCGGGTGGGTACCCGGACGCGCAGCGAGCCGTCGTAGCCGCGGGAGGCGAGGCCCGCCTCGAGGCGGCGGGCCCGCTCGAAGGCGCGGACGAACACGGCTCCGCCCTGCCCGGCCAGCGAGCGGAAGGTGGTCCGCCGCGTCCGGAACCCCATCCGGAGGGACTGCGCCTCCCGGACCGCGGTCAGCGAGTCCAGCAGCAGGAACAGCATCCGGTAGACGAGCAGGGTGATCTCCAGGACGGCCGGCGGCACCCACCGCAGCCGGGGCAGGGTGTCCGCGAGCGGTGTCGTCGCGGCGAAGAGGATCAGGCAGGACACCGCCGCCAGCGAGCGCCCGACGAGCGCGGCCGCCCGGGCCGGTCCGCCCGGAGCGAGCGCGAGCCACGGGTCCCCGCCCACGGTCACGAGCAGCGGCAGCGCTCCCACGATCACGAACCCGAGTGGGAGCGCGAGCAGCCGCAGCGTGGTCCGCCACGGCACCCGTGCCCCGCCCAGCAGCAGCGCCAGCGCCGCGGCTCCGGTCAGCACGGCCCCCGGCCACGGCGGGAGCACGACGGCGAGCAGCAGCAGCCCCAGGGCGAGGAACGCCTTCTCCCCGGGGTGCCGGGACCGCCAGCGGCCGGCGTGGGCGGTCTCGTCGATCAGCAGCATCAGGTCTGCCGGGCGGCCTTCTCCCGGCTGCGGGTGCGGGCGACGCCGATGCAGTAGCCGAGCACGCCCGCGCCGGCCGCGGCCTGCATCGCGAAGATGCCGGACTCGATCTCGCCCGACGGCGGCTCCCACACCGGGCTGAACCACGGCTGGTAGCCGGTGGCCTCGATCGCCTCGCCCGCCTGGCCGTCGGACCCGGCGTACTCGCCGGGCACGAACAGCACCGGCACCGCGAACAACGCGACGACGGCGACGACCAGCAGGATGTTCACGACGGTCGAGCGGCTCACGCCGACGCCTCCTTCTCCGGGCCCTGCGCGGTCGCGGCCGGGGCGGGGCCGCCGGTGTCGGTGCCCGCGGCCGGGCGCAGCACGCCGAGGCGGCGCAGCTCGTCCGGGGTGATGCGCACGAGCAGCCGCACGACGAGCACGGTCAGCAGCCCCTCGGCCACGGCCAGCGGGATCTGCGTGATCGAGAAGATCGAGGCGAAGGTGACGAAGGCTCCGCCGAAGCCGGAAGTGGGGTCGGGGAACGCGAGCGCGAGCTGCGCGCTGGTGATCGTGTAGGTGCCGAGGTCACCGAGGAAGGCCGCGGCGAACACCGCGGGCCCCAGCGAGCCCCCGAGCCTGCGGACCACGACGTAGGCACCGTAGGCGATCCACGGCCCGGCGATCGCCATCGAGAAGGCGTTGGCACCGAGGGTGGTGAGCCCGCCGTGGGCGAGCAGGACGGCTTGGAAGAACAGCACCACCGTCCCGAGCAGGGCCATCACCGGTGGTCGGAACAGCACCGCGCCCAGCCCGGTGCCGGTCGGGTGCGACGACGACCCGGTCACCGACGGGATCTTGAGCGCCGACAGGACGAAGGTGAACGCGCCGGCCGCGGCGAGCAGCAGCTTGGTGTCCGGGTCCTCCCGCACGCGGCGTACCACGGCTCGGGCGCCGTGCACGACGAACGGCGCGGCGACGACGGTCCAGGCCGCCGCGTGCAGCGGCGGCAGATAGCCCTCGGCGATGTGCACGGGAGAACGCTACGGCCACGTCGTTCGATCGTGCAAGCCTGAACATCCCGTCAGGTGTGCAGGTCTGACACACGGCGACGCCCGGGCCCGGCCGGGCCCGGGCGTCGCCGGTGGCTGCGGTGTGCCGTCAGAGACGCAGGCCGTTGGTGTGGTGCACCTCGGCGGGGCGCTCGGCGGTGGCCTTGTGCTCGGCCGCGGAGGCGAGCCGGCCCGCCTCCTGCTCGGCCTCGCGACGACGGTTCTCCCGCTCGGCGGGCGTCGTCTCGGGCGTACCGACCCCACTGCCCGGCCGGCCGGCGACGACCTGCTCCTTCGCCAGCCTGCGGGCCTTCTTCTCCGCCTTCGCGGCGGCGTCGCGCTTGGCGACCTTCTCCAGCCGCGCGGCCTTGGCCTTCTTGGCGGCCTTCTTCTCCGCGGCCGCGGCCTTCTCCTGCTCGGCACGCTCGGCCTTCGCCTGCTTGCGGGCCTTCTTCTCGGCCTTCTCCGCGGCGCGGACGGCCTTCTCGGCGTTCTTCTCCTCCGCGCGGCGGGCCTTCTTCGTGTCGGCCTTCGCGGCCTCGACGGCCTTCCGGCCGCCCTTCTTGCCCTTCTTCGCGTCGGCCTTCTTCCCGGCCTTCGCGCCGGCCTTCTTCCCGGCCTTCGCGTCCGTCGCCGACGTTCCGGCCTCGTGGGCCGCACCGGCGGCACCGGCGGCACCGGCGGCACCGGCGGCACCGGCGGCACCGGCGGCACCGGCGGCACCGGCGGCACCGGCGGCACCGGCGGCACCGGCGGCACCGGCGGCACCGGCCGCGACGAGCGCGGCCTGCTGCGCCTTCGCAGCGGCCCGCTCCGCCTTGGCGGCCGCCGCCTCGACGCGCTCGGCGGACGCGGCCAGCGACCGCTCCGCCTCCTTGCGGTCACGCTTGGTGGCGAACGTCTTCTCCTGCACGGCCATACCCGGGTCCTCTCCTGTCGTCGCGACCGCCGACCGGTGGCACGACGCGGGACCGGCCGGTGGGAGCACCGACCGGCCGCGGAGGTGCGGGCGCGGGTCGCGGGACGACGGTCTCGCTGATGTCGTCGGATGCGCGGCACCGCGGCCCGGTGGACGGGCGACGGCGCGCGCGGAGCACGACAGGGTGCCCCGGGAGGCCGCTGAGGAAACGCGCAGGTGACGGCCAGGTGATCACGACCGGTCGGGTTGACCCGGTCGGACCACCACGGCCACCCGGTCGTCGTAGCGGACGGGGGTCAGCCGGCCTCGGGCACCCCGTCGTGGTGGGTCTGCTCGTCGGCGAGGTGGCCGCGCAGGGTCACCAGGGTCCGGGCGAGCAGCCGCGACACGTGCATCTGCGACAGCCCGACCTGGGCGGCGATCTGGGTCTGGGTCTGGTTGCCGAAGAACCGCAGCATGAGGATGGTCCGCTCCCGCTCGGGGAGCTTGCGCAGGGCGGGGCGCAGCGACTCGCGGGCCTCGACCGCGTCCATCCCGGCGTCGATGCCCCCGACGATCTCGCCGAGCGGGTTGTCGGTGTCGCCGACGAGCTGGTCGAGCGAGTCCGACCGGTAGGAGTCCTGGGCCTGGAGCCCCTCGATGACCTCCTCGCGGCTGATGCCGAGGTGCTCGGCGAGCTCGGAGACCTTGGGGGCACGGCCGTGCCGCGAGGCCAGCTCCTCCTGGGCGCGGGTCATGCGGCTCTGGATGTCCTTGAGCCGCCGTGGCACACGCATCGACCAGGTGCGGTCGCGGAAGTACCGGCGGATCTCCCCGGTGATCGTGGGGACGGCGTAGGCCAGGAACGGGGTGCCCTGGCCCGGGTCGAACCGGTCCAGGGCGTTGAGCAGCCCGATCGTGCCGACCTGCTCCAGGTCCTCGACGGGCTCACCGCGGTGCCGGTAGCGCCCGGCGATGTGCCGGACCACCGGGTGGAAGCCCCTCGCCAGCTCGGAGCGCAGCCGCTCCCGTTCCGGGTCGTCGGGGTCGGCGGCGGCGAAGGCGTGCAGGGGCGCGACGAGGTGGGCGTATTCGTCGGGGCGGGTGTCCGCGTCCCCGGGACCGTGTCCGGCGGCCTCCTGCGCCGGGTCCCCGGGACCGGTGTGCGCGGTCGCGACGTGCCCGGTCGTGCCGTCGGCGAAGTCGCCGCTCGTGCCGTCCACCGGGTCCCCCACCGTGTCGTCGGCGCGCGACACCGCGGTTCCCCCGGCGTGCGTGCTCGGCTCAGCCATGCCGTCTCCGCGGCCGGCGATGATCGACTGCCATCACCGGCCGACGGTAGGCCGGGTGTCGTGGGCGCGCATGTCGAACTTCGCGTGACCTGGTCGACTGTCGATCGGCGGTCACTCCGATGAGTTGCACGGCGACCTGGTGGGTACTGCACTCCCATGTCCCCGACTCTGAGTGTCGAGCTGCCCGTCGAACCCGGGTCGGCAGGTCGCTCCCGCCGGGAGACGGGGAGGTGGCTCGCGTCGCTGTGCGGGACCGACCAGCAGTGCCCGACCGTGGAGGACCTCGTCCTGGCGGTGAACGAGGCGGTCTCGAACAGCATCGAGCACGCCTACGGGGCCGCGGGCTCGGACGGGGCCGCGACGGTCCTGCTGCGCGGTGAGGCCGAGGGGCTCCGGGTACGGATGGAGGTCAGCGACCGCGGGCGCTGGCGCGACCCACCCACCGATCCCGGCCACCGCGGACGGGGCATCGGGATGATCGAGGCGGTCGCGGAGGACGTACGGGTGGAGCCGGGGCCGGACGGGACCACCGTCTCGTTCCGGGGCCGGATCGGCCGCTGTCCGGGGCTCTGCATCCCCGCGTCCTGAGGCGCGCGAGGTCCCGGAACGACAGGGTCGCCGCACCCCACGCCCGAGGGCGGGTGACGGCGACCGGTTCTCATCGGGCCCGATCCGGCTGCGGACCGGGCGTGGTGGTGCGGTGGTCAGTCCCGCATCGAGGAGGACGGGTCGTCGGACCGGTGTCCGCGGTGCCCGGCCCGGGCGACCGGGGTGTAGCGCCCGTCGTGGCGCGCCTGCTCGCTCTCGGGGTGGGGCCAGGTCGTGTTCGCGTGCTGCGTGCTGCTCTCGCTCATGGACACAGAGTGCCCACCGGACGTTCCGGGCAAGCGGAGCGCAGGAGTCGGCTCGGTAACACCTGCGCCCCGCCCGGGTGAAGTCGCCCGCCGGTCAGCCCGTCTTCGTCAGGCTCTTGATCGAGGACAGGATGTCCTGCACGCGCTCCTTGGCGTCGCCGAACAACATCTGGGTGTTGTCGCGGAAGAACAACGGGTTCTGCACGCCCGCGTACCCGGTGGCCATGGACCGCTTGAAGACGATGACGTCCTTGGCGTCCCACACCCGCAGCACCGGCATTCCGGCGATCGGCGAAGCCGGGTCCTCCGACGCGGCCGGGTTGACCGTGTCGTTGGCCCCGATGACGAGCACGACGTCGGTCTCGGCGAGATCGTCGTTGATCTCGTCCATCTCCAGGACGATGTCGTAGGGCACCTGGGCCTCGGCGAGCAGCACGTTCATGTGCCCGGGGAGCCGCCCCGCGACCGGGTGGACGCCGAAACGCACGTTCACGCCGGCGTCGCGCAGCGATCGGGTCAGCTCCGCCACCGGGTACTGGGCCTGGGCGACCGCCATGCCGTAGCCGGGGGTGATCACGACGCTCTCGGCGTTCGCGAGCAGCTCGGCGACGCCGTCGGCGTCGACCTCGCGGTGCTCGCCCTCCACCGCGGCGGCCGCCGAGGAGGTGGCCCCGAAGCCACCGGCGATGACCGAGATGAACGACCGGTTCATCGCCTTGCACATGATGTAGGACAGGTAGGCACCGGAGGACCCGACGAGCGCCCCGGTGATGATCAGCAGGTCGTTGCCGAGCAGGAAGCCCGCGGCCGCGGCGGCCCAGCCGGAGTACGAGTTCAGCATCGACACGACGACCGGCATGTCACCGCCGCCGATCGAGGCGACCAGGTGCAGGCCGAGCAGCAGCGCCAGCACCGTGAGCACGGTCAGGATCCACACCTGCGGCGAGATCACGAAGAACACCGTCAGCACCGCGAACGCCACGAGCGCGCCGAGGTTGAGGACGTTCTTGCCGGGCAGCACCAGCGGCGCCGACTTGATCTTCGCAGACAGCTTCAGGTAGGCGATCACCGAGCCGGTGAAGGTCACCGCGCCGATGAAGACGCCGACGGCGACCTCGGCGTGGTGGATGCCCAGCAGCGAGCCCTCGAGCTGCAGGTGACCGGACTCGACCTCCAGGTAGCCGTTCCAGCCGACCAGCACCGCGGCGAGGCCGACGAAGCTGTGCATGAGCGCGATGAGCTCGGGCATGCCCGTCATCTCGACGACGCGGGCCCGCCAGAGCCCGATCGCCCCGCCGACGACGACGGCGACCAGCAGCAGTGCGACGCCCAGCCCGGACGCCTGGCCGAGCGCGACGACGGCCGTGGCGACCAGCGCGATCGTCATCCCGGCGATGCCGAACAGCACCCCGGAGCGGGAGGTCTCGTGCTTCGACAGCCCGGCGAGGCTGATCACGAACAGGATCGCGGCGATCAGGTACGCCGCAGTGGTCCACGTCTGCACGGCTCAGCTCCTCGTGAACATCTGCAGCATGCGGCGGGTCACCGCGAAGCCACCGACGATGTTGATGGCGGCGAGCAGCACCGCGACCGCGGCGAGCCCGATGACCAGGGCGTCGCCGCCGGTGCCGATCTGCAGGATCGCGCCGACGACGATGATCCCGGAGATCGCGTTCGTGACCGACATCAGCGGCGTGTGCAGCGCGTGGTGCACGTTGCCGATGACGTAGAAGCCGATGACGATCGCCAGCACGAACACCGTGAGGTGCCCGGCGAGCTCGGTCGGGGCCAGGGCGGTGACCGCGAACAGCGCCAGCGCGCCGAGGATCCCGGCGGCGAGCCCCGCGTAGGGCGACCGCTGCTTCTCCGGCTCCTTCTCCGTCGGCTCCTCGGCCGGCTGGGCCGCGGGCGCCGCTCTCACCTTGACCTCGGGCGGCGGCCAGAGCGTCTCCCCCGCGTGCGCGGTGGTGATGCCGCGGACCACGGTGTCGTCCAGGTCGAGCGCGAGCCGCCCGTCCTTCTCCGGGGTCATGAGCTTGAGCAGGTTGAGCACGTTCGTGCCGTAGAGCTGCGAGGCCTGCGCGGGCAGCCGTGCTGCCAGGTCGGTGTAGCCGACGACGGTCACGCCGTGGTCGGTGACGACGACCTCGCCGGCCACCGAGCCATCGACGTTGCCGCCCTGCGAGGCCGCCATGTCGACGACCACGCTCCCCGGGCGCATCGACGCCACGTCCGCGGCGGTGATCAGCTTCGGCGCGGGGCGCCCCGGGATCAGTGCGGTGGTGATGATGATGTCGCAGTCCGCGGCCTGCTCGGAGTAGATCTCGGCCGCGCGCTTGTCGTAGTCCGCCGAGGTGGCCTTGGCGTAGCCGTCGGTGGATGCCTCCTGCTCCACCTCGACCGCCAGGTACTCGCCGCCGAGCGACCGCACCTGGTCGGCGACCTCGGAGCGCGGGTCGGTGGCCCGCACGACCGCACCCAGGCTGTTCGCCGCGGCGATGGCGGCGAGCCCGGCGACGCCGGCCCCGGCCACGAGCACCTTCGCCGGCGGGACCTTGCCCGCCGCGGTGACCTGACCGGTGAAGAACCGGCCGAACACGTGGGCCGCCTCGATCACCGCCCGGTAGCCCGCGATGTTGGCCATCGACGACAGCACGTCCATCGACTGGGCCCGCGAGATCCGCGGCACCGCGTCCATCGACAGTGCGGTGACGCCCTGGGCGGTGAGCGCCTCGGTCCGCTCGGCCTCGAAGCGCGGCGCGAGCATGGCGATCAGCACGGCCCCCTCGCGCAGCTTGCCGATCTCGTCGGGCTGCGGGGCGTTGATCCGCACCACGATGTCGGTGTCCCAGACGGGACCGTCGACGACGTCGGCACCGGCCTCGGCGTACGCCTCGTCGGTGAACCCGGCACGGGCACCCGCCCCGGACTCGACCGTGACGGCGTAACCGAGGCCGACGACCTTCGCGATCGTCTCGGGGCTCATCGCCACGCGGGTCTCGGGCTCCGCCTCCGCGGCCACACCGATCCGCATCGCCGGTCCCGACGGGTCAGGGCTGTCGCTCATGCACTCTCCTCGATCTCGCGCGCGCTCCGTCGCTCACGCTGGTCGCGGGCCTTTCGGAAGGTAATGCCGGAACCGGGCGTGTGCAGTCACGACTGCGTCACAGGCCGGGATTCCACCCCTTCGACCGGGCAGGCAGTGCCGGCGGGAGCGTAGCGCGACGATCGGGTGTGCGGACCCGTCGTCGGGAGGGGTGGTGGGCCCGGTGCCCCGCCGGCTCTGACGCCGACATCGGTCTTCGACTCCGCCGCGGGGCTTCTCGGCTCTCTCGTCGCCGCCCGGGCGATGCCGCAGGAGAGCGTCGGCCGGGCCACCGAGTTCGTCTCCGCGATGCAGCTGATCGGCGGAGCCGCACCGCTCGACCTCGGCGTCGGCATCGTGCGCCGGCCACCGGGAGCAGGCCGGAAGTCGGTCCGCCTGGTGTCGGCGGCCTTCTGCTGATCAGGCCGCTGTCGGCTGGCCGGGCTGGTCCTCGGGCTCGTCGTCACGCGGGCGGCCGGGGTCGCGGCCGGTGACGGGCCGTTCGCCCTCGGGGTGCTGCTGCTCGTGCTCGGGTCCGCCGGGTGGGGCTCACCCGCGCGACGCGACGTCGGATGCTGCCGTTCGTCCTGAGCCACGTCGTGGTGCAGGCCGCGGTCGTGCCCACCGTCCGGGACCACCGGGCACGGCAGAGCGGGATGCGAGGGCGCCGAAGCCCCTCGAGGCAGTACGGCCCTTCGGACCGACAAAAAAGCCAGGACCGGAGTCCTGGCTTTTCGTATCGGGTGGAGCTGAGGGGATTCGAACCCCTGACCCCTTGACTGCCAGGCACCGATACGACGACGGTGTCCAGCGCTGATATCGGCATCCGTGCTGCTCATGTGTCCTGGACAGTCCACGGACGTCCGGCGGCGCACCACTCCGTTGTCACTCAGTTGGACACTCGCCGAAGAACGGAGGGTTACGTCCGCGGAGGTGGTGTACGGGTTCGTCGCTGGTGAGCGGCGTGGCGTCGTGACGTGAGACGGCCACCGCGTGATCTTTCTCGAGTACCGACCAAGGAACTCCAGGAAGGACCACCACGATGGCCGCACCACACAGTGTGGACCCTGCCCAGCTTGTCGAGGAGTTCGCCTCGGCGGGTGTGTCGCCGGATCTGTTGCAGACGATGATCGCGACGATGGCGAACGCGTTGATGTCGTCGCAGGCCGATCAGCAGTGCGGGGCCGGCTATGGCGAGCGCAGCAGCGAGCGGACGAACCAGCGCAACGGCTACCGGGCCCGGGAGTGGGACACCCGAGCGGGCACGATCGAGTTGGCGGTGCCGAAGCTGCGCCAGGGCTCCTATTTCCCGGACTGGCTGCTGACCCACCGCCGCCGCGCCGAGCAGGCCCTGGTCACCGTCGTGGCCACGGCCTACCTACTCGGTGTCTCCACCCGGCGGGTGGAGAAGCTGGCCGAACAACTCGGGGTGAAGTCGCTGTCGCGTTCGCAGGTCAGCGAGATGGCCACGCACCTCGACGGGCAGGTCGCCGCGTTCCGCGAGCGCCCGCTCGACCAGGGCCCGTACACGTTCGTGTGGGTCGACGCGCTCACGGTGAAGGTCCGCGAAGACGGCCGGG